>CAWUUU010000234.1:0-3927 GCA_963924995.1 uncultured Opitutales bacterium
TCGATTACTAAGTCCATTTTAAGCTCACGCCCTTTGGTTTTTTCTGGAATAAGATCTCGATCGTCCAATCGCTTAATTTCCCCATCAATTCGAACACGCTGGAAACCTCTTCTTTCAAAATTGGGGAGTTCCTCGCGAAGCACTGATGCCTTTGCTTCCATAATTGGAGACAAAATCAAAACTCTCTTGCCCTCTCCGATTGTTAATAATTGCCCAACACAATCATCCAAGCTTCTTTTTGAAACAGGTGAACCGTCCAAAGGACAATGAGGCGAGCCGACCGTGGCCCATAACAACTTTGAATAATCTGCAATTTCTGTAGTAGTTGCTAATGTACTTCGAGGGCCAGAAGAACCAGCAACTGCCTGTTCAATAGCAAGTACTGGAGATAATCCCTCGACAAAATCAACTTCTGGACGACGGACCTTCTCTAAGGCCTGACGGGCTTTGGTTGACAAGCTTTCAACATATTTCCTATGCCCTTCCGCAGCCAATACATCAAAGACAAGGGATGATTTCCCTGAACCACTTACCCCAGTAACCCCAATTAATTGACCGCGTGGAAAAAGGGCGGTTACATTCTTTAAATTATTTTCACGAGCTCCTTTAACATGAATATAACCATTATCCTTATTCAAATTGTTTTGTTCCCGCACCATTTGAGATTAGAATGTTGAGACAATAAAAAAAGGCAAAGCAAAGAACATAATTACGAAATCACTTTCAAATTAAATAGATCTAGCATAAGGATAACTTAATGAATTTACCTATTTTATATGTTAAGCAGGGATGTCCGTGGTGTATTGATGCATTGGAATATTTTAAAAAAATCGAACTCAAGCTCAATGTCGTTGATGTTCGACAAGACCCAACAAAGATGAACGAATTACTTGGTTGTAGTGGTCAAAGCAAGACACCGACATTAAAAAATGGCGACTTTGTGGTTGCGGATTTTGATGTAGATGAATTTAAGCAAGCAATGATTAAAAATCCTGCACAAGCAGAATTGCTCGGAGTTTAAATTTTAAAAGCAAAATTCAATATACTTTAAAAAAATTTCTCTTACCGATCTAATGCTTGAATCCGACGATTCAACTCCTGCATTTTGATCTCAAGTTGTTGCATAGATGAACCGATATTTCCTGAAGAGGCTTCATTATCTGAAGGTGCATCTAAATCCAAACTCTGAACTCCAGCTGAAGTGTCATACACTTTTGCAGAATCCGTAACGAATGGGGTAATGTTACCAGATGTCGTAATCTTGGTTGCCTCTCTTCCATTTCTATCAACCGTATATGTTTGAGGAGACTTTTCGAGTATGAGGGTATCAGTATCATCAGTATTAAACTTTTTAACTTGTCGATAATTCTTATTAACAGCCTTACGCCCAACAACTTGTGTCTTAGCTGTCTTGAAAATCAAAAAATTATGCTCAACGGTATGGAAGTGAGGATCGACAATGAAGTGATCGGGTTGACCATCAAGTGCTTGGTAAACTGCAGACTGCATTGATTGCTTAACTACCTTGCCGCCAAGTTCATGTTCTTGAGGTTGTGCACGAAACGAGGCTCGCCCAGCGTCTCCCCAGCGAATAAATCCTAAAAGTTCCGCACGTGTGCCCTCACCTCGGACAGATTCTCCAATTTCGATGTCGTTGGTGATTTCAGGATAAGGATGCAGTGGGCCTGTCTTATTTGCGGTACGAGTGCAACCGCTCACAAATAAGATTATTGTGGAAGAGGTGATGAGGCATGTCTGTTTGATCTTCATAGGTGTTTTAAAATTTAAAATTTAAAAATTTCCCTTTGTGGATAAGTAAAATTCCATACCCTCTTCGATCACATCATGACCACCTACACCAGCAATTCCTAAACTAAAATTCCAAGGTGAATTGGGCATAAATATAAATTCTGTTCCATAATCTACCCACATTGAATCTGTTAATACATCTCCGTTGCTGTAGTTAAATCGTAAAAAAGGAAGCATGGTAAAATTCTTGTGTAAATGATAATGAAGAGCAAGTGCCCCTTTGAAGAGCCAAAAGGATTGATCGTTTATGTCATTGCTAGGGAAGTATCGTCCAAGTGAAAGACGCCCAGACCAATTCATTCCATAAGCTTCACTCGATTCGACCATAGTTTCAAATGAAACACTAGTCATCGATTCATCAAAAATTGGGAAATCACTAGAAGAATTAAGATGGGCAATATTCACTCCCCAGGCAACATACTGATTAATACGATAATTTGGAAAGAACTCAATCCCGGCAATCATGCCTGAATCATCAATTTCTCCTACACTTAAACGAGATACTGAAAGTGGTATGCGAATGTCGAGATTTGGGTTATCACCTAGACCGAATCCCAGAGTCAATCCATATATACTGTGTTCGATTGGAACCTTCGGGGGAGGTGAACTATAATTAGTGAAAAATTCATTTTCATTAAACTCTTGGTTCGCGTAATGAAAATCAACGTACAAAGATTTTAAAAATCCATCACTAACCGGTATATCAGATGGACGACGGAGTTCTCGCATCTCGTCCGCAAGGCTTGTGAAACCAAGGTAGTAACCACTAGTCACACCTTTTCTCAAATCGGCTTTATAATCGTCTGGCACAAGTCCGTATGAAATTAAATTCAAATTAATAAAGCAAAAAATGGCAAATAAATAGAAGTTTTTCATAAGTTTTTGATGGTGTACAAAATTTAACCTAAAAATAATTTCGTCAACAAAGAAATTAATTCGCTGTATAAAAATTACTAAACAAGATTGGCACAAAACTCTCGAATCCTGGTTAATCCCTTTTCAATTATTCCGTCTGAAGTTGCATAGCTTAAACGAATATAGCCCTCAGCACCAAAGGCATGGCCGGAAACTACTGCCACTTTCTGCTCTTCTAGCAAGCGGTCCGAAAATTCCTCGGAACTGAGTCCAAATGAAGAGATGTTGGGGAAAAGATAAAAAGCTCCTTCAGATCGTTGGCAGGTTATCCCTGTCATTGACTCCAAGCCAGAAAGTAACTTTAAACGCCGACGATCAAAATGGACCAGCATTTCATCGACTGCCTGCATAGACTTATCCCAATTTTCCATAGCGGCTAAAGCACCATATTGTGCAAATGTGGTCGCGTTTGAGGTAGTCTGACTTTGCAAATCGGCCACGGCCTTACTAATCTCAGGATTAGCCACAAGTGTGCCCAATCGCCAACCAGTCATGGAGAATGTCTTACTGAATCCGGAAACAGTGATTACACGGGCCGCAGCATCTGAACTAAAAGAGGCGGGGCTGAAATGTTCTGCCTCATCGTAAAGAAGGTATTCATAAATTTCATCGGACATAATCAAAAGATCATGCTTACAAGCCAGCTCAACAATAGCTTCCATTTCCTGCTTGGTGTATAAGCAACCTGTTGGGTTGGAAGGGCTGTTTAATATAATCATTCTTGATGCAGGAGTAAGCACTTCTTCAATTTGCTCAGGAGACACTTTAAAACCCTGCTCATCTCCCGCAAAAACAACACGGGGTGTAGCTCCAGCCAACTTGACCATCTCTGGATAGCTGACCCAATAAGGGGCAGGGATAATTACTTCATCACCTGCTCCACAGGTTGCAAGAATAGCAAGATAACAAGAATACTTTCCCCCCGGGCTCAGGATTACTTGGCTTGAGTTTTTTTCAGAAAGCACACCTTTCTCAAAGTATCGTTGAGCTAATGCGTCACGCAAGGCAGGTATACCCGCAGCAGGGGCATACTTGGTCTTGCCTTCGGCCAGTGCTTGCGCGCAAGCATCTTTTATGAAGGAAGGCGTATCAAAATCGGGTTCTCCAGCCCCAAATCCACATACGTCTTCACCCGCAGCTTTTAATGCTTTTGCCTTCGCATCAACTGCCAAGGTGGGAGAAGGTGCCACATTTTTTGCCCAA
>CAWUUU010000235.1:0-3212 GCA_963924995.1 uncultured Opitutales bacterium
AGATGCAGGCTCAGTATTACACTTTATAAAGAACGATGATCCCGGCTATATTGGATTTGGAGAGGTCTATTTTTCCACAGTCAAAAAGGGTGCGATTAAGGCATGGAAAATGCACAAATTAATGACCTTAAATTTAGTGGTTCCAGTTGGTGAAGTCTTCTTTGTTTTTGTTGATCAAAGAAAAAAATCAAAAACAAATGGAGAAATTTACAAGGTGCGATTGTCTTCGAATCCTTACCGTAGAATGACTGTACCTCCTGGAATCTGGTTTGGCTTTATGGGATTGTCGTCGGAGTTAAATTTACTTTCAAACCAAGCGGATATTGTGCATGATCCAAATGAAGTTGAAAGAAAAGATTTGAATGCATTTCAAATAGATTGGAGTAATTTATGAAAGTAGTAATTCTTGCAGGTGGCTTTGGTACAAGATTATCAGAATATACAGAATCCATACCCAAGCCTATGGTAACTATTGGCGGATTCCCCATGATTTGGCATATTATGAAATACTATGCTGCATTTGGGCATAAAGAATTCTTTCTCGCTCTTGGCTATAAAGCTGAAATTATTAAGCAATATTTTCATTCGCTTAATACGGTAAATTCCGATTTCACCATTAACCTAATCGATGGAGGCTTAGAAGTGCACAACAAAGTATCATTGGATTGGAAAGTTACTTTAATCGATACTGGCCTTGATACAATGACAGGTGGCAGAATCAAACGACTTCAATCCTATGTCGGTGACAACCCCTTTATGTTAACCTATGGAGATGGCATCGCTAATATTGACCTTAGCGACCTTAAAAGCTTTCACGAGGAACATAATAAAATGGTTAGTGTTACCGCGGTCCGTCCTGTTGCGAGGTTTGGTGAGCTAGCATTGGATGGTAGCATAGTAACATCTTTCCAAGAAAAACCCCAAGTTACTCGCGGTTGGATAAACGGAGGTTTTTTTATATGCCAACCCGATGTTTTTGATCTTATTGAAGGAGACCATACAGTTTGGGAGGGTGATCCACTCGAAAAAATTTCAGAATTAAAGGAACTGAGAGCTTTTAAGCACGAAGGTTTTTGGCAGTGTATGGACACGAAGCGGGATAGGGATTATCTTGAGGATATTTGGCGAAGTCAAAATGTACCTTGGAAGGCTTGAACTCAGATAAGATAATCAGACTTTCCAAGTCCTGCTTACGGGAGGGTGAGAAAGCGGCCGTTTTAAGGGTGTTGGACAAGGGATTTTTAGGTATGGGGGAAGAAGTACAACTTTTTGAACAAAAGTTATCTGAATTTTTTGGTAGACCTGCTATTTGTGTCGTAAATGGAACCGCGGCCTTACATCTGGCATTGCAAGCCTGTGAAATTGGAATCGGCGATGAGGTACTGGTGCCTTCAATTACCTATGTTTCTTCGTACCAATCAATTACGGCAACAGGAGCCAAGCCAATATCTTGCGATATTTCTTCGGATTCGCTTTGTATAGACCCGGTTGATGCTGAGAAGCGTTTGACAGAGAAAACCAAGGCGATAATGCCAGTTCATTATTCTGGTGGCGTAGGAGATCTTGATGGTGTTTATGAATTTGCACAAAGACACAATCTCCGTGTAGTTGAAGATGCCGCTCATGCATTTGGTACTACCTATAAAAGTAGAAAGATTGGTAGTTTTGGCGATATTGCGTGTTTTAGTTTTGATGGCATTAAAAATATTACTTCGGGAGAAGGTGGATGCATCGTTTCCGATGATCTAGAATTCTTGAATCTTGTTCGGGATGCTCGATTGCTTGGCGTGGAAAAAGACTCAGAAAAAAGGTATACAGATCAAAGGAGTTGGGCATTTGACGTTAAGAGGCAAGGTTGGCGCTACCATATGAGTAATATTATGGCAGCAATAGGGATTGAGCAATTGGCACGATTTGATGAAATTTCACAAAAAAGAAGGAGCTTGGCTAAGAGGTATGTCGAAATCCTATCATCTTTTCCTTCTTTAAGTCTTATTAACCATGATTATACAGAAGTTGTTCCTCATATTTTTGTCGTCCAAATTCCTAAGAATTGTCACCGGGAGCGAATAATAAAATTTCTAAAAGATCGTAATATTCAAACTGGAATTCATTACCTGCCTAATCACCAACTTTCTTTTTTTGAACATTCTGACATTAATGGTGAACTTGATGTCACAAATGAGAGACATCAAAAGTTGTTAACCCTGCCACTTCATGAAGATTTGAACCTAGAAGAAGTCAAATATATTGCCCAAAGTTTTTTGGAAGCAATTGAAATTAGGTGACCGAGCTTGAAATGGTCAAAGAAAAGAAATTAAATTCAGTGAATGACCCATTGGTCAGCGTGATCATGAACTGTTACAACGGAGAAAAATTTCTTCGGCAGGCGATTGAATCAGTTTATTCGCAGATTTATAAAAATTGGGAAATTATCTTTTGGGATAATTGTTCTGAAGACAAAAGTGCCGAAATTGCCCAAAGTTATGATAGTAAGTTAATTTACCAAAAAGGTGGGCAAAAAATGCCTCTTGGAGCAGCTAGAAACAATGCTCTTAAAGTAGCTAGGGGCGAATTTATTGCTTTTCTTGATGTTGATGATTACTGGTCAGAAGAAAAACTTCAGATTCAAATTCCACTCTTTAAATCTAGAAAAGTAGGTTTGGTTTATTCAAATTCTGTCACTTTTCATCCAAGAGGAAGAAAGGTTATCCAGTTTAAAAAAAATGAAGATATGCCACGGGGGGATGTTTCATTGAGAATAATTGAAAAGTACTTTCTAAATCTACAAACTGTTGTTGTTCGGAAATCTGTATTATTTGGTATGCCCGAACAGTTTGATGAAAGCATGCATGTTTCAGAAGAAGCTGACTTATTTATTAGAATTGCACAAGACCATGATTTTGAATGCACAACCGAAGTACTTGCTTATTACAGGGTTCATGAAAACAATTCATCTTGGACAAACACCGAGAGGTTTTTAGTCGAGAATACAGCAATCATTAATAAATTAAAAATTTCTTACAAAAATAAACATGATTATGATAAAGCTTCTGTCTTTTTATTAAACAAAGGCCATTGGAATTGCGGCTTTTATTATTTACTCAACAAAAATAAGAAAAAAGCATTGAGTAGTTTTAAAAACATCAAAGGAATGAGACTAAAAAAAGCACTTTTTATTTTAGCAATATTTATTCTGCCAAAGGAAATTT
>CAWUUU010000236.1:0-5203 GCA_963924995.1 uncultured Opitutales bacterium
CCAAACCAATCCAAGCCTCTTCGATTTCGTCATCCCGAAAATTGATCTCCTCAACCCTTCGTCCAATCGCTTCCGGAAAACCCGTCCTTTTGGTTCGAAGTTCAATCATTTGCTTCTCCATTTCTTCAAAAGTCGGGGGCTTAAAGTCAGCCTCCGTATACGATGCAAATGCAGGCGCATTCACTTCAGGAACCTCTTCGGGTTGGGGGTTCGTTGTTTCCTCGATAAGAGGTTCGATCACAGACTCCTCGATTTCAGATGATCCTTCAACCTCTTGATCTGAAATCTCTTTCTCTTCTTGGGGTTCCTCGACTGGAGCGCTTTTCTGGGGGGCAGGTTTCTCTTTTGGGGGCGGAGCCACAATTCCCAAGGCCTGCCATTTTTCATGATTTAAAGGATACCAATTATCTAATCCCTCGTGCCAAGCCAAAGTGGCTGAATCAAGATCGCCTGAAACTAGCCGAGCCGAAATACGGGGCAATGTAAAAGGACCCTCGTTCTGGTTATTTTGGAAAAGATAAATTTGCATAAATGAAAAATATTAAGGTAGCCAAGGATACTTAGAAAAGTTTGGCTCCCTTTTTTCAAGAAAAGATTTCTTCCCCTCCGATCCTTCCTCCGAGAGGTAGTACAACAAAGTGGCATTCCCGGCTAATTCCTGAATCCCCGCCTGTCCGTCACATTCTGCATTAAAGGCAGACTTCAAACAACGAATCGCCAGGGGGCTTTTTTCCATCACTTCACTCGCCCATTGCAAGCCTTCCGCTTCAAGTTCATCCACAGGCACAACCTTATTAACCAAGCCCATGTCTAATGCTTCCTGTGCATTGTATTGCCGACAAAGGTACCAAATCTCGCGGGCCTTTTTATGCCCCACGATACGGGCCAGATAGCCCGAACCAAATCCACCGTCAAAACTACCCACCTTGGGCCCAGTCTGTCCAAAAATTGCATTGTCTGCCGCGATGGTCAAGTCGCACACCACATGTAAGACATGGCCACCCCCAATCGCATACCCCGACACTAAGGCAATCACCACCTTGGGAATCGAACGAATCAACTTCTGCAAATCTAGCACATTGAGCCGGGGCACTCCATCCTCGCCCACATAACCGGCTTCCCCACGAACGCTCTGATCGCCTCCCGAGCAAAAGGCATATTTCCCATCGGTGTGAGGGCCTGCCCCAGTCAGTAAAACTACGCCTATGCTCGAATCTTCACGGGCATCAAGAAAAGCCTCGTACATTTCACTTACGGTTTTAGGACGAAATGCATTTCGTTTTTCCGGACGGTTGATTGTGACCTTGGCCACACCTTCGCGTTTTTCGTAAATGATATCTTCAAAATTCCCCACTATATTCCAAGTCATTATTCTTTTTCTTTAGAGTGCTTAGGTTCAACTATCTTTTTTTTCGAATCAGAAAAATCGGGCAAAACCTGCCTTCCCTGCATCCCCCATTTTTCACGTAAATATTTCCTCTCCTCTTTCCAATCTGTAAATGGCTTGCCCCGAAGGGAAAGTAAATCATCTAATGGTTTATCTTTGTGTTCGTCTTCGTCTTGTTTCATTAGGGATAAAATCGATTCATCGACCAGGATTGATCTGAGTTCATGGAATATATAAACCGATCATGTAAACGACTCGGTCCACCCTGCCAAAATTCTATCGATTCTGGCTCAAGTGCAAAACCTCCCCAGTGTGGAGGCTTGGGTGGATTTTCTCCCCATTTTTCCCGTGCCTTTAAAAATGATTCTTCCAAAGCTTCGCGCGATGCCAATGGTTCACTCTGTTGAGATGCCCATGCTCCCAATTTACTCATCGATGGACGGGAATTAAAATATTCTTCCGATTGGTCAGTCGTTAATTTAGTGACCCGTCCGGCAACAATAACTTGCCGCTCGATTGAAAACCAGGGGAAATGCATCGTCGCATGAGGATTCTGTTCCAAGTGTCTCGCTTTTCGACTATTATAATTAGTATAAAAGATAAACTGCTCTTCTTCCAAACCCTTCAATAAAACGGCCCGGCTCATCGGTTTGGAATCCTGATCCACCGTGCATAAACTACATGCATTGGGATCGGGGATTTTTTCATTCTGGGCATCAAGTAACCAAGCAGAAAATTGAGAAAATGGACAAGAGTTCATATCCGCCTTTCGCAAAGGCGTGCCCTCATACTCTTCACGCATGTCTTGGAGTTGTTGTGTTAAATCAGTCACGGTTAAATCTTCTTTTCTTCCTATCTTATTGGCAATGGAAAAGAGCTCAACTCTTGACTTCAAATGATTGGCGTAACGATTCAGTGGCTTTTGTAGGCTGGGCCCCCAAAATTAACTTCTTTCGAAATTTCATATTCCATTCAATTAATCGCCGAGCAAGTAAACCCCGTAGAGATTTTTTAAAAAGGTGTAATTCACGAACAGGTTCAACCCGGGTGGCAATTTTTTCTTTATATTCAAAACTACAAGGTAAAAAATCAACCTGTCTCCCCTCCCCCCAAGCCCATCGGAGATTCATTTCCATTAATTGTTTACCAGGCGAATATTTTTTCCATCCCTGATCAAAAGATAAATTATGAATTCCACAAAAGCCTTGGTCCAACAAATCAAGTTCCCAGGCAATTGGTTCATCATCCACCCGAATCATAGTTATTCGTACCCGACCCTTTTTCGCCAACTTGGGCAACAGGTCAAAAAAGAATGCCCGTTTCCCCCGAATGGAATATAATCCAGTCACCTGTTCTGATTTCCAAGAATTCACCTCCACCAAGCAGGATCCAGGAAGAAGGGCTCGTACTTCCTTCTCGGTCGTGGCCACTTCAATTACAATCTTCCCTTTTTCACGGAGAGATTTTTGATCGTACCGTAGTGATTTCCGGCTCTTAGCCCCCATCTTACTCGCCCAAAAATCAGTAAATTCTT
Source organism: uncultured Opitutales bacterium (assembly GCA_963924995.1). GTDB lineage: Bacteria > Verrucomicrobiota > Verrucomicrobiia > Opitutales > Seribacteraceae > Seribacter. The sequence goes on from CAWUUU010000236.1 coordinate 2,922, forward strand.
CCGTGCCGGCTTCCACAACCGAAGTTTTTCTCGGCGTACGGGCCAGGTGGAAGAATTGAGTATTCAGGGTCTCCTTTTCCCAATATTTCTCCCAAAAAGAATTACTCATTAAAGGAATCCAGAAAAACTGAAATTTCTTAAGCTGCACTTTTAAGCCATTGATTAAAGCAGGCATCCCCGCTTCTGTGGCAATTGGAACAAAGTAATTCGCTTCATCATAGACCATGGGCCATAATCCTTTGGACCATAAAATACCAGGCCTTTCCACAAAGGGCCAAAAACCTTCCAATTGCCCGGATTCAGACCGTGCAAGTACGACAAGTGGCTTTGTCCCCGGGTCCACCCTCTTCCACCAACATTCTATCCATTCAGGAGAAAAATATGGATTTCGAATCGTGGCCCGTTCAAGCAAATCCTCCAGCTCAATAAACAAATTCGGGAATTCAACTGCATCCCTTACAAGTTCGTAAGAGATAATCTCGCAATTCGCGGAATCCACGCGAATTGGAAGCTCAGGCATGGCTGTAAATTAGCTATTTAAGTTTGAAAAATCTTCAAACTCCGCCCGAAATCCACCATCCACTCCTCGACAAAGAACTGCCACTGCGTCGTGGGAATGCAAGGATTCAAAATGCGAACAAACCACCCGGAAATCAATAATTCTCGGCTCCTCATTTAACTGGGTATAAAGCAAACGAGCCGCATCCTCAACAAACTTAACATTTGCCCCATTCAACTCGGCAAAAGCCTGTTCATCCTCCCGGCGTACCATTACCTGAGTCTCCGTACTCAGTCCATTGATGCACAGGTCACGTAATTCGAGCAGAGAAATTTCTTTGTCTGGATGTACCTCCACACTTATCCGTGCCTTGCTTCGTTGGGAATGGGGAATTGCAAGTAGATTCCTTTTCTCCCGTGCATGTTCAGAAAGTTCCGATGCACATGGACAAGCGGAAGAATAAACAAAATCAAAATGGATTATTTTTCGTATCCGATCGGCCCGGTCGACAATTCCCTCAAAACAACAGTCATAAAATTGATACCCCTGTAATCCACTTCGTAAACTCTCCTGCAACATCGGGTAAGAAAATTGTGCCTTCAGCCGAGCCTCTCGAGAATCAAGCTTTTCTTTATACTCCTCTAAAATACGGGCAAAGATTTCCGGCGAAAAAGTCTCGTTTTTATACTCGTAAAAAATACGGATTATTCGGGACATATTAATCCCCTTCTTATCCGCGTCCAAACTAACCGTGCCAGTCACCGCCGTTTCAATATTTAAATTCTCCCCATCCGGCCCCACATAATTTAAGGGTAAACGAAAACCAGAAATCCCGACCTGTAAAATAGGAACACGGGCCCCGTCTAGTTCGGCACAACCAGAATTTTGCACATCGGGCAAAGAATCTCGATATTCTGGAGTGACCTCAAAATTCGGGTCATATGTACGGATTAATTTATCAGAGGAATTGGATTTCGTTTCCATGGGGATAATTTTGTACGATTTTACTGCAGAAGCAAATTTCTACTTCGCTTTCCCTTGATTAGCGACTGCCTCCATGGCCTTGGCTACTTTTTCTGGATCGCCTAAGTATTGACGGGAAATCGGTTTCATATTCTCATCCAGCTCGTATACTAAAGGCATACCCGTGGGTACATTCATACCAAGAATATCCTCATCGGTCACATCGTCTAAATACTTGATCAACGCACGAAGAGAATTTCCATGAGCCGCAATTAAAACCTGTTTTCCCGATTTAATTTGCGGAGCAATGGTATTCTCCCAAAGGGGAAGAAATCGTTCCACCGTATCCTGTAAACATTCAGATAATGGAAGATCCGACTCAGATAAATGGGCATACCGACGATCATTGCCGGCATATCCTTCATCCTCCTTAGTCATTGGAGGGGGTGGAATATCATAACTTCTACGCCACACTAAAACCTGTTCATCGCCGTATTTCTGAGCGGTTTCTGCCTTGTTCAACCCCTGGAGCGAACCATAATGCCGTTCATTCAAACGCCATTCCCGATGAACCGGAATCCACACTTGGTCCATCTCTGTTAATGCTAACCAAAGAGTACGAATCGCACGGGTCAGCACTGAACAATAAGCCATGTCAAAAGCAAAGCCCTCCTCTTTTAAAAGACGGCCTGCCTCCTTGCCCTCGCGTTCACCCTGTTCAGTCAGGTTTACATCGTGCCACCCAGTGAAACGATTTTCCAGATTCCATTGGCTCTCGCCATGTCGAAGTAAAACTAATTTATACATAATAAAATTTTTG
>CAWUUU010000237.1:0-3037 GCA_963924995.1 uncultured Opitutales bacterium
CGGTTACGAAATCGAAAGATTTTTTAGACAAGGGCTACATCGATGAAGATGAAGACGAACTGCCCGTGGAAAATTTTCTTATGCTTGAATTGGAAAATGGATTCACAATCGCAATTCGCCCAAGTGGCACAGAACCTAAAATAAAATATTATTTATTTGGTTGCGGCGAAAAGAATGCTCAAGACTTAGAGGAGTCCAAAAAAGAAGTATCGTCCAAAATCAAAGAAATTTCCGAATGGCTTATTCAAGATGCAAATAAGCGTATAGAGAAATAGTTTACACAAGGAGAGAAGCGGGATTTTCTAGAGTTTGGGCAAGCAATTGTAGGAATAGAGCACCTATTGCACCGTCTACTAATCGATGGTCGCAACTTAAACCAAGCATCATAGTTTCACCTGCTTGTATGTTGCCAATTGAATTAACCACAGGTTTTTTAACAATTGCTCCAACCGAAAGAATCGCTGCATTTGGTGGATTAATAATTCCACTGAAGAAATCAATTCCGAACATACCAAGATTCGTAACCGTAAAAGTAGACCCAGTCATTTCATCGGGAGATAGTTTTTTTGAACGAGCTTTCACGATGAGAGATTTTGCCTCCATAGATAAACGCTCAAGGCTTAATTGGTCTGCATTTCGAACAATAGGAGTTAAAAGACCATCTTCAACAGCAACTCCGAAAGCGAGATGAATTCCGCCATGAAACTTGATTTCTTCTTCAGACCATGAACTATTAATTGCAGGAACAAGGGTGATTGTTTCAGCACACGCTTTCAAAATAATATCATTGAGCGTAAGTTTTATAGGGTTATCAGGATTTCTGCTTGCTAATTTGGAATTTAAAGCGGCTCTAGCTTCTCTTAATGGTGTCGCATTTATTTCTTTTTGAAGATAGAAATGAGGGATAGTATTTTTTGATTCGAGCAACCTTTTGGCAATGATCGATCTCATTTTTGAAACTGGTATAATTCTGTCAGCTTGAGGTGTAGGCGAACCTAATTGTGACTGAGAACTTAGAGATGTAGGAGCAGTAACTTCTTCAACAGGTTTACCTTTTAGCGAGGAAGTTTCGGTTGAATGCGAAAGAATATCTGTTTTAATGATTCTTCCATTTGGCCCAGATCCCTTAATATCTTGTAAATTAAGATTAAGATCGGTGGCCATTTTTCTGGCCAGTGGCGATATTAAAATTCTACTAGAACTCGAATCAATATTTTGTGGTTCTGGTTCCTTGATTTCTGATTTGACTGGCTGAGCTTTTGATTCGGGTCCGCCTTGTACAATTTCTTCAGCTGGTTCCACAACTGGTTCTTCTCTCTTTTGCTCAGAAGGTTCTGGATTTTTTCTCTCGGGAGCCTTTACCTCTTCCCCGGGTTCTCCGACAGCAGCAAGGGGGCTTCCGATTGGAACTTCTTCACCTTCTCCGACAAATATCTCTAACAAAGTGCCATCGTCAAAGTTTTCCAATTCCATGGTCGCTTTGTCGGTCTCAACCTCTGCTAAAATATCCCCATTTTCAACAACGTCGCCTATTTTTTTATGCCATTTCACCAAGGTACCAACTGACATTGTGTCACTTAGTTTGGGCATTTCAATAATTATAGCCATTTTAAAATATAAAGTTTAAATAAGTTCCATTGCCTTAGCCAAAATTCGGTCATGGGCAGGAATTTGAATGTTTTCAAGTGCTTTGCTATATGCCTGGGGTGCATCAATCGCAGAGACTCTTTTAATAGGTGCGTCTAAATAATCGAAAGCTTGATCCTGAATAATAAAAGCAAGTTGTGCATCTACTCCACAAAACGGTTTATTTTCTTCCACTAGTAATACCCGATTAGTTTTCTTTACCGTTTTGATGATCGCGTCTACATCTAAGGGGCGAATAGATCTCAAATCTAAAACTTCCACCGATACATTATGCTTCTCTTCTAATGTATGGGCCACTTCAAGCGAGGTATGAACGGCTTTTCCGTGGGCAATAATTGACAGGTCCTTTCCCTCTTTTAGGATATTTGCTTTTCCCAAAGGAATAATAAAATCCTTATCGTCCGGAACCTCACCTTGCATGTTATAGAGAATAGTATTTTCCATTACACAAACTGGATCATTGTCTCGAATGGCGGCCTTTAACATTCCTTTCGCATCTGCCGGAGTCGCAGGGCATATCACTTTTAGTCCTGGAGTATTGGCAGCAAAATTCTCGGGCGTATGGGAATGGGTAGCCCCCACATTAGTTCCGCCGTTTGCCGGGCCTCTAAAAACGATTGGAACATTGATAAGGCCCCCAGACATATACCTTACACTTGCAGCATTATTAAAGATTTGATCGAATGCGACATAACAAAAGCTCCAAAACATAAATTCCACAACTGGCCTCATGCCCATCATGGCCGCACCTACCGCAAGTCCGGAGAATGCGGCTTCACTTATAGGAGTATCAATTACTCGTCCGTCCCCAAACTTTTCAAGCATTCCTTCAGAAACTTTATACGAACCTTTAAATTGAGCGACTTCTTCTCCCATAAGCACCACATTTTTATCCCTTTCAATTTCTTCTGAAAGGGCTTGGTTAAGTGCTTCTCTATAAGTTATTTTTGCCATTATTTTAAAAGTTATTGATTTAAGCGGGCTTCTCGATTAAGCGGGCGTCTCGAAGAACATAGTTCCTTGAGATTTTTTTTCCTGAGGATTGTCGGTTTCCCAATAGATATCATCCATGAGTCCATGGGGCTCTGGGTAAGGACTCGCATCGGCGAATTCCGCTGAGGCTTCTGCGTCACCCTTTGCTTTAGCGTCAATTGCCTTGATTTGTTCTTCAGAAATATTTCCCTCTTTGATTAATTTATCTCTAAATAAATTTAATGGGTCTTTGTTCATTTTGTACTCTTCAATTTCCTCTTTGCTTCGGTAGGTTTGATCAGGGTCTGCAACCGAATGACCGCGATACCGATAGGTTACAATTTCAAGCACGGTGGGCCTAGAGTTTTCATGTGCATTCACAAGGGCATCCGCGATGGTTTGCCTAACTTCGTAAATA
>CAWUUU010000238.1:0-6187 GCA_963924995.1 uncultured Opitutales bacterium
TACCACTTGCCCAATTTTAATCGTAAACCAGAAGAGCATTACATGGATGATTTAAAAGATCTTCGTCGTGGGCTTAATGGATATGGTGGTCTGTATAGAGGAATCATGTTCCAAGTTGACCGTGGTAAAACCTTTGCCAAGTCCTTCAAGGAATTCGTGGAGAACGCATGGCGCGGAGATGGTTACTTGTCGGGTGCTGGCGAAAGCCTCAAGCCCTACTATTGGCAGGAAAATGGCGATCATATCCGTAACAAGGACGGGATTGTTTTCAGTGATGAATATCATGTTAATTCCGAAGGTGATCCCGCTTACTATATGAATTTGATTATGGAAGCTTCCCGCAAGGTAGGTTTAGACCTTGGCCGATACGGTGGAGGCCAAGAAGATGGGCGCCACAATTCCAAGGTTAGCAATACTGCTAATAACACATCCTCACTTAACAAGATGTGTCCCGTAAAAACGGATCGTAAGGCTAATCCTTCAATAACCGCGAAGAATTCCAGGGGTGAAACAGTTGCATTTTGCTGCAAGGGTTGTAAGAATAAATATGCATCAGTTGATTGATTTTAAAAATCTTTGATCTTTCTTTCTTTATTTTTTACATAAAAAAAGAATACAAATTTTTAAACAGAGGAAATTTGGTTTGAATACAAAGACCTTACTTTCCCTTGTACTTTCTTCGACACTTGGTCTGGCTGTTATAGGTAATCTTTTTGCCGGCAATCTTCTTGTTTCATCTGTTCTTGTCTTCGCCGGTCTTGGTGTTGGAGTCTTGTCCCATCTTGCTTTTTTTGAGGAGAAGAAAAAAAAACCGAAAGGTGCGGGCCCAGTTCCCTGGCTTAATTTGGGGATGTCCTATGGTTTACTGCTCCTCAGTCTGGGGGGCTTTCTTTTTCTTCTGATTTCTCCTTCTGAGTCCCGTCAGTCAACTATTGCCAAAGCCGGGCAAGTGGCCGGAAATGAAACGGAGGGTTCAACCGTCCCCCAAAGTAACCAAACGGATGTTGCATCCGGTGGTGAACGTGCTCGATTAGGAAGCAGTGGCCGGGGTGAAGGACTTGATGCACTTGGCGGGGCAAATGAGGATAATCAAAATGCCATGCGTGAGGCCCAAGTATTTAATCCCGCAATCGCGGGAGCAAATGGCGGTGTCTCCACTCAAACAAAAGTTTCCTCTCAAAATGTGGAGGAAGTCATTGAACCTGGTCAATTTGATCAAGCTCAAGCAGATGGCCGAGATCTTCTTCTTTCCCGAATCGGAGAAGATGAAGAGAATAAAGATATCGGAGATCCCAACGCTTTAGTCTTTGATGAAAAAGAGGATAATGCTCTCGCTTTTGATCCCACAGTTTTTCGTGGTATCGAAGATCCGTCCGAAATTCTCTCAAAAGCGAAAGGGGATAAAGTGAATAATTTACGGGCCGCGGTTAATTCACTTGGGGTTTCTGTGCCTAAGTCCATGAGTGGCCGGTGCGATAAGGTGGGTCGGGTAAGTCGATTATCTCGTGGAGGAGTTAAAAATCCTGATTTAGTTGAAAATGCGGTTATTAAGGCCTTAAATTGGTTAAATCAAGACCAAAATCCGGACGGGTCTTGGGGTAAAAATTCAAAAGGTGCGATGACTGGATTCGCTCTTCTATGTTACTTGGGACATTGTGAATTAACGGATTCCCCTGAATATGGTGAAGCGGTGGCCAAAGGGATTAAATATCTGGTCGAACTTGGTGATGAAAAAGATGGATGGCTCTATGTCACGAACCATAAGCACGGATCGGCTTATGCCCATGGAATTGCCACTTATGCCTTGGCAGAAGCCTATGGAATGACAGAAAAGAATTTTATTTTACCCGTCTTACAAAAGGCGATCCATCGTATCGTCGCTGGACAAAAACAGGATGGTGGATGGGTTTATATGAAAGAGCGCCCAGGGCCCGATAATTTACGTTTAGTCGATTTTGGAAAAAATGAAAAAGAGGCCAGTGATACCTCTGTGAGTGGTTGGCAATTTCAAGCATTAAAAGCGGCTTACAACACGGGTGCGGTTTTTCCTGGAATTGAGCCTGCTTTAGAAGCAGCCGTCAAAAATTTCTATCGGGTGTATTCTTCCGAAAATGGAGGTTTTGGATATCGTAAAGCATCCGATGCCAAGAAAATCTCTCATAAATTAACCGGAGTTGGCTCTTTAGGTTTACAATCATGGAAATTTGGTCATCCCTCAGCAGAAGAAAAAAAATCTACTTTGAAAAAGGCGATGCAGCATATTTTAAAAAATAACTTGGCGATGGATTATACCAGTGCCGATGCCAATTTATATTCCTGGTATTATGATGCCCAAGCCTTATTTAATTATGGTGGTGCATTTTGGACAGCATGGAATCGTAAGATGGAACCAATGTTACTCAATTCTCAACTAGCAGATGGAAGTTGGCCCAAAGAGGGTGGAGGTAAAACTTCAAGCCGGGGGGGGCAAGATGCAGAAGTCTATCGGACCACACTTTGTACATTGATGCTCGAGGTTTATTATCGCTACGTTTATTGACGATTTATAATTTCTACCTAATATAAAATTTAGGTTTATGAAATTCTTGCACATAAGTTTTTTGTTTATTTCCCTCTCATTATGGGGGGATGAACTGCTGATTATAAAATCGGGATATTTGGAAGGTATTCTAGCCGCAAAAGGAGATGCGTGGATTGAAGTTAAAGAGGGTAATCGTTTAGCGGAACGATATCTTGCCCCATGGCACGGGGGATCGCCTGCTCGTGGGGGTGGGTTTGATTTAAAGATGCTTCAGGTTTTTCAAGATTTAATTGTGGGTAATCGCGTTTATTTAGATTGGTTTTGGGACGGTCATTTAAGAGCTCGTAAGGTCAAGCATATCAAACCCTTCAAAAGATCGGGTATTTTTAACGGAACTCTTATAGGTAAGGGAGATAAATGGATCGATGTTAAAAATGAAGACAGTCAAATCCTTTGGCGATTTTACGCGAAGTGGCTAGGTGGATTACCTGACGAGGGTGGGGGCTATCACCCAAAAACCTTGGAGTTTTTTGATAATTTTGAGCTAAGTGACCCAGTGCGATTTAAATGGAGTTATGATTATCGGCCACGGATTGATCGTTTTATCGAACAGGAAGACGATGATGTTTTTGTACCTTTTTATGAAGGTAAAACTATCCCAATTGGATCTAGCCAATTTCAACCTGCCAGCCCAGTTAGGAATCCATTTGATCAAGTCGATCCTGCTTCAGGCACAAACCCAGTCGATCAATTACCCGCCAGTAATCCTTTTGATCAAATCGTTCCAGCTAGTACGAACAATCCATTCGATCAATTACCCAACCCAACACCAATCAATCCATTTGAGGCATCACCCCATTCTGGAGTGAACCCATTCGATTCAACAAGCCCAAAGGCCGGCAATCCTTTTGAAGGAGTAGATAAGCAAAAAGGGAATACTCAACCGCCGGAGAAGAATAACCCCTTTGATAATGCACCCAAGCCAAAAGACGGGGAAGTAAACCCCTTTGATAATGTTCCCTTGCCAGGGAACCCCTTTGATGTCGTTCCCACCCCCTAAGTAAGTTTTAGTAAAGAAAGGGTAAAGGGTCCGAATGACTAGACTCATCCCTGATGGTAATCTGAGAACCATTTGAAAGAAGCCACTTGGCCTCGCTTGCTGAACCTTCTTGCCAAGTTCTTTTCAATTTTGTTCGCTTTCGGTCAATTCTTTCATCAAGAGGAATTATTTCGCCAGTTTGTATGCTAGACCAAAGAATATCGATAATATTTCCATTCTTATCCAAACCCACTATTTCAACAGCAGCCCCTTGACGGTCAAATCTAGATAAAGTTTCTTGGTCTAAATTCGTATCAATCGCAAGCAGAGTTTCATTGGCTAAATTCATAGCATCAAAAACAAATGCTTCATAAGTAGGTTCAAATCGTGTACTGAGCAAGAAACCATCCATATTTCGGATAGCAATTTCTAGAATATGAGAAGACCAAATAGGAATAATTTCATTTCCTCGTTCGTCAATTGCACAAACTAATGCAGGGGCATTAGTTGGATTTCGATAAGAAGGAATTTCTAGAATTTCTTTTGCGGCTTCATCGATTGCCCGTGAGAAACCATCTGAGCTCGCGGGATGAATCGTTTCTAGTCTTTTATTATCGGGCATGTTAACCACTAACGCGTAAGTTTGTGGGTAGTAAGTGAATTGATCTTCAGAAAGCATACCATTTTCGTCAAAACTGCCTTCTTCTCGAAGAAGTTCATCCAAGGTTAAGATTTTACCTCGAGGGTGATAATAAGCACTAAAGGGCCCCACTGGTTTACCATCAGAAAAGGAGGCGTCTAGTCGTGGATGGTCTGCAACATCTAGTTCACCTGGTTTCATCCTTTCTTCCTTAAGTTTTTCAAAATATCGCAACACATCACTTGGAGAACTCGGATAATAAAGTTTGAATTCACCTTCTAGTTCCCCATTTGCATATCTTTTTTCATAGACTAATTCCCCGGTTTTTCCATAGGCGATGAATAAACCATGTCGTTTTCCCTGCTTAAATGATCCAGTAATTAATGGTAAGCCATTGTCTTGCCAAAAGGTAAAGTTTCCATCTTTTAAACCATTAACAAACCCAATCTTAAAGTGATCATTTTTATTGGGGTGGTAATCGACCATAAAAGCTCGCTTCCCCTTTCCAAAGGGTTCCTCATTGCCCAATTGGTAAAGAATTTTTGTACCATTCTCATCTTTCCTATACTCGACATCATCGGGATGAAGTTCCTTGTCCGAACAGGCACCGAACAAAAAAAATAAAGCCCAATAAGCAAATATGAGGAAACTTCTCTTACTCCAATTTTTTTGAATGTGCATCGAAGAATTATAATAGCGAGAAATCAACAATTTTCGCAATGGAAAACTTATTGACTTCGGGTACGAACTTGTTCTGCGATTTCCAATATGTCTGTTGCGGGCAAAGTAACTATTTCGGAGGGCCGACCACTCACCATTTTGTAGACCACCACCCCAAGCCAATCTCCATTTCGGTCAAAAACTGGAGTGCCTGGAGCGGTATTTTCTATGACAAAGTATTTTCTTGGCTTTTCAATCACTGCGTTTACCCATCCTCTCCGCAAGGTGGATTGCCGATAAAGGGTTTGCTTTAATTTACCGATCGATACCACTTCATCTAAAATAATTGGTTGGTTTTCCTTACTCACTTTTTGAGGAACTTGAGAAAAAACCACATCCTTATACTCCTCCTGCCTCTCCTTGATTGGTAAGACAAAAGCGAGATCGAGATCGACATCTTTGAGTAACAACTTGGCGGGTACTTCTGTGCCATCCTGCATTAAAAGCATAACTTCAGTGTAGTTCACATTAACCGAAGCTCCTGGTGTGCGAAGACGGGAAAGAATATTCGCAGTCGGATCAACCTTATTCAGGGAAAGAACCGTTAATCCATCCTCCGCAATGATCGTCCCAAGGGCTTCAAGTTTTTGTTCTTGTGGGGGAATACTCCGCCCGCCCGCACTTAATTCAAGTCGTACGGTCACCGATACCCAAGTGACACAATTTGCGTGATCTTTAAGAAGCTTTCGCCAAGTTGCTTCTGGTTTTTTCGCCCAAGTTTGAAAAAATCCACCACATGAGAGAACGATGGAAAATAATAAAATCTTTTTCATAAAATTTTCTTTTGGATTATTTAGGTGTTATCCCAGTCGGGTTCGAGTTCGAGAAAAAGGGTATGAATCCCTCTTTTTACAAAGAAGACAATTCTTTTGCTCTTCACTTTAATCATTTGATCCATTTCCTTTTCAAAAAAATCGACCTTACTCATTGTCTTCTCATTTATTTTTAGAATCAAGTCGCCCTGCCTTAATCCAGCAAGTGAAGCCCAGCCGGCGGGTTCCACATTTTCGATCATTAATCCGGGTTCTTTTTCTTCAAGCCGTTGATTGACCCGGTCCCCGAAAGACAATTCCCGAACCGTAAATTCAAATGTCTCCTCCTTATAATCAGGTAATTCATTTGCTGCATCGGGGCGCCTTTCCAAAGTCACATTCAAATCTAGTTTATTCTCTCCACGTATGCCTGAAAAGAGGGCAATGGAATCAGGTTTATATTCCTTAATCATATTGCCAAAAACTTCTGCATCCTCAGTCCGGTAGGCTTGAAT
>CAWUUU010000239.1:0-4460 GCA_963924995.1 uncultured Opitutales bacterium
CCGTGTGGCCAATGTCCGTCGGCCGCTTGGTTAGAAGTGACGGTTTTTTGAAAGTCCTTATTCCATGCTTTCCAATACTTAGCACCACCAGATACTCCAGTTGCCTGGAAGCAGGCTTGGGCATGGTAATACCAACCATATACGTTTATGGTGCTCCAATCTGTTTTTACAGCTTCATTTTGAACGATCCACTCGAGTCCTTTCTTGGCTTCTTCTGACTTGGCATTTTTCCAAATTTGGAGAGAAAGAATACCGGTTCCTGTCAGACTTGATTTTCCGTTAGATCCCATTTTGTATCCAAATGCCCCTTTACTGTCTTGGCACTTTTTGACATAAGCAATGGCCTTGTCCATGGCCTCATCGAGACCGCTGATTTCAATACCAGTATACGCGGCCGCTTTTAAAGCCTGAATATTCCATCCAGTTACTGATAAATCTGTGTGCGCTGCTGGTCCTTTTCCAAATGCATATGCCCATCCACCATTTTCATTCTGGCCATTGATGATATGAATAGTCGCTCTTTTTGCAAATTCCTCGAGCCTCTTAATCTTCGTCATGGTGTAAGCCTCGCACAAAGCATAAGTGCGTATTGGGTGGGAATAAGAGCCGCGTTGATCAATTTTTGGTTCAGGAGTGGTCGAGGTGATAAATTTTATGGCTTTTTGTACGGTCGGACCAAATTCAGGAGAGTCTTGAAGTTCACAGTGGCCAAGGTAGCATAACAAGGCCATCCCAGTCATGGCATTTTTATCATTCGGTTTTAGTGCACCAGTTTCATCTTTGTCCTTACCTCCCCAAGAACCTGCTGGGTCCTGAATAGTTTTTAACCAATTGAGGCCTTTCACAATGGCGGTTTCAGTCATAGTTTTTCCACCACCAGACTTTAATCGAGCAATGCGCTTTTTAGGATCGCAGCGTTGTTGCATGGTTTTGGGTAAAGCTAAGCCAATCCCCGCCATCGATTTTTTCATTTGGTCATTGTTCATGCTCGCAGCAGACATGGTGGGTGCAGCCGCTTCCACCACTGGGGCTAGATCTTTAACATCCAACTCATTAAAATCGGGTAGAGTGATGTCAGAAATTGCAGTAGTGCGAAAAGTTTGCTGAGTGGAAGGTTGGGCTTTTTTCTGTCTTTGCATTAATTTAACCACTTTCTGCTTTTCCTGTTTTTGCGCAGCGGGTGCGGCTCCCCCGTCGGAAAAGTCTGAACTTCCTTCACCACTAAGAGCGATTCCCATCATCATTCCCCAAATCGATGCCATGAAAATAGTTAGCATGAGCAGGGATGCAAGTAGGCTATTGAGCAAACGATAATCTCGCATGTACTTGCTGAATGCACCTTCGAGGGGTGGGGCAACGGTTACAGATTGATACTCTTCTGCGTATTCTTCTTGGGCAATTTGATTTTCGTCAGGGTATATTTCTTCTTGGTCCATAATTTAGAAATTTTAGTTTTAGAATATATATTAACATGAAAAAGGAAATTTGTAAGGTCAAGTATGCAGAAATATTTAACTTTTATTAAATTCTTTCCTTTTATTGTGGGTACTTTTAAAATGGTTCTTTATTCTAAACTTTGTATTATGTTCCTTAATCGTGAATAGTTATAAATATTCTTTGGTGAATGTCATCCGGTACTTATGTTTTTTCTTGTCGGCTTCAATAATGGCCGAGGAAAATGCTACTAATTTGCCTGAGATTAAAAAAGTTAGTGAGGGCATTTATGAATTTGGGGGGATTATAATTGATCGAAAATCTAATGCCATTTCGATTCCTGCTGTTTCCAATCAAACGAACGGTCTAGTGGAGTATGGGATCGTTCATGAAAATGGAAAAATTCATGAATCGTTATTTCGAACTCAAATAAGGCCTCAAATCTTTCACACTTCTTTATTGTTATTAAAATTCAAGCCAGTGGACAATTTCTTCAAGAATTTGTGGTCAGATGAACCGAAATTGATAGATTATTCAAAGCATTGCTTTGAAATTTTGGTTTCTTGGGAAATTAATGGTACGAATTATGAAAAGGGAATTGAGAAACTATCAATCAATCAAAATAGAAGTGCCCCCATTGACAAGAAATCATTTATATTTACTGGTTCCAGAATGATAGAAGGTACTTTTTTGGCTGAATCTTCGGGTTCCATTGTCGCTATTTATGCAGATGATAATGCGATTATGAACAATAGTGATTATGATAGTTCAAATGATGATGTTTGGATCGCTAATAAGAAAGAGATGCCTCCTTTAGAATTGCCTGTCACCATCCGCTTCCACTTGCCTCAAAGGAGGAATTGAATTACAATTAGAAATATCAATTATGAATACATTAAGAGGTTTTTTTTTAGTATGTTTATTGTGTATTGCTTACGGCTTTAATCCTTTACTTGCCGATCAATCCACTTCAATAAAATTAGAGATTGAACGGGCTCTGGGAAAAGGAGTCAAGTGGCTCAATCAGGAACAAAATGCTAGTTCTGGTCATTGGGGAGAAGCGGATTACCCTGCCTTAACCGCACTCGCACTTAGGGCAACGATGGGACACCCCGATCCATCGCTAGTAAAAAGGTATTCGTCCAATCAGAAGAAGGGATTTTCATTTTTACTTTCTAATGTACAATCAGATGGTGGGATTTATGGTAAGGGCTTAGCATGTTATAATACTTCCATTTGTATGATGGCACTTTTGCAGGCAAAGAACCCAGAATACGAAGAAATTATTCAAACTGCTCGTCGTTTTCTCGTGAACCAACAATCAGACTTTGATCAAAAAGGAATAGAGGATAATACATTTGATGGAGGGGTTGGGTATGGATCTCGTTGGGCACACTCCGATCTTTCGAATACACACTTGGCAATGGAGGCTCTTTTTTATGCGAAGAAATCACTCCAATCAAAAGAGGGAGAAGATCTTGACCTAGATTGGGATGCAGCGATTTCTTTTGTGAGCAAATGTCAAAATTTATCTTCCAGTAACAAAGAAAAATGGGTCAGTGCACATAAGGAAGATGAAGGTGGATTCGTCTATTTCCCAGGAAGTAGTATGGCAGGAGAGCGTGAAAGAGAAGATGGTTCTGTTGCACTTCGTTCTTACGGAAGTATGAGTTATGCAGGTCTACTCAGTTTTATTTATGCCGAAATGGACAATTCCGACCCCCGTTTAAAAGCAGTGCGAGAATGGTTAGAGAAAAATTATAATATTAAAGAGAATCCTGGGATGGGGCAGCAGGGTTTGTATTATTACTACCACACCATGGCCAAGGCTCTTTCTTTGAGCGGAATTAAAACGGTAGTGGATAAGAATGGCAAAAAGAGAGATTGGCGAAAAGAATTGGCTTTGGAGTTATTAAACAAGCAAAACCCAAAAGGATATTGGTTAAATGAAAATGGTAGATGGTGGGAAAGAGATCCAATATTAGTTTCAGCCTATGCATTACTTGCTTTGGAACGGGTCTATTATAGCTTATAAATTTATCCAGATTTTAAATTTTAAAATGAAAGCTTACTGCTTTTTACTTTTGGTTTTAAGCCAGACATTTTCTTTTCTTTGGAGTGCTGAAAAACCTCATCAATTTGCTAAGGTGGGATCGGATTTTATTTATTCCGATTTAAAAAAAGAGGATTCCCGAGAAGCGGTAATGAATAAACTCCGAAAAGGAGGTTTTTTACAAATTTACGAGGAGCGTGATAAAGAACTGGTCAAGTGTTCCCTTCGATTAAATGGATTTCGGTATGGACTCGCAGCTAAGTTGAATGAAGATAAACTTCAATTTTGCTTAATTGAAGGACAGAAGGGTTGGCAGTTTTCATTTTATGAAGAGGTGGTCCAACCCCAATGGAGAAATTTAAGGGAAATTTTAATCGAAACTTATGGAGAAAAGAGAGAGCATAGAAAATTCCCCAATTTACATGATGTTCCGTTTAATGATGAAGGTGGCTATCTAACTGATACTTGGGACTTGAGTGATCGTTTAATAATGCTCACGATTCAATTTTTTGAGGTGAAGGATTGTTGCACCGATCAAATGGTAGAGTATTCTTGTTGCACATTACTTATTCAGCCTAAGCCAAAAAAATAAAATTACATAAATGGGAATTTTTTCAAAATTTAAACAAGGATTTAAAAAAGGAGCCTCTGTAATTCAGGGAGCGTTGGACACTCTGTCAGGTAAGGGGCGATTAGATGAGGATACATTACTGGATATTGAGGAAGCTTTTTACGGTAGCGATTTTGGCGTAGAGACAACCGAAGAGATTTTGGAATCTATTCGAGAAGCTCATCGAAATGACAGGGAACTCAGAGCTGAAGGAGTAGGACAAATTGCTCGTACTATTTTGCGTAAAACTCTCGAAGGTTCAGAAGGAGGCGATAATCTGGGGAAATCTATGGATAAACCAGAAGTTCTCTGCCTAATTGGAGTAAATGGATCGGGTAAAACGACAACCTGTGCAAAATTGGG
>CAWUUU010000240.1:0-20374 GCA_963924995.1 uncultured Opitutales bacterium
GAAATAAAGAATTGGTTTCCGACACTAGACGAATCAAATATTAGACTCCATAACCCTCTCACAGCTGACCATACTCATGTTCGTCCTTCCCTTTTGCCTGGAATTCTTGATTCTTTAGCAAACAATCAAAATAATCTTAATCCATTGTCTCTAGTATTTGAGACTGGGAGAGTTTTTCAACCCGGACCTCGTGGCAATGTTGAATTGTTAAGTGTCGCCTTTGCCATGTTCCCGAATTCAGTGACTAGAGAATGGAAAAAAACTGAGGGACTCAATTTTTTTGATATTAAACGAGTTATTCACCGACTTTTTCATGGAACTGGAATAAGTACCCCAAAACAAGGGTGGAGTTTAATCGAAGAATGTTCTCCATGGCAAAGTAAGCATGCATCAAAAAAAGGTGATGTGCTGCAAAATAAAATTGAGATTTCATCGGGAATAATTTCTCTCAATTTATCAAAGCAAAAAGACATCAGGGGACCAGTGTTGGCCGCCGAAATATTGATTGATCCGATTCTCCTTTCGAAAAAAAGAAAAACGGCCATCTTCCAATCTTTCTCTTCCTTTCCACCCGCCATTAAAGACTTGGCCCTTGTTGTAGATCAAAACGAATCAGCAGAAAAAGTTCGTTCCTCATTGGAATTAATTGCAATCAATGTAGCAAATGGTAAATTCCTAGTCGACCCCGTTTCTATTTTTGATCTATTTGCGGGGAAAGGACTGCCTGATGACAAAAAAAGTATCGCTTGTTCGATGCGTTTTCGGGCACTCGATCGAACGCTGGGTGAAGATGAAGTGAATGGAGCATTTGAAAAAATCGTTAAAAAAATTGAACAAGATACTCCCTACACGCTAAGGAAATAGAAAATGAGTGACTCTGAATCAACCCCCATGGATATTGATTATGCATCCAATCTCGCTCGGATCGAACTCACTGAACAGGAACGAGAAAAGTTCCAGGATCAACTTGGCGATGTATTAAAGTACTTTGAAAAATTAAAGGATGTTGATGTAGAGGGGGTTGAACCTACCGCACACGCATTTTCGCGTTTTAATGTATGGGATCAAGATGTAGCCAAAGAGCCTTTCTCCGTAAATCAATCCACTCAGAATGCACCGCAATCTCGAAATGATCAAATTGTAGTCCCCAAAGTGCTGGAAGATTGAAGTAATGAGTAATACAAGTATCATCGAAAAAACTGCCGCCGAACTATCTAAGTCCCTGACTAGTAAAGAGTTGAGTGCCAGCGAGATTGCTCAAGCTTATCTCGACCAGATTGATCGAGTTGACCATCAAGTACATGCATTCCTGCATCGCGATGATGAAGATTTTATTTCCCAAGCAAAAGCATCAGATGCACGTAGAGCAGAAGGTAAAACATTAGGTCCACTTGATGGTATTCCGGTTGGAATCAAAGATGTCATTTCAGTTAAAGGCCAACCGCTTACTGCCGCTAGTAAAATTCTTAAAGATTATATTTCCCCCTACGATGCAACTGTTATCACCAAGCTTAAAGAAGCGGGCGCTGTAATCGGGGGACGGCTAAATTTAGATGAATTTGCAATGGGTTCATCCACTGAAAACTCTGCCTATGGCCCCACTCGTAATCCATGGGATTTCGATCGAGTACCAGGTGGCAGTAGTGGAGGAAGCTCTGCGGCGGTGGCGGCCCGGGAAGCACCTCTCACCTTAGGCTCGGATACAGGTGGTTCTATTAGGCAACCGGCTTCTCTTTGCGGGGTTGTTGGGGTTAAGCCAACATATGGCATGGTGTCTCGTTATGGACTTGCCGCGTTTGCCTCTTCCCTTGATCAGATTGGGCCACTTTCTCAAACAGTTGAAGATGCGGCTCTGTTACTAGAAATTATTTCCGGACACGACCCTCTTGACTCTACTAGTTACCCAATTAAGGTTCCTAATTACACATCTGCTCTAGAAACTTCATTAGAGCCATGCACATTGGGTTTGCCTAAAGAATTCTTCGGCGATGGTATGGACGATGAAGTGAGAAAAGCAATCGAGCAAACTATTGAGTTCTACAAAGGACTCGGACATAAAATAGTCGAAGTCTCGTTACCTACAACTGATTTAGCAGTTCCAGTTTATTATGTTATCGCTACTGCAGAAGCTTCTTCAAACTTGGCTCGCTATGATGGTATTCGATACACATCTCGAAGTGCCGCATCCACAAATGCCATAGATGTTTATGCTAAAAGTCGAGGGGAAGGTTTTGGAGAAGAGGTCAAAAGACGTTGTATCTTGGGAACCTATGGATTGAGCAGTGGGTATTACGATGCGTATTATTTGAAAGCTCAAAAAACAAGAACTTTAATTCGTGAAGACTTCTCTAGAGTATTTAAAAAAGTTGATGTAATTTTAACACCTACTTCACCGACACCTGCGTTTAAATTTGGAGAGAAAAGTAACGATCCTATTTCTATGTACCTGAGCGATATTTATAACATTTCAACCAATCTCGCTGGTCTACCAGCATTGTCTGTACCTTGTGGCTTTACTAAAGGAGGTCTTCCTATTGGCATGCAGTTAATTGGCCAAGCTTTTGAGGAGTCCAGTCTTCTTTCGATCGCGCATGCATATGATCGAGAGCATAGATATGGTTGCAAGGCACCAAGTATTTAATCTCAAGGAGAAAGATATGAAATTCGAAGCTGTAATCGGACTTGAAGTACATGTTCAATTGGATACGAATTCCAAAATGTTCACCCGTGTGCCTTGTGGCTTTGGGCACCCTCCCAATTCGCTTACGGATGCAGTTATCTTAGGTTTACCCGGGGCACTCCCAGTTATGAATAGAGAGGCTATCGAAAAATCAATAAAGGTTGGTCTTCTCTTGGATTGTAAGATTGCATCAACCTGTAAATGGGATCGGAAAAATTATTTCTATCCAGACATGCCTAAGAATTACCAGATTACTCAATTCGATCAACCGATATGCGAGGGCGGAGAAGTTGAGATAGAATTACCTGGGGATTCACCTGCGGTGATGGGGAAACATCGTATGGTTAAATTGACGAGAATTCATTTAGAGGAAGATGTCGGAAAACTGACCCATTTTGAAAATGATAGTCTAGTGGATTATAATCGTGCCGGTTCGCCCCTTCTCGAGATTGTAAGCGAGCCTGATTTGTATTCGCCAGAGGAAGCTTTTTCTTTCCTGACTTCGTTAAGAAACTCACTTATTTATGCAGGAATTTCCTCCTGTGATATGGAAAAGGGACAGCTTAGATGTGACGCTAATGTGAGCATTCGCCCGGTTGGCACTGAGACATTAGGCACAAAAGTTGAGCTAAAAAACCTCAACACCATATCGGGTGTAAAAAATGGAGTTGAATACGAAATCAAGCGGCAAATAAAAGCAATTGAAGAAAAGGAAGAAATTGTCCAGGAGACTAGAAGGTGGAATCCCGATCAACGGTATACCATACCCATGCGTTCCAAAGAGATGGCACATGACTACAGGTATTTCCCCGAACCTGATCTAATGCCAGTCAAAATTGACCAAGAATGGATTGATCAAATCGCAAAAGAGATACCCGAAAAACCATTTGAGAAACAACGTAGATATATGGAAGAGATGAATCTACCCTATTCCATCACTTCGGCGTTATGCCCGGATTTCCAACTATGTCAGTATTTTGAACAAGTGACTGCCCTTACCCAAGATCCTAGAAAAGCAGGAAACTGGGTTGTGAACGATTTACTTCGTGAGCTTTCTCATTCGAATGAAGAATCAACACCCACTCCCATCGAGGATTCTCCTCTCACTCCCGAGCACTTAGCTGCCCTTATCCAACTGATTGAAAAAGGGACGGTTTCTAACAATGTCGCAAAAGAACTTTTTCCAGAAATGTTTTCATCCGGTAAAAGTGCCTTGGAATTAGTAAAAGAAAAGGGCTTAGAAGCACAATCAGATCAAGGCGAGATTGAGTCTATCTGTGCACAGGCCATAGAAAGTGATCCAGATGCTGCACAAAAATTTAAAGGCGGAAAAGAAGGTGCAATTAACGCACTAAAAGGTTTTGTAATGAAAGCCACTCGCGGACAAGCAAATCCCCAAGTGGTGGACGAAACGCTTAGGCAACTTCTTGCCCAATAAACCAGAAATTTCAAAATTGAAGTAATTGAGACCGAGTCTCATAAATGACTTTATCTTTTTATTGAATTCTATAGGGTGAGGATTACTTTCATGTTTTATTTCCCCAACTTATTTTGCTACTTCTTACTATTTCCATTCTTGGTTGGGATTTCACATGGTCAGGTTAAAGAAACTCATCAAATAATCGAGGAATGGGTTAAAACAAAACAAATATTTTCCGAAGAAAAAAGTATTTGGAAATCAGAAAAAGCTGCACTTATTGATATTGAAGCTACACTCAGTAAGGAAATCGAAGAACTCGAAGAGAAATTATTACAATTCGAAAAAGAAAATGTGGGCGCAGCGCAACAGAGAACCAATCTGACCAGTCGAAAAGAGAAAGCACAAATCGCCTCGCTTCAATTTAGTGAAGGAATGCAAAATATAGAAAAAGAAATTAAAGAAACGAATAATCTTTTGCCCTCTCCCCTTCGAGATCGATTATCCACCTTTTATGAAAAAATAGATAGCACACAAAATAAAAACCTTCCTCTAAGAAAAAGACTCGAAGCAAGTGTGGCACTTCTTCAAAGCATTCACCTTTTCCATCGGGCCGTTCATTTAGAAAGGCAGGAATTTAGTTTGGATGACGGGAAATCTCGCGAATTTCGAGTCATATACTTCGGCCTCGGAGTGGCTTATTTTGTAAATGAGTCGGGGAGTGTTGCCGGATGGGGTAAACCAGCAGAGAATGGTTGGCAGTGGACTCGACAGGACGAATTAGCCAAAGAAATCTCCACTGGTGTATCAATCATGGAGAATCGTGCGATGCCTCGCTTTCTTGAGTTACCAATATCCTCGCCGTCCAATCTTAAGGAATGAAGCCACAATATTTTATAATATATCTGGCTGCGATATTAACTATTCCATTAATTTGGGGGGAGTCAATCGCTCGAGTGACAGAAGAGGCTAAAGCCGATTTAAAAGAAGCAATTAGTTCACTCGCTGAATTACGAGATAAAATTGAAACTGAAAAATTACCTCTGGCTCGAAATGTTTCAACACTAGAAGACAAGGCGAGGAAACTTCGAAGAGAACTAGACTATAATCTTAGGTTGCGTGATAACCGAGAAGCGAGCTTGTTGCAACTTGAACGCGATGTGAAAGAGAGCGAAGCCGACCTTGATTACAGCATTAATTTATTTAATGATTATATTTCGAGTTGGTACCATGGAAACCCGCCAGCAGAAGATACATTATGGTCTGCTAAACTTTCCGCTATTCTAATCAATTCTAAGGAAGAGAGCACGCGGACTAAATTGTTCGATTCTTGCCTCCTCGCAACATCTCTGTCAATTCAAGCAATTCAAGCATCCGCAGGTGGGATTTCATTTACAGGAAATGCTATTGTACCTCCAGAAGGAACCCGTGAGGATGGCACTTTTTGGTCGATCGGGCCTACTATTTTCTTTTCCGGAGTCGATGGTTCGGCGGGATTACTTGAAAGAAGTTTTTCGACCAAGCAGAGGCAAAAATTAAGCCTATCTTCCAATTCAGTTCTAAAGCATGAACCTGCAAGACTCATTCAAACTTCACCCACGACCACATTGCTAATCAATGCTGCGATTCAACAAAAATCAAATGTGCAACAAATTGCCACACTTCCACTTGACCCGACCTCAGGTAAAGCACTTGTGATGGAAGAGGGTGAACTAAATGTATTGGAAGAATTGCAAAAAGGCGGTATCTGGATTTATCCAATATTATTTTTTGCAGTTCTGTCCTTGATTATTGCAGTAGTTAAAGCCTTTCAAATTATCAGGGTCCAAATTCCTCATAAAGTTGCTTCCTTGGATGGAACTTACAGGGGGCCTTTTGAATTATTGAGAAAAACTGCTAAGAGTTATCAAGGAAAAAATCCCGAAATTCTCGAGGAGATTCTGTACGAAGCAATTATTGATATGCAGGTAAAACTTGAGAAAGCACTACCACTGATCGCAGTAACAGCAGCAACCGCGCCCCTGCTTGGTTTATTAGGGACAGTCACTGGTATGATTGATGTTTTTAGACAAATTACGAATTTTGCCAATCCTGAGAATAGTGAACTTGCCCGTGGGATTTCAGAAGCTCTCGTTACCACTAAATTTGGCCTAGTTACGGCCATACCCTCTCTTATTGCTCATGCATTATTGACTCGAAGATTACAGGGAATCATATCTAAAATGGAAGGTTTCTCCGCGAGATTAGTTAGGCTAAAGCAGGAGAATTTAGAAAAGGAAACAAACGATTCGATTCATGAATCAGATTCTTGATCTTTGGAACCAAGCAACTTTAGTTTGGGATAAAGGGGGAATCCTCATGCCAACTTTGGCGATACTTTCGCTTTATACTTATTTTATCGCTTTTGATCTTTGGTTTCGCCTGCGATCAATTTTACCAAGAGATTTACAATCCTTTCCAAGAGAAAGATGGGGTGCATTTCAGGGGGGTGGGCGAATTAATCAAATAATGCATTATTGTCTATCCAATCACCAAGATTCAAAGGAAACTAAAAAGAGATTTGAGCAAATTCGAATGATTGACGGATCTTACCTGAATCGAAGGCTTCGATTTCTTCTCGTTCTGGCTACGGCTTCTCCCCTTATTGGGCTACTTGGCACGGTTGGGGGAATGCTTCGGACCTTTGACGGACTAAGCATGCAAGATAATTACAAGATGGATTTAGTTGCGAGCGGAATTTCTGAAGCACTTGTCACAACACAAGCCGGTCTACTTGTCGCGATACCTGCACTTGCTTTTTCTCACCTGCTTAAGCGTAAAAAGAAAGATTGGTTGCATTGTATTAATCGACTTGAAAGTATTTCTCTTCGCCAAATCAAACCTTCAAACCCAGAGCTATGAAACTACGGAGAAGGTCAATCTTGGAAGAAGAGGATGAATCAATCAATGTCTCACCATTAATAGATGTTGTTTTTATTCTGCTCATTTTTTTTATTGTATCAGCCACATTTGTAACCCTACCTGGAGTTGAAGTTGCAAGGCCCAGGGTGAAGAATGCATCTTCTTTACAAAAGAATTCAGTCTTATTTGCACTCTCTGAAAAAAATCAGATCTTTCATGCTGGTAAATCGGTTCAACTTTCAGATGTTCCACCTCTTATAAGTCAGGCAATAAAAGATCGGGATAAACCAGTAGTTATCCAGGTAGACCAATGGGCGGATGCAACGATGCTTGCCAAGCTTGTGTCGGAGGCCAAAAAAGTTTCACCTTCCGTTTCGTTAGCTACATTGAAAAATAGATGAAAAGGAAACCAACAAGCTTTCAAAACGAACAAACTGAAATTAATGTTTCTCCTTTGATCGACATGGTCTTCATACTTCTTATTTTTTTTATTGTAGCCACTTCGTTCGTTAATGAGATCGGAATTTCTTCATCTTATAAAGATTCGAATTCAAAGACTGATATCGAAAGGCCTCCACTTTCTTTTAATCTACCTGGGTCTGGACAAGTTTTATTAAATGGAAATCAAATTGGCTTGGAGGGAGTTGCTCCTAAAGTGCGTACTTTCTCAACCTATGAACCTCCTTCTGTTATTATTCAAGTTTCAGAAGGCGCGAAAGCAGGACTTGCGACCCAAGTTATGGATCAAGCACTATTAGCAGGTGCCAAAGCGGTGAAATTGACGGTTGTTGCCCGATGAAAAAAACATCAACAATTGACTGGATTCCAGGTATCGAGTCAGAGACAAAGGGAGAGAGCCAAAAGAAGAGCATTCTTTTTTCTATCATGGTATCTTTTGGTTTATTTTTCCTACTCCCTTTATCAGAATTTGTACGTGACGAAGAATGGATCGTTCGCGAAGTTGACATAGTCCCCATTCAATCCCCTCCTCCTCTCAAGACGAAGTTGGAAAAAAAAGTAGAAGAATTAATCGAAGATAAATATTCTCCTCGTCCCTTAGAACCTAAAACAACTCCGCTTATGATTGAAGCTTTATCCGCAAATTTGGAAGTTGGCCCAGGCGATTTCAAAGCTGAATTTTCCTTAAATGACTACAACCCGGTAACTAGTGGGTTCCAAGGTGAACTCGTCTTTGAATTGCATGAATTGGACCGAACGCCCAATGTTTTAAAAAGAGGCATCCTTCATTATCCACCACATCTTAAAAGAAGAGGGCTTGAGGGAGAGGTCAAATTATTAGTGCAAATTGATGAAAAAGGTAAAGTCCAAGTTTTAGATGTTATTTCATCTACCCATCCAGATTTTATTGAATCATCTAAAAAAGCCGCTGAAGGTTCAACCTATGAAGCTCCAAAAAGAAATGGAGAACTTGTGCAGGTACAATTTTATTTACCAATTCGTTATAGCCTACTCGATCAATGAAACAGATATTTCTTTACTTAATTTTAATTAACACTGCTTCTTTTTCCTGGAGCAAGGCACCTACGCATGAATTAACTGCTAGCTTCTGGAATAGTCCAAGTTTTGTCAGAAGTTTTATGGGAGACTATGGCTTTAGAAGTGAAATAGAACCAAAGATTAGTCAAAATGAAAAACTAATTATTCAGGAGGTGATCGCTAAAGCTGAAAACCAACTAGAGGATGCAATTACTTATCTCGAAAAGAAAATTGGTGACAAATCCAGTGCGGCCCTCGATTTTGCTTTAGCAACAATGTATTACCAGCATGGTCGACTGACTCGGGCCGAGCAAAGTTATAAGAATGCTTTAAAAAAGTTCCCTTCTTTTTTGAGGGCTTACAAAAATTTGGGTTTTGTGGAATTAAGTTTGGGGAAGTTTAAAGAAGCATCTGAAAACTTTTCGAAATCGATTAGCCTTGGCGAAGGAGATGGAGTTACATATGTCGCTTTAGGCTACTGCTACTACACGCTTCAACAATTCGTCTCGGCAGAAAATGCCTATCGTATGGGCATCTTACTTTTCCCAGAAAGTAAAAATGCCAGGAATGGTCTGGTAAACTGCTTGATTGAGACTAGCAGATTCAATGAAGCCCTTGCTCTATTGGACGAGTTATTGGCAAGACAATCAGACGATGTAATAGGTCATCGTGCACGAGTACACGCACTTCAGGGGTTAGGCAGAGAAAGAGATGCCGTCGTGGCGATGGAAACACTTAAGAGAATGAGAGAATTGAAAACTCAAGACCTCCTCAGCCTGGGGGATCTTTATCATAATTTAAATTTGTACGAACTTTCCCTCCAAAACTATCAAGAGGCAATTGATGATAAGCAAAAACTTTCGATACATAGATATGTTCGAGTAGCCAGCATCCTAATGAATCGAGGTTCGTACCAGGACTGTTTTTCATACCTCGAAAAAATTCAACAAATTTTCGGATCAAACTACAATGCACAGGATGAAAAAGATGTGTTACTCCTCAAAGCTGAAGTTTTAAAAGCAACAGGTAAAACAAATGAATCTACTAGGATTCTTCGAATTATCGTAGAAAAGCATCCACTCGAAGGAAAAGCTCTTATTATGCTTGGGCAACATGCGTGGCAGGAAAAAGATTATGTTCTGGCAAGTCTACATTTTGAAAGAGCCAGTAAAATAGATGAAGTTGAAATTGCTGCACTCATTGAACATGGGCGTATGTTAGTGGGGATTCGAGATTACGAAAAAGCAGTCAAATTACTCGAACAAGCAGAGGCAATTAAATCACAACCTCGAGTCAGTCGCTATTTAGAATCGATACGAAACTTACTTCTTACCTCTCGTGTTCGATTGTAAAGGAATCAGGATAACCGACTTGCAACGCATCAAGATATCATGATATGTTGATATGAGAATGAAAAAAGGTACATCAATTTCAGAGCTTTTCAATCGAGGGAAATCTATTTTTTCACTTGAATTCTTTCCTCCCAAAAACGAAGCAGGGGGTGAGAGAATGCTCAAGACTGCAGCCATTCTCCAACCTTACAATCCGGACTTTGTTTCCATAACTTATGGTGCCGGTGGTGGTACTCGAAAAACCACGATGCAATATGCTCGTATTCTCAAAAATGATTTTGGTTTCGAAGTAATGCCCCATTTAACTTGTGTCGGTCACACCAAAGATGAACTACTTGAAATTCTAGAAGATTTTTCAAAAGAAGGTTTCTGCAATATTATGGCTCTTCGAGGTGACCCTCCAAAAGGTGAAAATCAATTCCGCCCAGTTGAAGGTGGCTTATCATATGCAACGGAATTAGTTTCCTTGATTAAGGAGTATTTTCCCCATATCGGAATTGGAGTTGGAGGGTATCCAGAAAAGCATCCAGAGTCGCCTGATAAACAACTTGACTTACTTCACTTGAAAGAAAAAGTGGATGCGGGTGCAGACTTTATAACCACTCAACTCTTTTTTGAAAACCACGCATATTTCCAATTTGTATCTGACTGTAAAGTCGCTCAAATTGAAATTCCTATCCTCCCTGGATTACTGCCAGTTTTATCTATTGGACAAATTGAACGGTTCTGCCAGATGTGTGAGGCATCGCTTCCTTCCTTGCTAGAAGAAAGATTGAAAAAGTCAGCCGAAGAGGATCAACCCCTTGTTGGTTCAAACTGGGCAAAAGAGCAAGTGGAAGAACTATTAAACGGTGGAGCTCCTGGTTTTCATTTATACGCCCTTAACCAATCTGCCGCCAGTGTGAATATCCTAGAAGGGCTTGCCCTAAAAAACTAGAAATCAGCCACTTCTACAATTTCCGCTTTTTCTTTTAATTGATCCAAGAATTTTTCGAATATTGAGTCTTTTTTCCTTTCTCCAAGGTACTCAATTATTTTTTCTTTCACATCTGAAAAAGGAGTGACTTCTGGTTCTTTACGTTCAAGCAGTTTTATTAAGTGCCAACCAAATTGAGTTTTTACCGGTTCACTCAACTCATCAGGTTTTAAAGAAAACGCAGCTTTTTCAAAAGGTACAACCATTCGACCTTTGCCAAAAGTACCCAAATGTCCATCGTTTTGAGAATCATCAGATTCTTCTTTGACCAATTTAACGAAATCTTCCCCTTCTGTAATTTGTGTTCTTAATGCAATGATCTTTTTTTCAGCTTCTGCAAACTCGTCCTCCGTCTTGGCCATTTTTAGAATATGTGAAGCAGTTAACAAAATTTCAGATTCAAATAAATCTGGACGCGCATCATAGTATTTCTTTGCTTCGTCCTCTGAGACAGGTTCACAAGTGGTTTCTTCTTCAAGTAGTCGATTGAATTGAAATTGACTGATAATTTCTTTTTTCAAATCTTCCTGAGTCTTAATCACTGGATGCTTACCTTTGGCGAACGCCTTTTTGCCACCGTTTTTGCTGATCCATTGCTTCATTCCCAAAATCACTTGCTCTGAATCAATCTCATACGCCCTTTTTTGACTCTCCTGCCCCATTAATGATTGGTCAATCATTCGGTCTCTCGCCAAGTCCAAGGCAGCAAGTTGAATCACTTCCCTGGGTTTTCCGGGCATAGATTTCGAAACTTGTTCAAAAAGAGATTGTGCCTGTCTTTCTATTGCCCAGTCGGGGATGAGGTGTTCATTTACTTTTACTGCCATGATGGTTTCCCTAACTTGATTATTGAAAAAGAACAAGACCGAACGCCAAAAACAACTAATAATCCCTACAACTATCTCAATTTAGTCTCAATAAAATTGACCCGAATTGTAATGCTGTTTAAAAGTATATTCTGATTCTATGTTTAAATTTGAACAATAATGAAAATCTGTGACAAGGAAACATGGGAAAGTTTTTCAACTTTTCTTGCCAGCAAAGGTTTAAGAGTCACTGGTCAAAGGAAAGGTGTATTAGACGCATTATTTCGCCAATCAGGTCATTTTACCGCTGATCAGCTTTTACAGGATGCTCAGAATTTAGATGATTCAGTTTCTCGTGCAACCGTTTACAGAAACCTTCCTCTGCTTGTGGAAAGTGGTATCATTAGAAAAATTGATATTGGACACGATAATAAATTTTATGCAGTTAATGGAAGGTCGGAAACATTCAAGGCACAAGTAATTTGTTCAGATTGTAAAAAGATTTTTGACATCGAGGCTCCTTTTATGGAGTGGTATGGTAAAACAGTTTCCGAAAAACTCGGCTTGAATGTAAAAGATCAAAGGCTACAAGTTCACGCAGAGTGCCCGGATTTCCGCAAGGATGGAAAATGCAAAAAGATTAACTAAACATGATCGAGTCACTCGCTAAGAAATTTGAATTGCAGGTCTTTCGTCATCAGCAAGATTTACAACATCTCAGCATTGAGCAGAAAGAAATAATTAGGCTTAAAGAAGAAAAGAATGCCGTTATATTATGTCATAATTATCAAGTAAATTCCATTCAACAAGTAGCAGATTATGTTGGTGACTCTCTTGGCTTAGCTCGAAAAGCGGCCGAAACAAACGCAGAAATTATTGTGTTTTGCGGCGTTCATTTCATGGCAGAAACTGCCAAAATTCTCAATCCAAGTAAAACAGTTCTTTTGCCGAATATTGATGCAGGGTGTTCGCTCTCAGATTCTTGCCCATCCAATCAATTAGCTGAATATAAACTGAATAATCCAAATACCTATGTTGTGGCATATGTAAACTGTTCAGCTGCGGTCAAAGCGCTAAGCGATGTAATTTGCACAAGTGGTAACGCGGTACAGATAGTTAAAAATGTACCAGAAGATAAAGAGATCCTTTTCGTCCCAGATCAGAATCTAGGCCAATGGGTCATTGGGCAAACTGGTCGAAAGATGAAACTTTGGCCCGGTAGTTGTTATGCTCATGTACTATTTACCAAAGAATCGATTGAACGCTGCCGCCTCGAACATCCCAGTTCCCCTGTGGTTGCACACCCTGAATGTATCGAGAGCGTCCGCGATTTAGCAGACGAAGTCTGCAGTACTGAAATGATGGTTAATTATTGCAAGAATCATTCAGCCAATTCGTTTATTATTCTTACTGAAACCGGGATGATGCATCGCCTTACCCGCGAACTGCCTAATAAATCTTTCATTGCTGGACCTACAGGGAATTGTGCCTGTAACGATTGTCGTTTCATGAAAATGAATACTATTAATAACTTGCTTCAATGCCTTGAAGAAGAAACACCTGAAATTTGCCTTGAGGATTCATTAATAGAAGAGGCGAGAATTCCAATTGAGCGAATGTTAGATTGGAGCTAAAAAAATTCTTTGAGACCTAGATTCTTCAGATATTCGAAGTCTTCGTTTTCCAAAATTCCATTTAAGCATTCGCTAAATCTTTCCTGTTGACTGAAGTTTTTATGTTTTCATAAAAGAATTATTTTTACTTCATTGATTAGTATTATAAGTATAAATAAATGCCTTAGGGAAGACTTGTTAACTTAATAAAATTATAGTTTTATTAATTTATAAACTTAGCCAGTTTAGTGGTTATATTGTAACAAAACAAAACTTCACATCAGAAATTCAATTAACCGAAACTTTCAATGCTGAAGAGGAATAAGGCCCCTTGCCTTTCTTTGTTGCTGCCTCTAACAAATCTGGCATATCTGGATAAGAAACTAGGAAGTTGTGCTCATCGACAAAATTAAAGACATAATGAGTACTCCCTGATGGAAGTTTTCCAATTAAAAGATCGCCATTAACTCTGGCTGGTAAAACATACCATTCCTCAGATTTACCTCCCCCATTCAAAGTATAAGCAATTTGCCCCTTAACTACTTTTGAACCTCGCTCCTTAAACTGTGCCCAAACTTGATTTCCATCTTTTCCATTTTTCACGACTGTACAAACCTTTGTTTTCTCTGCTAAATCTCCTTTGTAATGAGGATTCTTATAAGGATATGAAGCATTCATGGCATCCAGTCTCAAGAAAAGTTCCTTTCTCATTCCCTCCGCTTTATTAGGCATTTCCAATGCCAAGTTATTTGCTTCCTCAATATCTATCCTCTTAGAGGGGTTCGGGTAATTCTCATACAAATGATAAAGTTCTAGCCTAGGTTTTTGGGGAATATAATTATAGATTAATTTCCAACCATTCGCACGTAGGGTTGATTGCTGGGCGACTCCATGAGGGAAGTGCCAGATCATTGAGTCCCTCACCTTTCCTTTTTGATCTTTTACGAAAATTGCTGATTTAGGATTTTCACGAAGAAGTTTGCTCAAGTCGGATCCATTCAATTTTTGCTTTTTGGGCTTTGGAGTGCCCGTCCAACTTAAAATCGTCGGGTAAAAGTCCAAGGCATTTACCATCACATTACTCACTTGGTCTGGCTTTATATCGGGACCAGTAATAATAAAAGGTACTCGTACCCCACCCTCCTTCGCATTAATTTTACCTTTATCCAGAGGATAGTTATCAGTAATGATCTCTCCTGGAACACGTTCCATTCCTCCATTATCTGAAGTTAAAATGATATAGGTGTTCTCAATTAGTTTATGCCCTGGCCAACGCGGATCTTCAGTCTCTTTAAGATAATTAACAACCATGCCAAAATAATGATCAAGCATTTCGACCATCGCACAGTAAAAAGGGTTTTTTTGCCCAGTTAAAGCCCAGCCCTTCGGCTCACTGGGGAAATCAACGCCCAGTTTATTGCAGTATTTTTCGAGTAATGCCTTACTTCGAGAATGAATGGGCGTGTGAACTAACCAAGCGGCGTAATAAAGAAAGAACGGTTTGCCTTTATTTTGTTTTATAAAATCTAGGGCATCGAGTGTCGTTTGATCCTTGGGAAATCCATCTTTGTCCAGCTGGTAAGGATCATCTTTGGCTTTAGTCGCAAATCCCTGTAAACGACTTGGCTTCATCGCACGACTTTCTCCAAGATCGTGCCATGTAAAATCGAAACCTTGATCCTTTGGTTGGGGAAAAGCATTATGATCAATTGCCATGTGCCACTTTCCGGTATGGCCTGAGACATATCCGTTACTTTTAAGAGCTTCTGGAATTGTCACCTCCTCGAGCCGCATTCGGCCGCTATACCAGGGATCCATGATTGAATGAGCAGTCTTATTATAGGGCGTGGGTGGATTCCCTCCGACTACATGGGTCTTTTGAGCGACCGCAGGGTGTCTGCCGCTCATAATTGCACAACGACTGGGAGCACAGGTGGGAGCGGGTGAATAACCTTGACGAAAAAGAACCCCTCTTTTCGCCAATGCATCTATATTTGGAGTTTCCATGGGAGATTTCTCGTCAATGTCGTAACAGCTAACATCTTGCCACCCTAGGTCATCCGCAAGCAAAAGGACGACATTAGGAGATGTGGGCCGAGTGGTTTCGCCAAAAGAAAGCACGGCAGGACTTAAAAATAAAAATAAGTTACGAAATAAGTACATGGCTTATGAGTGGAGTAATAATGGATTAAAGGTTCGTTGACCTCACTTGGTTATGTTTCTCTTTCGGGTGAAAAATGGACAATGTAAAATTACTGGACTAACAACGACACATTCATAGTTTTGTACTAACTCTGATTTCTTGAATCTAGTTACTGTATCAGTGACCAATTTTCAATTCTAGATCTGAACAATTGATGAATATAACTTTCTTACAATAACTTGCATCTCAGAAAATTTTTCTTTCATAGATGAGAGAAGTTTAAATTGGGCTCGAACTCTATCAACATTGTGGCCTGGTCGTTTCACTTTAAAATATACATCTCCTTCGAGGTAGTCGGCTAAGAAACGAAGACCTAGTTCATAGGTAATGACTTTGGGAGCCAAGGCGAGGTTCTCAATCTCACAAGATTCAAGCATTTCTCCAGTCGAGCAATGATAGCCTTTTACAATTGCTTCAAATATTTCAGGTAAAAAGAAAACCTTGTCCAGGTCAGGTTCATCTTCCAGCGCAGAACATGCTGCGGTTCTTACTAAATCGCCAAAATCGTGCAAAACACAACCAGGCATAACCGTATCAAGATCAACCACGCACATCCCTTGACCGGAAGTTTTATGAAGGAGTATATTATTCAATTTGGTGTCATTATGAACGACTCGTAAGGGGAAGTGCTTCCCTTGGATTGCATCTGCCAAGCTTTCATTCTCCAATGCAAATTCAATCAAGTCTTGAACTTCTTTGACCCGATTGAACTCATCTTTTTTTAAAACAGTTAGAAAATGTTCAAACCTTAATCGGGTGTTGTGAAAATCTGCAATGGTTTCAATAAGTGGCTCTCCTGGAAGATCAGCCAATTTTGCCTGAAAATCGCCAAATGCTTTAGCCGCTTCATATGCCTGAGTTAGATTTTCAGGGACCTCAAATGATCGGCCTCCGTCAATGAATTTTGTGACTCTCCAATAATTGCCATCTTTGTCCTGAAAAAAAGGTCGATCGTCTTTCGCTAGAACTAAGCACAAAGCTTGCTTGTCTGATCTTTCTGTTAGAAGCTTTGTTTGCAAATGTTGAGTAACCCGTAGGAAGTTTTCCATTAAACCTTCAGGATTTTTGAAAACTTCGTGATTGATTCTTTGTAAGGTATATCGATTTGTTAAATTATTACTTTCGCAAAACAACAAAAAGGTATCGTTCACGTTTCCGTTACCATGAACCTCAGTGGAGCAAATAGTACCATCCAAATGAAACTGATATCCAATCTCCCTAATTAAATTTTCATTTAACTGTGCCAATTCCTTCAGCATTTCAAAAAGATCCACTAGGTCAATCCAAGAAGTTTTCTTTTTCATTATTACTCAAACTATTAAGCAGAGTTTTACTATTAAAATTTATTGTCTTGCGCTCCCTATTAGTAGAGTAATTAGCTAAAATTCATGAAAGTAAAAATTCACCTCATTTTTGTTCTTGGTTTGATCGCTTGCTATCCCTTGCTCGCTCAAAAACCAAATATAATTTTAATCCTCACCGATGACCAGGGTTATGGCGATGTCAATGCACACGGTCACCCCTACCTTAAAACTCCTCACATTAATAAGTTGAGAGCTGAAAGCGTTAGTTTTGATAATTTTTACGTTAGCCCATCCTGTTCCCCAACTCGTGCTGCTTTACTTACTGGCATGCACGAATTTCGATCAGGGGTTACTCACACCATAGTACCCAGGCAACAACTCCATAAAGATGCCGTTCTCTTGCCCCAACTCTTACAGTCGGGCGGGTATAAAAATGGGTTCATTGGAAAATGGCACTTGGGCAACAAGCCCGGCCCGGAAAAGCGGGGGTTCCACTGGTGTTCGACCAATATGGGAGGCCCATCCAAGCATTTTGATGCCACCTTTATTCGAAACCAAAAACGAATGGAGACAAAGGGATTCCGAGAAGATGTTTTTTTTGACGAAGCAATGACCTTTATCGAGGAATGCAAGGATGAACCCTTCTTTTGCTACCTTTCCACTTATTCTCCACATACTCCCCTCGCCGCTCCGGAAAAATTGATTAAGCCATTTCGGGATGCCGGATTAAACGATACCCATTCCACCTATTTGGCCATGATTGAAAACATTGATTATAACCTTGGGCGCTTGATGAGATTCCTTAAGGATACAGACCGGGATCAGGACACGATCATCATCATGGTCAATGACAATGGTGTGACGGAAGGGTTGGATGTTTATAATGCGAACATGCGCGGGTCCAAGTGCACTGCGTGGGAGGGAGGAACCCGAGCCTTTTCTTTTTGGCGTTGGACTGGAAAATGGAAACCAAAAGTAATCAACAACCTGACTGCCCACCTCGATATTTTACCCACTCTATGTGATTTAACAGACTCTCTGGTTCCCTCCAGTCTTGAAAAGAAGCTCGAAGGATTTAGCCTACGACCACTGTTGGAAAGTAACAAACCAATCGAATGGAAGCCCGAGCGCATTTTATTCCACCATGTGGCCCGATGGCCAAGCGGCTTTGCAAAGTACCATAAATATACCATGGCCGGCGTACGACAGGGCAACCATCTAATGCTTCGCAGTCACGATTGCGGAAATCCTGAATGTCTCCAATACATGAGCCAGTGCAAGGGCTTACGCAATGTATCGCAGGGAAGCAAAAATATGACTTATGCCTATGGTACCGCCCAGTATCATTGGGGTGTAAGTCCACGAGAACATTGGGTTTTGTACGATGTAAAAAAGGACCCCGGTTGCCAGAATGACCTCTCCAAAGAAAAGCCCAGCCTGATCACTACGCTATCTATTTCCTACGAGAAATGGTGGGATAATACTTTCCCTGAAATGATGGCCAAGGGGGGTGATTTGGGGGATCCAGGTGAAAGAAGGAAAATGGCCACAAGAAAGATTAAGAAAGTACCCAAGAATAAAAAGTAACTGGATTGGAGCAATTTTGCTACCAACCAATCATGAATTTTGTAAAAGCTTGGTTCGATTATTAAAGATTGAAAGCGTTTTTCGCACCGCTTCTGTTCAAGGAGAAGCCAGGTTGGAAATGGGATTCGAATCAATTTTTAAATCGTAGGGGCGGGGGGGCTCGAACCCCCGACAAACGGATTAAGAGTCCGCTACTCTACCAACTGAGTTACACCCCCAAGATTTGATGCAAAGGTAGCTTTTATGGATGAGTGTTTTAAATATGTCAATTCATCTATAATCAAGCATTCAAATCCATTCTACTCCTTTCAATAGGACTCCAATAAGTCAAAAATCAGGACTGTGACTGTTTTGATTCAAAGTAATTGAAAAAAAACGGATCGAGTTGTAATAAAATAATATGTTTTTTAACTCGTTCATTGCTTTTCTGGGAATTGCTGTTCTCTCCCATGGCAAAACTCGCCTTCCCCCCCTACCCATCTCGACTTTTTCAATTATCGCCCGGGATCAGAAAACAGGCGAACTCGGAATTGCGGTTCAATCTAAATTCATTGCGGTGGGCGGAGTTGTTCCGTATGCATCAGCAGGAGTCGGAGCGATCGCCTCCCAGGCATGGGGGAATGTTCTCTACGGCCCCCGGGGAATTGACCTTCTATCAAGCGGAAAGAACCCCAACGAAGTGATTGAAATTTTAACCAGTGCAGATCCTTTTCGAAATAGAAGGCAATTAGCTGTAATTGGACTTGAGGGAAACGCCTCAAACTACACTGGTACGGAATGCCTTGATTGGGCGGGAGCGAAGATCGGGGAACACTTTTCTGTACAGGGTAACCTTCTTGCCGGCCCTCAAGTAATCGCAGCGATGGCGGCCAATTTTAGAGAAAGCAAAGGCTTTCTGTCCGAGCGGTTAATCAAAGCCTTGGAAGCAGGGCAATTTGCCGGTGGGGATAAAAGAGGTAGGCAATCAGCAGCCCTTTTAGTTGTTCGGAGCAATTGGGGTTATGGTGGTTTGAATGATCGCTTTCGTGACCTTAGAGTCGACGACCATCCACGGCCAATCGAAGAATTATATCGAATTTATAAAATTCATCGAAAAACCTTTCCACGACCTGATGAAAGATTGGATTCTGAAAATTAAAATAACAATTCTAGAGTCGACCTTAGGATTGAGCCACTTATGAATAAATAATTTGATATGATTTCCCCAAAAAAATTTAAATGAAAGCGGTTGTACTCTTTTCTGGAGGACTCGACTCCACTGTCCTCGTTTATGATTTACTCAATGAGGGGGCCGATCTGAAGCTTCTTTCTATTGACTATGGTCAACGACATGAAAAGGAGCTTAAATCAAGTTCTGAAATCGCAGAATTCCTAGGGCTCGAACATGAGATTCTTCGATTGCCAATGTTAAATAATCTGCTCGGTGGTAGTGCATTAACAGATCCATCAATCTCATTACCAGAGGGCCACTACGCTGAAGATTCAATGAAAGCAACCGTGGTGCCGAATCGTAATATGATCCTTCTCTCGCTTGCTGCAGGGCATGCAATCTCACTTCAGTTTGATACGGTTGCTTATGCTGCCCACGCCGGAGACCACACTATTTACCCAGACTGCCGGCCCGAATTCGCTACCGCCATGGATGAGGCACTCAAACTATGCGATTGGAATACCGTTTCACTTTATCGACCATTTGTTCAATTGAGTAAGCATGACCTTGTTAGAAAAGGAAAAGAACTTGGTGTGCCATTTGAAAAAACCTGGTCCTGCTATGCAGGTAACGATAAGCATTGCGGGAAATGCGGCACTTGTGTGGAAAGAAAAGAAGCATTTGAATTAGTTGGTCTTTTAGACCCAACAGAATATAAGGTTTAATTCTTTTCTCATGTTAACTTGTAGCAAAACTTATCGAGACATCCCTCTCTCCCACCGCCAGCCAAATCATCCTGGTCGTTGCTCACGGCTGCATGGACATAGCTGGTCAATTACTATTACTTTTGCATCCAAGCAATTAGATTCAAATGGTTTCGTGGTTGAT
>CAWUUU010000241.1:0-10906 GCA_963924995.1 uncultured Opitutales bacterium
CAAATTCAATCGATGCGGATAACTGCCTTTCATAAATAAGAATATCGTAAACCAAATCAAAATCCTTAAGCAGAGAAATTCCCCGATTAAAATCCTCTCCGAGAATGAAACGATCATCTGTTTCATCCTGCACCACATGCCGTACGCCCTTAAGCCAGGGATTAGCAGCATAGCGTTCCAAAATTGTTCCCACCTCTATGTCTGCTAGAGGAAACCACCCCACCACTCCTTTTATAAAATCATGCTTTTGTGCGTGAAATAGTAAATCATCGGTTTCTTTAATTGATTGAGAAGCCTGAACTGAAATGACTCCATCAATTCCAGATTTTGTAATTTCTTCGAGTAAATGATTGGGGGCATAATTCTGTTTAAGAATTCCCATTTTTTCATTCATCCACGAATATTCAATTGGATCGTATTGCCAAAAGTGATGATGCGAATCAATTCTCATTTTAATTTGGGTGGGTTAGATTTACTTTTCATTTCCGCTAGTACTTGATTCCAATTTTTCTGAGCAAGGTTGGCTTTCATTTTTCGATACCCTACCCCATAAGCAAGACTGGTGTTATTTTGTAAATTCTCCAATAAAACCGAAGCCAGTTTACTCTTCTCCTTTTCCAAAACCTCAGAGGAGACCAAATTGCAAAATCCTTCCACAACTGGTGGAGTTGATTCAACAAATCGTTCATTTAACCAGACATGGGCAAATTCATGAGCCAATACCGATTCAAATTCTATGTAAGGTAATCCATTCAGAATATAGATTCGATGATCATAAGTCGTCCCCGGATTTCGACCGCCCCTTACGATTTTATATTTGGTTAAGGTTAAACCCCTTAGATTTCCACGAGCATTAATCTTTAAGGCTTCCTGATTAAGAAGACCGCGATCCACTAACCGAATAGAAAGTTGACCAACCGGTTTGGAAATTCCAATCCGATTCAAAGTTTGCCAAACACGGTTTTCGACTTCATGTAGAATTTTCGTATCAAAAACACCGTCTTTTAAACAAGATGCACAACTCATTCTACCATCAGCAAAAAACTGCTTTGGATGGGCCTCTCGTTTTACAAAAATTCGAGAACATGTGCCACATAACCCTGTAGATTGAAAATGCTTAACATGAACCATTCCCTTCCATGCATCACGGCGAAACTGATCGCCCCCTTTAAAACCCGAGCGACAAACCATACATCGGAAACAGGCGGTATGGTATTTGACTCCACCCGAATTGATGGTGCGAGTACCAAGACTTTTTGAACAGACTGGGCAACGTTCTACTTTCTTCCAATCTCGAACATACTCTTGATCTGATTGAGTGAAGCGAGATAAAGAAAAATGGTACTCCCTTCCTTTAATCTTTAGTCCTATCCGATCGCCAAGAACTTCAAAAAGTTCGCCTTCGGATTTACTACCCGTATTGGTTGTCCAAGTTCTCGCCCAAAGCAATGTACTCCAAAGGAGTAACCCAAGAAATAAGTTGGCTCGAAAAAAGCCCATTCGAATCTAGGGAGAAAGCAATTTTTCCCAATGGTTTATCCGTCCTTTAATCTCTGAAGGACCAGGCATACCCGGTCTTTCTCTCATTAAAAAAGCACGATTTAGATCAAATACTTCTCTCCAATCGTCCCCTAATTCGGGACAAATTTTAATTGCATCGACTTGTTCTAGCTCGGGAATGGATATTTTTTTCTTTTCGGAAAAAGCGACTAGTTCACCTATGTAATGATGTGCAGAACGAAAAGGGACTCCACGCTCGACTAAGAAATCGGCAAGGTCGGTGGCCAAAAGCAGTGGATCGGATGCAGCTGTGCGACATCTCTCCTCATTGAAAGTTGAATCAGAAAGACAACCCGCTACCACTGCTAGACACATACTCAGTTGATCAAAGGAATCAAAAATGGGAGGCTTATCTTCTTGCAGGTCACGATTGTAAGTAAGTGGAAGCCCTTTGATTGTGACGCATAAGTTTTGGAGGTTGCCCACAATTCGTCCGGTTTTACCACGGATTAATTCAAAGGAATCAGGATTCTTCTTTTGAGGCATTAGTGAAGATCCAGTGGTGAATGAATCGGGCAATTCAATAAATCCGAATTCAGATGAATTCCACAAAATAACATCCTCGGCTAAACGAGACAAATGTAAGGAACAATTTACACATGCCATGGCAAACTCAAGAAAGATGTCCCGATCAGCAACCGCATCCATTCCATTGGCAGTGATCCTGGGTTCTCCAAATTCATCAATAAAGCCCAAGGCCTTTGCCGTAAAAGCTCGATCAAGCGGTAAAGTAGACCCTGCGATTGCTCCCGAGCCAAGTGGACAGATATTAGCATGATTGAAAACTTGGGAAAATCGTTCGTGATCGCGGCCCAAGGCTTCAATATGGGCAAGTAAATGATGGCCCACGGTCACCGGTTGAGCTCGTTGTAAATGAGTATAACCCGGGATAGGTAAGAGTGCATACCTTTTTGCCAGTCCAAGGATGGCGGTCATGGCGAGTTCTAGTTTCCCTTTCACTTGGTTGCATGCATCTTTAAAGAACAAACGCATATCCGTGGCCACTTGATCATTTCGACTTCTTCCCGTGTGTAATTTAGCCGCTGCAGGTGTCTTTTCAAGAAGAGCCTGCTCAAGGTTCATATGAACATCCTCCAATTCAATCTTCCATGAAAAAGTCCGGGATTTTATTTCTTCAAGTAACTGTTCAATCCCAACTTTAATTTCCTCAAATTCCATCTCAGATAAAAGACCGACGTGATTAAGCATCGAAGCATGTCCTAAACTGCCTTGAAGATCATAGGGAGCAAGTCGCTGATCAAAAGAAACGGATTCACCAAATACTTGCATAAGAAGATCGGGCTGTTCTGAAAATCGCCCACCCCAAGTTGCTTGCTTATCATCTATTGACATAAGTTGGAATTTTCCAAACGAAAGGATTCCTCGCAACCTTAATCAATCAAAATGCGAGCGATCTTACGAAAATATTTCTTTTATCTTCGCTTTAGCGTGATCGCGGTTCAGTTTAGCTATGTAGTCCAAAGAGATATCCTTTGGGCATGCAGCGGAACATTCACCATAATTTCTGCAATTACCAAAACCTGATTCATCCATGGTATTGACCATGTTGAGGACACGGGCATCTTTTTCAGCCTGCCCTTGAGGAAGGAGGTTAAGATGGGCTGCTTTGGCTGAAGTAAATAGCATAGCAGAAGCATTTTTACAGGATGCCACGCATGCACCACATCCAATACAGGCGGCGGCATCCATTGCCTTATCCGCATCAACCTTGGAAATTGGTATGGCGTTACCATCGGGAGCACTTCCCGTTCGGACCGATATAAAGCCACCTGATTGAATAATTCGATCAAAGGCCGAACGGTCGACAATCAAATCACGAACGATTGGAAAAGCCTTTGCCCGAAAGGGCTCAATCGTAATGGTCTCTCCATTACTGAACTTTCGCATGTGAAGCTGACAAGTCGTAGTTGAATTCTCAGGACCATGGGCATATCCATTAATCGTCAGCGAGCAGGTTCCGCAGATTCCCTCACGACAATCATGATCAAAAGCTACAGGTTCATGCCCTTCGGTAAGAAGTTGCTCATTCAATTGATCAAGCATTTCTAAAAAGGAAGAATCTTCCGAAACATCCTTTAAAATATGAGATTCAAAAGACCCCGTTTCTGTAGGTCCACTCTGTCGCCAAATTTTTAAGGTAAGTTTCATGATCGTTTCCTACTTGTAACTACGAACAGCAAGTTTGATGTTTTCATACTCCAATTCTTCTTGATGACGGACTGGGGTTTTTCCTTCGCCTTTATATTCCCACACTGCTGCATGGGCGAAATTTTCATCATCCCGAGTCGCCTCTCCCTCCGCTGTTTGATATTCTTCTCGAAAATGACCGCCACAGGATTCATTTCTTTCCAAGGCATCCCGACAAAGAAGTTCTCCAAAATCAATAAAATCACGCACTCGACCCGCACGTTCCAGTTCAACATTTAAACGATCTCCAGTACCTGGCACCAATAAATTTTTCTGAAAATCTTCTCGTAAGCCTTCGATTTCTCCAATTGCTTTTTGTAATCCCTTTGCATTGCGAGCCATGCCTGCGTATTCCCACATGATTTGACCGAGTTCCTTATGGTATGACCTCGCAGATTTTTTACCTTCAGGAGAAAGCAATTGACTCGTTCGTTCTTTAACCGATTCAAGCACTTCCTTTACTTCCGGGCCATCTGGACTAATCGAACCCGCACCTACATTGGCAAGATAATTGCCCACGGTGTAAGGAATAACAAAGTATCCATCACTCAATCCTTGCATGAGTGCACTGGCCCCCAAGCGATTAGCACCGTGGTCTGAAAAATTCGCCTCTCCTAAGACAAAGCAACCAGGGATAGTACTTTGCAAATTATAGTCCACCCATAATCCACCCATAGTATAATGGATAGCTGGATAAATACGCATTGGACGGTTGTAGGCATTTTCTCCAGTAATTCGTTCGTACATCTGGAAAAGATTTCCATATCTTTCACGGATCGCAGATTCGCCTAAGCGAGAAATTGAATCAGCAAAGTCAAGATAGACTCCACGTCCACCCGGTCCTACTCCACGACTCTCATCGCAGGCTTCCTTGGCCGATCTGCTAGAAATATCACGGGGAGCAAGATTTCCAAAACTCGGATACTTTCGTTCTAGAAAATAATCCCTTAATTCCTCACCAATATCATTGGGGTTCTTGGAACAGTTTTCTTTGTCTAAGGGAACCCAAACCCGGCCATCATTACGAAGAGATTCTGACATTAGAGTCAACTTCGATTGGTGATCTCCAGCAACTGGAATACAAGTAGGGTGAATCTGGGTAAAGCAAGGATTAGCAAATCCTGCACCACGACGATGGGCCCGAAAAGCAGCGGTTACATTACACCCAGCCGCATTCGTTGATAAATAATAAACATTTCCATACCCGCCAGTACAAATCAGTACCGCATCCGCTGTCCAAGCTTCGGCTTCGCCTGTTACTAAGTTGCGAGTAATTATACCCTTGGCATGCCCATCCACCTTAACTAAATCGAGCATCTCTTGCCGAGTATGCATATTTAC
The DNA here is from genome assembly GCA_963924995.1 of uncultured Opitutales bacterium. Taxonomy (GTDB): domain Bacteria; phylum Verrucomicrobiota; class Verrucomicrobiia; order Opitutales; family Seribacteraceae; genus Seribacter. Next base: position 5,110 of record CAWUUU010000241.1, read on the forward strand.
CTGACCCGATGCAATCTGACGACTCAAAGCACTATACGCCCCCAAGAGTAACTGTTGCCCAGTTTGCCCTCTTGCATAAAATGTCCGGCTGACTTGTGCACCCCCAAATGAACGATTGGCCAAAAGGCCTCCATATTCTCGGGCAAAAGGAACGCCTTGAGCTACACATTGATCAATAATATTAGTGCTATTCTGAGCCAATCGATAGACATTGGCCTCGCGGGAACGAAAATCTCCCCCCTTTACCGTATCGTAAAAAAGTCGATGAATACTATCCCCATCATTTTGATAATTCTTGGCCGCATTAATTCCACCCTGTGCCGCAATTGAGTGGGCACGACGAGGAGTGTCTTGATAGCAAAAACAATCCACCTGATATCCAAGTTCTCCTAAAGTTGCTGCGGCTGCCCCGCCCGCCAAGCCTGAACCCACAACGATGATACGATATTTCCTTTTATTTGCCGGATTTACCAGCTTGGAAGAAAAACGATGGTTATCCCACTTATCCGCTAAGGGACCTTCTGGAATTTGAGGATCAAGATTCATTGTTCAATAGGTTCGGGGTGTTGGATTCTTCAGAAACTTCAGCAGTGAAAAAGGAGGGGTCATAAAATTCATAAAGTCCGTGCTTTTGTGCAAGAACACTAAGCGGTATGATAGAAAATCCGGCAAAAATAAGCCAGGCATAACCAGAGGCCACTAAACTAATCTTTCCTTGCCACGCTTCGGTTCGTAAACCAATCGATTGAAATACACTTGAAAAACCATGAGCTAGGTGCCGACAAAGTAAAAACATCGCCACTACATAAAATACAGAAATAATATCGTGCTGAAAGCCAGCCAATATCATGGAAAATGCGTCATGTATTTCAACATCTCCAGTAGAACCGACTGTAGTCTTCATCTCGGCATATTCCGGATAGATTGTTCGAATGGTAAAATGAAGGAGATGAAAAACAATAAAGGCAAGTATGATCGAACCAGTTAAGCCCATTCTTAAAGAGGCCCAACCCGCACGCTTGGTCACTTCAACTTCATTCCTATCTGGTCGGGCTTTTCGATTTTCCACGATTAAAGAATATGCTGTCCATGCGTGGATCACAACAGAAGCGAGTAAAAATAAACGAGAACCCCATAAAATGAACCAAGGTAAAGTTTGGAGTGAATGGGCGTACGCATTAATTTGGGCCTGACCAGCAAGGACCTGAAGGTTACCCGCCATGTGAACAAACACAAAGCCAATGAGCACCAATCCAGTCAATGCCATGAGGTATTTTTTTCCGAGTGACGAATTGAACATGATAAAAATTTATTCTAAATTGAAGAGAGGACAAACATTTGACGAGTACAAAGATTGTATTTTATTTAATTAATTAAGCTTTATTAGAAGTAATAATAGAAATTCCGCAAGTGTGTTTAAATTTTTTAATTCTTGGTAATAAATCAACAACTTTTAAAAATCTTTGTTGCCACACTTACTAACAGGGTTTCTTTTCATATAGAATGAAAGAAATTCAATGAAATATATATTCATTACCGGCGGAGTTGTCTCGTCTTTAGGAAAAGGCTTAACTGCAGCATCTTTGGGTGCACTATTGGAACAAAGAGGATTGACGACAAGGATTCAAAAATTTGATCCCTATTTAAACGTGGATCCAGGAACAATGAGTCCATTCCAACATGGTGAAGTCTATGTTCTCGATGATGGTGCGGAAACTGACCTCGACCTGGGCCACTACGAAAGATTCACTTCTGGTAAGCTTTCCCGCTTCAATAATTTAACCAGCGGGCAAATTTATGAATCGGTCATCCGAAAAGAAAGGCGGGGAGAATATCTAGGAAAAACGGTTCAGGTGATTCCCCATGTAACCAACGAAATCAAAGATCGAATTTATGCAGCGGGAGAAGGGGTAAATGTCTTAATCACGGAAATTGGTGGAACTATTGGTGATATTGAGGGACTGCCTTTCACCGAGGCAATGAGACAATTTGCATCTGAGGTGGGGAAAGCAAATGTTCTTTTCTTACACATGACTCTTCTCCCCACACTGAGGGCAGCCGGAGAACTTAAGACCAAGCCCACTCAACAAAGTGTCGCAAAGCTTCGGGAAATCGGCATTCAGCCAGACATATTGGTCTGTCGAACCGAGCAGCCAATCACTGAAGAGATTAGAGAAAAAATCAGTTTGTTCTGCAGTGTGAAGAAAGAAGCGGTCATTGAAGAACAAGATGTAAGTCATTCCATTTACGAACTTCCTCATATGCTCAAGAAAGAAGGTCTCGATGAATTAGTCATCTCCATTCTTGGTCTTGATGCACCCGCACCCAAACAGGATGATTGGGAAGAAGTCGTTCATCGCCTCCTCAATCCAAAGCACAAAATCAAGATTGGGATGGTGGGGAAATACATGGACTTGCAAGATTCCTACCTTTCCGTGAACGAATCAATTGTTCATGGGGGAATTAGAAATGATTGTGCAGTTGAAGTTTCTTATATTGATGCGGAGGATATTGAACAACAAGGCCCGGAATCATTATTAGCCAACCTCGACGGCATTCTTGTCCCTGGGGGATTTGGTGATCGTGGAACTGAAGGGAAAATCATCGCATCTCGTTTTGCTCGTGAAAATAATATTCCCTACTTTGGGCTTTGTTTAGGAATGCAGATTGCAGTGATTGATTTTGCTAGAAATGTACTCGGTTTAACGGATGCAAATAGTACTGAATTTAATCCCAATACTCCCCACCCAGTAATTGATATCATGGGGGACCAAAAGGAAATTAAAGATAAGGGCGCAACCATGAGACTGGGTGCTTGTCCATGCACTCTGACCAAAGGAAGTTTAGCCTACGCCGCTTACGAAAAAGATCAAGTTTCTGAAAGGCATCGTCATCGTTTTGAATTTAATAACAATTATCGTGAACAACTCGAAAAGGCAGGGTTGATTGTCTCTGGAACCAACCCGGACCGCGATCTTGTTGAAATTATAGAAGTGAAGGGGCATCCGTGGTTTGTAGCCGTTCAGTTTCATCCCGAGTTTCAATCCAAACCCAATAAGGCACATCCCCTCTTTGCCTCCTTCGTGGAAGCAGCCTTGGTTCGAAAGCTTGAATCTTGTAACCAGCAAACTGACTCAGTAAATTAGATTTTGTCCGGAAGTCCTTCTTTCGGAGGGTAAATTTAAGTTGGTCATCCAGATCCAATAAGTTAGGAATATGATGTATGTTTCATCGCATTAAGAAATGATTGATGCCCACACACATCGATACCCAGCTGAAATTTACTTAAGACCCAAGGATTTTGCTCAGAAACAGGGTGAATTGCATTGGCTGGAACTGGTGTCACCCACTTGTGGCCCAAAATTGCAGGGTTGGGCATCCCGAGAGCAGATGATTGCTGATATGGATAATGCTAAAGTCGATCAAACTGTTCTCCTTGGTTGGTACTGGGAAAACCCTGATACATGCATCCTGCATAATGATTGGCATGCCCAGTGGATTAAAGAAGATGCTGACCGATTTTATGCGTTTGCATCCATCAATCCAAAGATAGGCGATGCAGTCGGTGAACTTCAAAAAAGACAGGAACAAGGATTTGTGGGAATAGGCGAAATTCATCTTGGTGTACAAGGATTTACCATGCAGGATCCGACTTGGCTCAAATGTGTAGAATTTGCCTGCAATGCAAATTGGCCCATTAATTTTCATGTTACTGAACCGGTTGGACATGACTATCCGGGGCGTGTTCCTACTCCATTCGAAGATTTCCTCTGGCTTGCTCGCGAATTTCCACAGCTCAAAATTATTCTTGCTCATGCCGGGGGACTTTTTCCTTTTTATGAACTCAATTCAAAAGTCAGAATCGAATTAAAAAATGTCTACTACGACCTCGCTGCCTGCCCCCTTCTCTATGATTCTAGCTTGTATCGTAAATTAATTGAGGTGGTTGGGTATAAAAAAATTCTTTGGGGTACTGATTACCCTCTTCGGATATACCCAAGTAAGCAAAAAGCCCCTGATTTCACCTCTTTTCAAGAAGAAATTCTTACTGTTGCTCAATTGAATGAAATTGAAAAAAATGCAATTTTTCACCAAAATTTTCTGTCTCTCCTCCCATGCTGATTGAATTAAAAAACGTTACACCAAAACCGATCCCCAAGGAAATGATCGAACATTCTGAAGTCTGGGGAACCGATTTGAAGATCGAACCCAATAGCTTCACTCTCATATCCGCTCATTCAGGAAAAGGAAAATCTACCCTATTCCACCTTCTATATGGAATTCGTCAGGACTATACAGGTGAAATTATTATTGATGGACAAAACATTCATAAGAAAAATACGGACGATTGGACACAATCAAGAGGTGATAAAATCGCGCTACTCTTTCAGGAGCTCAAACTCTTCCCCTTGCTCACCGCTCAGGAAAACATCAATCTAATCCCCCAAGTTAATTCGCATTCTCCCTCGATTGAAGAAATGGCTGATCGACTCGGAATGAAAGATTTCCTTACTCAAAAGGTCGCCAACCTCTCCTATGGTCAACGGCAACGGATTGCTTTAATTCGAGTACTACGCAAGCCCTTTCAACTCCTTCTGCTTGATGAACCATTTAGCCACCTTGATCAGGAAAATGAAGAACGCGCCTGTTCTCTTATTGAAGAGGTTGCCCGAACCAACAAGGCTACTTTTTTACTTACCTCACTAGGGCAAAACCCTCCCCTTTCTTTCGATCGAATTCTATCATTGTGAACAAATCATTTTCCAAAAATTCTCTGCATGCCTGCCTTCGAGTGTCGGGTCCCAGTCGTGAATTGTGGATTGCTTCACTCGGTTGTTTAATCGGATCCACTCTTCTCATCCTGGCGATTCAACTCTATCAGGATGCCACCACATTTCTTCATGAAAGTGAGGGTCCTAAAAACTATTTCACTCTTAATAAAAAAGTGGAAGGAGGAGCCTTAGTCAATCTAGGCAAAAATGAACAAAGCTTCACCCCCGAAGAATTGGAAAAAATTAAAAGCCTTAAAGGAGTGAAACGAATTGGTGGATTTACTCGTAACCAATTTCCTCTCTCCCTCTACATCTGGCCATCAGGAAAAGTGGGCCTGGGAGCGGCAGCAAAGACAGATTTATTCTTCGAATCTATCCCTGATGAATTTCTTGATTTTATTCCCAAAGAGTGGCACTGGGACGAAAACTCCAGCCTCATTCCCATCATGGTGCCCAAATTCTACCTCGACCTTTGGAATTTTGGCCTCGCTCCCTCCCGTATCGAATACCCCGCCCTCTCCACCCAAGCAGCCACTGGCATGCCAATCCAACTCTTTATTGGAAAACGAAGAGAGACCATACTAGAGGGTAGATTTGTTGCCTTCAGTAAACGAATTAACAGTGTACTCGTACCCGCAAATTTCCTTCAATGGGCCAACACTCAATTTGGCCAACCCGAAGCTAATGATTTTGTATTTCTTTGGAAAAATGGATCTATTGAAGGTCCTCCTATCACCCGTTCTTCCATCCCTGGGCTCCAAGGTGAACCCGATTTTAAAGATTGGGAAATTTCCCCGCTTGAAAATCCTGCTGAACGAATTCCTGCCCCCCAAGCAATTCTCAATAAAAAGAAAGCTTCAGGTCCATCCCGCATCATTCTTGAAATCGCTGAAAATCCAAGCATTGAGTTTCTCGATCACATTAAAGAAAAAGGCTATGAAATTAATCGTGAATTCCCGGAGCAAGATCTAGTTAAAAAAGCAATTCATGTAGTCTTTCTTGGAATGATTGGTATTGGTGCCCTC
>CAWUUU010000242.1:0-2946 GCA_963924995.1 uncultured Opitutales bacterium
GATTTTAAATTGGGGTATTTAAATTGATAACCGTTTTCCTTTAGAACTTTAGATACGACTTTTCTACTTTTTAATATAAGTTCGGGTGCAGTACCAAGAAAAACCGCTCCGATATGAACCGCAAAACTCGGGGCCGGTAGCCCAATTCCCCATGGGGCAAAGTGTTTTCTCATTTCCCTCATAAAACCGGCATTAGTGATCGGATTAGGTGCGGTTAAGTTAACCGCACCACTAATGGATTCTTTTTCGATCAGAAATCTTACAATCCCCACCCAATCATCAATGTGTAACCAACTCATCCACTGGCTACCCGGTCCCTGCGCTCCACCAAGTCCCAACTTGGCAAACCTTTGCAAAACTGGAAAAGCCCCATCATCTGGCCCCAGTACAAAACTGATCCGCATCGCAATCTGACGAACTCCTTTCCGCTCGGTCTTAAAAAAAGCTTTTTCCCATGCCCTGCCCACTTCTTCAGAAAATCCCTCAGCATTGCCTTCACTCTCTTCGTCATGAGGACCAAGAGTGCCGCGACAATCATTATATATAGTGGCAGTACTTGCGTTGAGCCACAGTTTGGGTGGGCTCTTTAATTCAGTAATTACCTCACCCAATATTCGGGTCGAATCAACCCGAGAGTTTAAAATAAGGGCTCGATTTTCTTCTGTGTAACGACAATCAACCGATCGGCCTGTCAGGTTAATCAAGACATCCGCTCCATCTAGTTCTTTCGTCCAATCTCCCTTCGATTGAGCATCCCATACCACAAACGAACCAATCGAACCAATCGTCGCATTACTTCGACTCAGGATTACAACTTCGATCCCGTCATTAATCAAAGATTTGGCTAACGCCTGCCCTAAAAAACCAGACCCTCCTGCTAAAACCACTTTTTTCATTTAATTGACAAGAGCAAAAACTTTTCGGAATGCATATATCGTATTGTCTATATCTTCATCTCCGATATGCAAATGAGTCACCAAACGGATAAGGTTCGACTCAATAGCCAACACATCAATTCCCTGTTCCGCTAATTGTTTAACCACTCCCTCTGCTGAACTCTCGGTGCGAAGATAAATCATATTGGTCTGCACCAAATTCAAATCCACCTCCAATCCATCCACTTCATTCAAAGACTCGGCTAGTTGATAAGCACGGCGATGGTCTTCCATCAATCTTTCACGATTATGCTCCAAAGCATACAAACCTGCCGCCGCGAGTACGCCCGCTTGTCTCATTCCCCCTCCAAACATTTTTCGCCATCGGTGTGCCTGCTCAATAATTTTTTTCGACCCCACTAATACTCCCCCCACGGGTGCACCTAGTCCTTTGGAAATACAGATTGAGATGGTGTCGCAATCTTTCACCATTCGTTTTACATCCACCCCAGTCGCGGCCACCGCGTTAAACAATCGGGCTCCATCCATATGAAGGGCACAGTCCTGTTCTTGAGCGACTCCTGCAATCTCATCAATCACAGCCTGTGAATAGCAAGTACCCCCACCTCGATTTGAGGTATTTTCTATGGAAATTAAAGTTCCGTTCGGGTAATGACTTTTTCCATTGGCCGACTTACGAATTTTTTGCGCTACCCCTGTTGCATTCATAATTCCTGATTGGCTTGGCACTAGAGCAATAGAACAACCAGAAAGGGCGGCATAGCCACCCCCTTCATACACATAAATATGACTGCTTTCCTCGGTTATAATTTCATCCCCGGGTTGAGTATGAGTTCGAATAGCAATGGCATTTGACATGGTACCACTGGGAACAAATAACCCCGCTTCTTTCCCCAACAGAGCTGCCATTCGATTTTGCAATTCTATTACCGAGGGGTCTTCTCCAAAAACATCATCCCCTACCCGAGCAGCGGCCATCACCGCACGCATCTCGTCCGTCGGTTGGGTAACCGTATCGCTGCGTAGATCGACTCGCTTCAATGAATAACCCTGAAGCACTCTCTAAGAATTTATTGAAGAACAATGTTCTTAAAATACACTTTCATTGGAGGCCCCGCATGTAATTGAAAGGCAAGCAATCCATCCTTACGACGCGTTTTTTCATCGTTGTCAATTAACTCAGTTGTCTTCACTCCATTAATATAATGAGTAAATTGAAAACCTTTTGCAGTGATACGATATTGGTTCCATTTTCCTTTCTTGACCGCCTTTCCAATTTCAGCAGAGTCACCAAATTGCTTGGCATCTTTTTTAAGCTTACCTTTGTCATCGACAGTGAGAGTGGTTTTTTGACCGCGCATCGATAGAATTCCCCGAAAACCTTCTCCGTAGCAAATTCCAGAAAATTTGTCTCCCGCTTCGAAGTCAGCTTGATAACCACCTATTCTCCAACCATCATTCTTTCCCGGTTTGACAAAACTTCGGTATTGAATCCCGCTATTGCCCGACTCGATTTTATAATCAAGGGTCAAATCGAAATCGTTCATTTTTCCACCTTTCCATATAATAAAGGTGTTTCCCTTAGTTGGATTCTCCTTTGTGGTCTGGCCCACAATGCTTCCATTTTGCACGCTCCAAAATTTCGGGTCTCCATTCCACCCCTTGAGAGTTTTCCCATCAAAGAGATTTTTTTCCCCATTAACATTAGAGAGGACAAGAATAGAAGTAAGAATAATAGAGAATAATTTCATAGTTAAATAATGGATGTAACAATCTAATGTCTAATATTGAGAATTTTAAGCAAGGAAAAGTTGACGCATGAGCAAATTTATTTCCCAATAGACAAGATATGATCGAAATTACTGATCTTAAAATTCACTATGGCGAGTTTGTCGCCGTGGACAGCCTAAGCTTTTCTGTAAAACAGGGAAGCGTCTTTGGACTTATTGGCCCCAATGGTGCGGGTAAGACCACCACGATCAAGGCAATTGCCACTCTGATCGAACCCACTTATGGGGAAATTTTACTGGGCACTACCTCCGTTCTACAC
>CAWUUU010000243.1:0-6804 GCA_963924995.1 uncultured Opitutales bacterium
CCTAACCAATCAACTACAGAGTCGGTAACTACATTGATCGCATTGCCTGAAAAAAGATGATCGGCACCATCAATTTCAACAAATTCTCGTGAGTTTTCAAATTTTAAAATTAAAGACTGAGAATCCGTAATAGGTACAACATCGTCATTGGTTCCATGAATTAGGAGCCAAGGAATTTGAATTCCAGATGCCCGAGGAAGCACACTCTTGATTTGCACCATGTCATTAACAAATTCATGAGATAAAGGACATTTTGCGTTACCCCACATATTACCCTTGCCTGGTGTAATCGTCCCAAATTCATTCTTACAAAACTTCTCGGTTTCAACCATTCCAGCAAGGGAGATTAATAGTTCAATTCGCGGATCAACAGCGACAGTGAGGGTGCCAACAGATGCCCCCATATTGTGACCTGCATAAATTGGGCGCCATCCACGGGCGATTACAGCATTCAAAATACAATGTAAATCTTGGATTTCTTTGGAGATAGTACACTGTTCAAATCGCCCACCTGAATTTCCATTTCCTGAGAAAGAAAAGCGTAAAACAGACATTCCCTGTTTGGAAACTTCGTCCGCCAATTTCAAGATATGGGGATGATCCATATCTCCGGTAACTCCATGACCAATAATCAAAAGATGATAATTCTGCTTGGAACCTAGATGAAATTTATAGTCAATCCTCTCTTGATGAATATTTATTATTTCTTCATCCATTATACTAAGTATAGTTAAAGTTATCTTAAAGCATATATTGTTTTATCGTATATACATACATAAAAACATAGCTTTATAGAGTATCATTTTTAATTAAGTGGAGATTCTTCAATTGCCCGTAATGAATTATAGTAGCGATAGAAAAGCGGGTCCTTTGTTCGTATTTGTTCTAAAACCCCCTGCCCCATTTCCTCAAACCCCAAACCTAACTTTAAGATTAAATCACGATTTGATACTAAATTTAGTTTGGTATCATCTGTATTGATATCTCGGTATTCTCTAACAATTTCGCAATCAAAATTAGGGCGACTTTCAGCTAAACTGAATTCTTCCTGTTTCTCTAGTTTACTAATAGATTCTTCTATTCTTTTTAAATCAAATTCACTTAACACCTCGGGTTCGATATTTTGGGAAATCGTTTGTTTTATTGTTCCCTCTTCCAATTCTTGAATTGGGTCTATGTGAATAAAAACTTTTTTTTCTGGGAAGGGGTTGTGCATTTCTTCAATAAATCTGGAACAATTAATTACATAAGATGCAAATATGGATGGAATACTTTTGTTTACATAAAAGTCTTGGCTAATCTTAATTAAACCAGCGAGTCGCGAAACATATAGATTTTCATTCGGTCGTGCTAATTCTATCCACTGATATAATAAATCTAACCCTTCCTCGTTTAACCTTCGATCTTCATCAATTTCAAAGTAAGACCAGGGCAATTTTCTATCCTTTGGCGGTGCCACAAATTCATCTGGATGGGAGATCATTACTGCTTTCCAACAACTAGGATTTAATTGGCATGACTCCATCAAAATTGTTGCTGCTTTGCCTTCTGCCCAAGCAAAAAGATTTTTGGCAAGCAGTTCCTCTTTTTCCTGAAATCTAGTAATTTTATCTACCAAATCAGTACTTGAAAAAATTGGAAGGACCACGCAAGCGAAACCTTTCTCTAACATGAAACCAAAACTAGCTTCAAGTTCTGAGGTTGTTTCTCTGTAAGAATTTGAATCATCTCTTAGAACCACCTTCACAAAAATGCCTCTAGCAAATTCTAAAGTATCGCCAACTCTTCTTGCTTTTTGGCCCTTTACATCTTCGATTGTTGCTTTCTTTTTAAATCCTGGCAAAACTACCTCCTGAATATCACCATAGTCTCGTATTTCAAATTGAGCGAGTGGTTCAAACTTACTCTGAATGTAATTCTCGTAACTATCTCGCAAAGGTCTCGCAAAACTCGTTACTTTTGAAGAATAATGATGTTCTTCTCCGACCCAATAACCCAAATGATCGGGTCTTTCTAAATCTGTTGGCCGCTTAACAAAATGATCAATAGGAATTTTTTTTAGTATAGCGTTAAACTTAGGTTCGCTAGGTTTTCCCCAAGCTAAGGTAAGTCTCCAATTTGCGTAACTCTCTACTAAACGAAAACAGGCACTTTCTAAAATATAAATACAAAACAAAGAAAAGAATAATATAACTAGCCCTTTTAATAATTTCATCATGAAATACTAGGTGTTTTGTTCTAATATTTTACCGGCTAAATTGTCCTCTTCCTGGTCAGGTGCAAGGCTCCCATCCTCATCGTTTGAAAGAATAGAGGTATTTATGCTATTTCCACCTTGATCTATTTTTTCCTCAACAGAACCCCCTAGAACGGAGATTTCTTGATTCTTTTCTAAATCCGAAAATTGGCTCCCTTGTTCAAGCTCGGTTGTATTAGAATTTAAATTTTCTTCGGGATTTAATGGTATTCCTGCAGGCAAATTATCGTTTATATTTTCGGATTTTACTTCACCCTCTTTACTAGAATCAACTTCAGGATTTTCTTTTGATTCAGTCTTAATATTTGGTATGGTTTTTAAGATTGGTTCAGTTGGATTTGATGGTTCATTAACTGGTAAAGTTTTTCGAATTTTTAAATTGGTTCTCTTCTTCGATCGAAAGGAATAAGAATATAAAAAAATAGAGAAAACTAAAGTGAAGGTAGTCACTAGATATAACTCCGTTTTATCACTTTTAATTATTATGTGATCTTCGTTTAAGAATTTAAGCCAAAAGAGGACCAATAAGACAAATAGAGGAACAGAAATACCGCGAAAAAGAAAATTTAATCGCTTCGTATTTTCTTCTACCGAAGAAAGACAAAGAAAGAATATTGAATAAGTAAGTAGTGCTAGAGAAAAGAACATTTTCATCCTGAAAACTTGGCTAACAATGGAATCAACTCTTGAAGCTCCAAATAATTCTGGGATTGGGTACCCAACGAAATGACTTTTGGATAAAGTAATCATCACATTCTCCAGAGCCTTGTAATCAAAAAACAAAGCAAGCCAAAAAAAAGGTATCATTAGAAAACATACACTTCCCAATGAAAGAAAAAAGACTCGATTAAAACTAAGCACAGAAAATTTATAATTCTGTAAAAGTAGATTATTTGCAAGTTTATCCGACCGATAATGGATCTCAAATCGATGAGACCTTTAATGTTAAATTAGTATCAGAATATCACTAAGTCCAATTAATTAAATATTTATAAGTTTACCAGTACTATCTCCAATTTGATCCGCATCTACTCCCATTTTTTGCAAAAGTCCTAGGTGTAAATTTGTCATTGGCACTCCGAGACCTTCTTTATTTAACTTCGAGTCATTTTTGTTCCCTCTAGTAGAAAAATCATGATGCCTTCCCACCTCCAAACCGTGGGCTTTTCCGCCTGCTAGGATAGCAGGTAGATCAACATGACGATGGCGGTTACCATCACTAATTCCTCCACCATATAAAATCATGCAATGATCCAACAAAGGGCTTCCATCCTGCTCCTTTATGCTGGAGAGTTTTTCAAGGAAATAAGCAAATTGCTCGATATAAAAACGATCAATCTTTGCAAGTTTTTCTTTTTTTAAAAGATTATCCCTGTGGTGAGAAAGGCTATGATGTCCCTCGGCTACACCTATTTCGTGAAAACTTCTATTACTTCCATCATGGGCAAGTAAAAATGTCGATACACGCGTGCTATCAGTTTGAAATGCCAATGCCATCATATCGTACATAAGTCTAAGATGTTCTTTATATGAGTTAGGAACACCCTCCGGTGATTGATATTCTGGTATATTCTTTTCGTTGATCTCGTTTTTCTCGATTCTCTTTTCAAGTTCTCTAACCGCACCTAAATATTCATCAATTTTTTCACGATCATCCTTACCCATACGCCCCATAAGTTGATTCGCATCTTCTAACACAAAATCTAAAATACTTTTATCATAGCGTAATCTCTTAGCAGTTGCCTTAAAATCATCCTTTGATTGAGATTTTCCGAACAAACGCTCGAAAACTAGTCTTGGGTTCGACTCAGGTGACATGGGCATTGATTCTGTTTTCCACGACAAATTAAATTGATACGCACAACTATATCCAGAATCACATTTTCCCGACCTTCTCGCACGATCAGTGCTTAATTCCAAAGAGGGCAACTTGGTCTGTTCGCCAATATGGCTTGCCGCAATTTGATCGACTGATTTACCCACTTTAATATTTGAACCCGCCGTCTTTCTTGCTTGGCAACCAGTTAAAAATGTCGCATTAGCCCGCGCATGATCACCCCCACCGTCTCCATTTGCATTTGCTTTAGTATGATCCAATCCACTCAATATTTGAATGTCCTGTTTTCTATTCTTTAGAGGTTGAAGAGTGGATGTAAGCTCAAATTTCTTTCCCTGTTCGTTTGGTTTCCAATTTTCCATAATCACGCCATTGGGAATGTATGCAAAACCCATCCGCAACGGAATGGAATCTCTTTCTCGAGCACTCAAGTTAGATGGTTCAAGAAGGCAAAGGGAAGGCAGTGAAATAGATGAACCCAGACCACGGAGGAAAGCTCTTCGACCTAACTCATTAACAATCATATAACATAATAGATTAAAGTCTTACTATTGAGACTTTTTATAACTAGATCGAGTATTTTTATTAATTTTCATCCTCCTTTTCGCAGTAAAAAAGGATTGCTTTGAATAATGTTAAAAATTAAATCCCCAAATCCATCACCTTCTTTTTTTGTACGACGAACTATCTCTTTTATTGCTCTACGATCATAGTATTCCATACCACGACCTATAGAATAAATTAACAGTTTTTCTGTCAGGCAATTAATAAAAGCTTCTGATTTTTTTTGAATAATAAAATCCTTAAGATCCTCAACGCCATCAATTTTTTCTCCAGAACCTAGTTGCCCACTTGAATCAATTTCTTTTCCATTTTCAAAATCTCTTAATTTTCCAATTGCATCGAATTTTTCCATAGTATACCCCATCGCGTCCATGTTAGTATGGCAAGATGAGCAAGATACATTCTTACTATGCATCGCCATTTGTTCACGAAAAGAAAGATTTTCTGTATTATGTTCTTGAAAATCCTCTAGTTCTGCAATTCCGGGAGGAGGGTCTTTGGGTGGAGCACCTAAGATATTATCTAAAATCCAGCGTCCTCTTTTTACCGGAGATGTCCTAGTTGCATTGGAAGTAATGGATAAAATAGATGCTTGTGTTAAAAAACCTCCCCTTGATGCTGGATCTCTTTTCGAGAAAACTACTTTCTCGAATCGATCTCCAAATTGTCCGTCGAAATTATAAAAGTTCGCCATCGATTGATTCACAAAAGTGTAGTTAGATTCAATAAATTCAAAGATTGAGCGGTTTTCTCGTAAAATATGAGCAAAAAAAGTTTCCGTTTCGCTTCGCATTGATTCACGTAATTCTAAAGAAAAAAGCGGGTATTTTTTTCGATCAGGATCAATTAAATCCAAATCTCGGATTTGCAACCATTGGCCTGCAAAGTTTTCTACGAAGGCATCCGATTTTTTATCCTGTATCATCCTAGTTACTTCCCTTCTCAATTTTAAGGAGAGAAGGTTTTCTTTTGCTAGTTGCATAAGCCTTTCATCAGGGGTACTGCTCCATAAAAAATAAGACAGGCGACTCGCAAGCGCATAATCATCTAGCTTGTAGATCAATTGAGAGTCATTCTCATGTGCTTGATATTCCTCCCGGAAAAGAAAATGGGGCGAGACTAAAGCTGCTTTTAACACAACCCGTAAGGCAAAAAAAGAGGATGTCTTTGTTGCTTTTGTTTTACGGAATAGATTGTAATACCTTTCCAATTCAAGAGGCGCAAGGGGTCTACGAAATATTTTTGACAATATATTCGCTAAAGTTCGTTCAACTTTTTTTTCATTAGGTTCATCATCTATGATTTCACCAAGCATTAATTTTCTTTTTTGCTTAAAGTGTTCTTCGTTTAAGCTCTTAACACTTACGTTCAATTCTCTAATATATAAATTTCGGTCTCTAAACCTTTGATTGGGATTCTTTGGATCGTAAAAATCATTGAGGAAAAGCATTGCAAAGGAAACTTCTTCTGAGTGCATAAAATCCAATTCAAAAGTATATTTTTGGGTAGATGGATACTCAGCATCTATTTCAAGAGATTTGATAAATTCACCAGCTACCTCAATTCCCAACTTTGCCAACTCATCTCCTGCCCTAGATGCCCCTGCTTCAATCGTAAAAGAATATCTTCCTGGATAAGGGATGTGTATAGTTGTAAAAATCTTTCCTCTCGATGGAAGCACTCGAAAGCCGTTAGTTTCCTGTCCGCCTTCCATCTCCGGAACATAAAAACTTTTGTTCAAAGAATAATCTTCCGGTGGTCCAAACGCTTTGGATAAAACATTTTCAGCCACCTCCATATATTTTTCCATTAAAATAGGCGATAAACTCAGTACCTCTCCTATTGTATCAAAACCATAACCTGTATCATCTGGAGGGAAAAAATTCTTGGTATCAACAACAACTCCAAATAAATCCCGAATGGTGTTTTGATATTCTGCTCGGTTTAATCGTCGAATAGTCAATCGTCCAGGGTCTTCTTCCGACAAAGCAAAACCAAAAATATCCTCTTCGATCCAATTTAGAATTAAATCAATCTCATTATCATTACATTGAGGCTTATTAGCTGGGGGCATGTTATGACGATAGACATTTTCCCAAACTTTTTTCCATAACTTAACATCTTTAAATATATCTTTTCCTTCGAT
>CAWUUU010000244.1:0-3138 GCA_963924995.1 uncultured Opitutales bacterium
CAGTGTTTGTGGTGGGTCAGGGTGGTGCTAACACCGTCCATCAAGGAGGTGGGGGTAGATCTTCAACATTTATTGGCAAAGGTGGAGGCATCGGATCAGGTGGTACATTCGCACTTGGACTACTTACTCATAATGGAGCAAACTCTGCCCTTTCCACCCCAAGATGGTTCGTTCAGCAGAACGGATTCAGCGGATCCGGTGCGGAAGCAAATAACAATTGGACACCGGGTGCTATTAATTCCCCAGTTGTTATTGGAGCAATCTGGGACGGTTCCGTCACCACCGGAACTCTTAATGGTTCCGCATTCCTAAACTCGGGCCCAATCGGAACCGCATCCAATCAAAACAGCGCACTCCGAATTGGAGCAATTAGTTCAACTTATGGAAATTGCAAGATTTCGGAAGTCCTTATTTTTGACACCGCCCTTTCAACCGCCGATCGGGAAAAGATTGAGGGCTATCTCGCTCATCGATGGAGCCTGACCAGTAGTTTGCCAGTTTCTCACCCCTTTAAAGAAGTGATACCCGTAACCGGCAACTCACCCTTTACCACCGATACCTTTTCAAATAGTGGTCGTGCTTTTGATTTAACAAACGGTGCATTTGCCACCGTATCCACCGGCGGAACGGAAGATACTTTTGACGGGGACTCCAATTTTTCCGTTTCCATGTGGGTCAAAGGTTGGCCATCGGACCCCGGTCAGTCCTTAATCGCCAAGGATGATTATTCCCCTGCAAATTATGGAAAATTGATGACCTGGTTGGACGCAACCTATCCACAGCATTTATCGACCAACGAAGGAATATCACCTCCAGGTGACGGTCAGGCAGTTATGTTATGGTATGACCGGAGTGGTAATGGACATCACGCAAGGAAAATTGTTGGTAAAGGCCCATACTGGAAAAGTTCTGATCTTAGCTCTAAACCAACGATGCAATTTGATTACAGTACCATGTTACTGGATGATAGTAATGAAAGCTTCGATGCCTGGTCAGAAATGGAAGTCTTTGCGGTGATGGATGAACTGGTCGCAAATACTTGGCGGATCTGGTTTGGTAAGACAAATGCGACTAATAATGGAACCAGTTCCAATACATCCTGGCATTTCTTGGCACGGAGGCCTGACCAAAACCCAGCCGCTTATCGTTTCCGGGTCAATGGTACATCGGGTGGAGACGCACCGGAAATTAACACATCGCACTCCAATAAGGTTCATGATCCAATGATTATAAATCTCCGTTTTGGTGGAGGCACCCGAAAACTATATTTGAACGGCACCGAAGTGATCAGCCAAAACGATACTGGAAATATTGGATCTTCTAGTCATCCAGTCAGTATCGGCGGTAGCCAAAGTGGAGGTGGTTCGGCCAAGTTTAATCTATCCGAATTCATAATATTTAACGATATAATGACGGATGCAGAACGGATTTTAATTGAAGGAAACTTAGCTCATAAATGGTCTTTAACCAGCGTGCTACCATCTGGGCATGCTCATAAATCGTCAGCACCAACGGTTGGCGGATGGGCTGTTGAACGCGGTCCAAGTGGGCAAAATGATATCACTCTGGACCTAACTGGTGCGGGGGGAGAGTTTACTCAACCCACCACAATTGATGATGGTGACTGGCACCAACTCACTGTTACTTTTGGAAGTGGGAACAAGAAAGTTTATATCGATGGCCTTCAAATTGGTACGGCGAGTCAATCTGGCTCGGTAACTGACTCAGCGCTCAAGTTAGTTTTGGGAGATCCCGATCCCTTTGGATCGGTGGCCACTCGTGCAAAGATTGATGATGTTCGATTCTACCGGGGAGTCTTATCCGCTAATGAGATTGCCGCCATTCATAACGGTCGTGCGGGTGATATTGGAGTACCCAAATTTGCTCTAGACAGTCCATCCACTCTTGCCGGTTCGAATGGAAGATCGGTTTCCTATCAAATTTCCGCAAATCCGGCTTATGGTCTGACGGGTTATAATTCATCTATAAGCTATTCTTTGCTTAACGCCCCGAGTTGGCTATCTGTTGGCTCGACCTCCGGGTTGGTAACTGGAACTCCGCCAAGTTCTGGAATTTATGATTTTCAGGTTCGGGCGGTCAATTCATTGGGTTCCAATGTTCAGGATGTATCCCTAAGCGTTGCTGATTTTGGAAATTGGGATTATTCACTGTCATTCACCACCGACTTTAACGGAAGTACTCCAATAGAAGAATGGAATATGGTGGTCAGGCTATCCGATGACAACTCGACCGGTCCTGGAGCCAAGGGTTTTCGCTACTCACAATGTTCATCCAATGGGGGCGATCTACGATTTATCGACAAAGACGGGCAGGAATTATCTTTTGAAATTGCAAACTGGAATACCGCCGGAGAATCTCAGGTATGGGTTCGTACACCCACATTAAAGTCTGATGCAAACATCACGATGTTTTGGGGTAACCCCAGTGCGGGACTTCCAAGCTATGCCAACAATGGCAGTGCATGGAATGATTATTTTGGAGTGTATCACCTTGAACAAGCTACTGGTCCAGCCTCCGATTCAAGCCCATCGGGAAATCATTTATCAGCGATTAATGCACCCGTACTAAACAGTTCGGGTCTCGCGGGAACGGCCTATTCCACAACTGCTTCTGCTGAAAACGGATTTTTAGCCAATGCTTTAAACGGTTCGATTAAGGCAAAAGAAGGAACCTATACAATTTGGGCAAAAACGCCAAGCAATCCAACCGATGAAAAGGACTGGTTTGGTGTCCAGTACAACAACGATCCGAATTATGTCCTGCGTGTTGAAAGTTCGTCCTCTTCCCCCCCGACTCCCCTTGTTAATTCGAGCTTTGACCTTTCCAATATTTCTGGGCTCAAACTTTGGCTCGATGCATCCAACCTTAGCAGTGCGGGAAGCACATGGTCTGATTTGAGCGGGAATAATAACCATGCTAGTAAAACAGGATCCCCCACCCTCCGTACAAATGCATACAATGGAAAAGCGGTTATGGATTACAATGGAAGTAATTCCGAGTACCATTCGTTCTCAAGAATTAGCGATATTCGGACTGTATTCTGGATGCTTGCCAAAGATACCACTGCAAATGATCGATTTCTATTAGGTGACACCAGCACCTATCACTTTCACGGAA
>CAWUUU010000245.1:0-2782 GCA_963924995.1 uncultured Opitutales bacterium
TTAACAACCTCTTCCCGGGTTGCCTTAACCCGTACAACCGAAGATTCATATTTTCGAAATAATTCTTGAATCCTTAACTGAGTCGCTAAATAATCTTCTTCTCCATTAGCAAAACATAATAGTTCTGAAAAAAAAAGAGCGAAAGAAAATAGAGTCGCCCGAAAAAATACATGCATTACATCAAAATGTAAACTCCACCACCGACTCATCTATATAATCGTTATGATCTTCCAAAATTCGATGTTGGAAAGAAGATTCTAAAGAGGAAGCAAAGTAGTTTTGCACTACAAAAAAGTCTTCACTTTCTTCCAGTGAAATCACACTATCTAAACTTGGATCAAAGCCTAAATGAGAAGATTCTTTAATTATTGGATCAGGAATGACAAAAGCAATTAAATTTGCATCATCTGTATTATCGACAATTGTAACAGTTGTTCTTGTTGGTGAAAAAAACACCCAATACGAAACGGAAGTAAACGCAAACAATGCAATAAAATATGATATATATTTTAAAACACTAGTTTGATTATTGTCAGTAACTACAGAAGTCAAAGTTTTACAACGAACCTGATCTTGAAAATTATCCCAAAATTCATCGCTTGGAACATCGAGTTTTTTTGAATCAAACAAATCACTTAAACTTGGTTTCTTTTCGGGGGGTAAGTTCATATTATTAATCTCCTTGATTTATATAATCAGCGAGTATTGATTGTAATTGTAATTTTGCATAATGTAATCGTGACCGAACCGTTCCCTCTGTGCATTTCATAATTAAGGCGATATCTTTATGGCTTAATCCGTCAATTTCAAAGAGAACTACAATCGTTCTATGTTTATCAGACAACTGCAACAGGGCTTCGTTCAATTTTTCATGTAATTCATTAAGAAGGGTAGAACGAACTGAGTTTGATTCCTTCGAAGAAAAGTTTTCAGAGTCCTTAATTGAAACACCATCTGTTACATACTGATCAAATGAAAAAAACTTTCGACTTTTTTTCTTTTTTAGATGACTTAAAGTAAGATTAACGCCAATTCTATAAAGCCATGTAAAAAAAGAAGATTTCTCTTTAAATTTGCTTAGAGATCGAAAAGCTTTAACAAATGCATCCTGAGTTAAATCAGCAGCATCATCATGATTAAAAGTCATATTATAAATGACTCCGTACAACCTTTCTCGAAACATAATTGTAAGCGAATCAAAAGCTTCTAGATCACCAAATTTTGCACTTTTTACAAGGTTGGAAACAACAGCAACTTTTTCATCAGTGGCAATATTTGCTGGATGATTTGATGCTTTAAACTTGGATTCAACAACCTCCATAAATTCAAGATGAACCTAAACTTAATTTAGTGCAAGAAAATTGGGCAACAAGTTACTAGCTAATTTTCCAAGTTTATTATCGAATGAAGAGATGAACGAAGTAAGTCTAGCAGACAGTTTTAAATCTGGGATATTCGAGGCGATAAACTTAGAAATAGAGAGTCTAGATTCAAGTTCGGAAAAACAAATTTCATGAATATTATATTCTATGAAAAGTTGCCCTAGGTACTTTTTGAAATCTAAGTTAAAATCTCCATGTATAAAATCTGACTTTAAAGATAGGCGGCTTTCTTTAGGCAAAACTTCGAGCAATCTAATGATAGGTAAAGTTAATTTACCAGTTTGCAAATCTGAACCCAATGTCTTTCCGAAATAAGAATCATTTCCAAAAGTGTCAATTAAATCATCATAAATTTGGTAGTTTAAACCCAGAGATGTGCCAAACTTACCAACGAGATCAATTAAATTTGGACTTAAACCACCAATAAAGGCTCCAACTGAGCATGATGCATTAAATAATTCGCCAGTTTTGTCCTGTATAATTGAAAAATATTCATCTGCAGTTAGATCAAAATTTCCTTTACAGTAAGATTGATTAATTTCTCCACTACAAGTTTTGCGGGTTGCTCGGGAAACAATTCCACAGATTCTTGACTCAGGAAAATCGGATGCAAGTTCTAATGCAAAACTAAACAAAGCATCGCCAAGAAGTATGGAAGTATGATCACCGACTTTTGAATGTAAGGTAGGTTTATTCCTTCTGAAATCCGCATGGTCAAGTATATCATCATGAACAAGTGTAGCAACATGTACAATTTCTATTACTGACGCCGCTTTTAATAAATCTTCATGTGTATCAGAACGACCAATTCCGCATGTATAGACAAGAAGTGGGCGGATTCTTTTACCGCCACCAAGAAGCACATGCTCAGCTAATTCTCTGACTGGTAAATCGAAACTCTCAATTAAAGTAGCTAAGTAACATTCAAAAGAAGATAAAAAAGATACTGAATCAAAACTTAGGTCAGTAGAAAAAGATTGTGGAGATAATAAAGACATCTACACAAAATATATACAGAAATAATAAAGTAACAAACCAAGAAAAGTAAAAATACTTTAAAAAGGAAAGACCTTATACAAAAAGACTGACTTACCAGTCTTTTTTCTTGTGCCTGTTTGCACGAAGACGTTTGCGACGCTTATGTTTATTCATTTTTAAGCGACGCTTTTTCTTTAAGTTACCCATTTAGGTTGATGATAAAATTATAATAATTGGAAAAAAATAAAAAGACCCGCGTCTTCCATATGGAAGACACGGGTCGCAAGACTGGCAACAACTTACTCTCACACAGCAGCAAGGCTGCACTACCATCAGCGATTGAGGGCTTAACGAGCGTGTTCGGGATGGAAACGTGTGTTTCCCCTCATCTATGATCACCAGATTAGCATCCGAAGACTGCC
>CAWUUU010000246.1:0-4511 GCA_963924995.1 uncultured Opitutales bacterium
ATTTAGTGGCCCATCGCCGAGCGGTTCGTCAAGAAGAAGGAATTCGTGTGGCATTAATGGGAGGAATTATTGTAAACATTCTATATTTTTTCGCATTTCATATATTATATTTTTATTTCAAAAGAACTCTTTCTAAAAAAACAACCCGAATTACAAAAAAATAATCTTTAGTCTTGCTATGAGGCGATTAACTTTTTGCATTCGTTATTACCTAATATATGAATCACCTGTATAAAACCTATTTCGTTTTACCCGCCTTATTCGTTCTCATTCTGATAGCTTTCAGTTCATCCGGGCTTTCTCAGGGTGAATTTAATCCTGAATACAGTTCTGAGTCTTCTAGGAAAGCGGTGGTCGATTACTACGAGAATATTGATGATAAGAGTTTTTATCAGCAAAAAAGGATTTATGGAATGAAGGGTGAGTTAAATAACTACTCTGAGAAATTACATAACTTACAAGACCGATTTGACAAGATATTCTACGGCCTTTCTTCGAAGGGAAACTTTCAAACTCCTTTCGATACATCGAATCAACCTGCACGACCCGTTTTTGAACCTAGAACTGAGAGTATTCCTGCTTATCCTGCCGCCCAACCTGATTTCATTTCTACGGTTGGTATTCCCGTTATCCCGCAACCCTCAGAAGATAAACTTGCATTTAATGTGAATTCCCCTGGTACCTTTACTAAGGATGATAAAGTGGTGAGCACTTTCAATCCCAATAATGAAAAAGGTTTGGGTTATTATTTCTTGATAAGTCCAGGAATGTCCTTTGCTCATAAAATTCACAAGTCAGTTCATTCTTACAAGCGATACGATCCGGGCTTTTCAACCACCATGGCAGGCGGATTTAAGGTTAATAATTTTAAAATTGGATTGGGTGGGTCTTATAAAAGGCATTCTTTTCACAATGATTCAAAATTAAATTTACCGACCAAGTTCTTAACTGGAAGTAGTGAAACATTTGCGGGATATTTAGACTTGGGATACAGTTTTAGTATATCCAAATCATTTGAACTATACACTGGAGCTGGGCTTGGTTATTACTTGTCTTTAATTGAGGATAATAGAGATCTTAGCACAAGAAAAGATCATGATATTTTTCTTACCGGCAACGTCGGTATTTCATGGAGAATGAGTGAGTTATTTGCACTGAGTCTTGGATATCGATATTTTCATGAAAATGAAGTCCCTGCACATATTGCTGAACTTGGTGCGAACTTTGATTTTTGATTCAATCAATGATTGAGCCTCAGCGGGTCGCCCCGCAGTCCCCATTTTCATTGGGGTTTAAACATAAATGCATCCTTTTTCCATTTGGTTTATTGTATCGCCTTTGGGTTAGAACCATCCGCTTCAAGTTTTCTGATTCGGCCAGTCAGCAAGAAATTGAAAGAAATCAATACCCCGTCATCATTACCCTTTGGCACAATCGCCTTTTTCTTGCAGGGGAATGGCAAAGGAGGTTCAGGATGAAAAGGAAATGCTTTGGCTTAATTAGCGGAAGTCGAGATGGTGCTTGGCTCGAAGCATTTTATGGCTGGTCGGGCATTTATTCTGTTCGAGGTTCCAGTAGTCGGGGTGGCACCAAAGCAATTCGAGACTTGGTTAGGAAATTAAAAGACGGCCATGACATTGGGATTACTCCAGATGGCTCAAGGGGGCCCTGTTACAGAGCGAAAGCGGGTGGTATCTTAGTGGCAAAACTATCTAAAGTACCCTTATTATTAGTAACTTTTGAATATGGTCGACACTTTCAGCTAAACTCATGGGATCGTTTTGTCATTCCATTTCCTTTTTCAACGGTGTTAGTCCGCACTCATCTTGTAAGTGCAGTTGACCTACTTAATCATGGTTCGATTGAGGATGCGGCGGGCGAACTCAGTCAGCAGCTAATGAAACTAACATTTGACTAAACCCAAGGTAGGAAGTTTCAGCAATTAGTTCTAATCAGCTTGCCCCTAAGGATAGAAATCTCTTCTTTATGAAATTTTTTTATTAATGTATTGATGAGCATAGTCTTAAAAACAGAGAACCTAAGTAAGGATTTCGGACCTATTCGAGCAGTTGATAATTTGAGTATAGAACTCAATAAAGGCTCAATAACGGCTCTTCTTGGTGGAAATGGTGCGGGGAAAACAACCACATTATCCATGTTGCTCGGCTTGCTTCTTCCTAGTGAGGGAAAGATTAGTATATTCGGTTATGATTTTATTAAGAATCGTTATCCTGCATTAAAGAGAATGAATTTTTCTTCACCTTATGTTGATTTACCCCAACGTTTAACGGTGCGTGAGAACCTGACTGTCTATGCAAAACTATATGGGTTGAAAGATGTAAGGAATGCCGTTTTGGAGATGATTGAAACATTTCGACTTGAAGAATTTGCTGATAGTAGATTAAGGAAGCTATCTGCAGGGCAAAAAACCCGAGTCTCTCTGGCTAAGGCATTGATTAACCATCCTGAGCTTTTGCTCTTGGATGAACCTACCGCAAGTTTAGACCCTGAGACGGTGGGGTGGATTCGAGCATTTCTTAAAGAATATCAAGAGGAAAGTAAGGGGACGATACTGCTAGCTTCCCATGACATGAAAGAAGTTGAGCAACTATGTGAAAATGTTCTTTTGCTTCGTCGGGGGAAATTAGTTGAAGAGGGCTCTCCTGAAGCTCTTTTACAAAAGTATGATCGAAAAACACTGGAAGAAGTTTTTTTGGATGTAAGTAGGGGGAAAGAAGAATGAAGTCGGGTTCCATTTCTCGCATTCAAGGACTTTTGCTCCGATATCTTTATGTACTCAGAAGTTCTTGGCCACGTATTATTGAGATTTCTTATTGGCCTACTATGCAGCTTATTATATGGGGCTTTGTCTCTCTTCATTTTGGTGCAAGTCAGCCTGAGATTACTGCTTCGGGTATTCTTATTTCTGTCGTCTTGGTTTGGGACTCTCTTTTTCGGTCCCATGTAAGCTACACTCTTTCTTTTTTAGAAGAAATGTGGTCGAGAAATTTAGGCAATCTTTTTGTTGCCCCACTTCGACCATGGGAACTCATGGTTGCACTCGCATCTATCAGTATGATTCGAACTTTAATTGGCATGATACCGGCCGCATTACTGGCCATTCCATTTTTTGGTGTGTCTGTCTTTGACATGGGGCTTCCATTATTAGCTTTCTTTTTTAATCTTGTATTTACGGGGTGGGCAATATCCCAGGTAGTAACTGGAATATTGATCCGGTATGGTTTGGGTGCTGAGAGCTTAACTTGGGTAGTTCCTTTCATGATTGCTCCAGTGTCCTGCATTTATTACCCACTCTCCACGCTTCCTCCATGGTTGCAGGAAATTGCTCAGTTGATTCCTACTTCTTATGTCTTTGAGGGAATGCGTGCCCTAGTGTTGGAAGGGCAATGGCGAGGGGATCTTCTCCAAAAGGCATTTTTACTCAATTGCTTCTATTTTGTCTGCGGAGTTTGCGTATTTCTTTTGGCATTTCGTTCTGCCCGAAAGCAGGGTTTACTTTTACAAACAGGGGAGTAACGATTGTCCGTTGCCAAACTCGTTTTACTTTCTATATTAATCTTCTTTTTTATTATGGCTAAAATTAATCAAAACTATCAAAAACTCTCTGCTGGTTATCTGTTTCCCGAGATTGCCCGAAGAACAAACCAATTTTTAAACGAGAACCCTGGTGTTCAAGTAATGCGACTTGGTATCGGTGATACAACAGAACCGATTGTACCCTCAGTGCTTACTGGCTTACGTCAAGGTGTTGACGATTTAGGGAATGTGGAAACTTACTCGGGGTATGGACCTGCGGAAGGAATTACGCCATTACGCGAAGCGATAGCAGGTTTTTATAATGAGCTAGGCGCGTCAATAGATTCGAGCGAAGTTTTTGTGAGTGAAGGTGCAAAATCTGATTCAGGGAATATCCAAGGTATTTTCTCCGAGGATTGCGTAGTTGCAGTTCAGGACCCAGCGTATCCTGTCTATGTTGATAGTAATGTAATTGCGGGCAGAACTGGTTTGTCTGGAGAGAATGGGTATGAAGGCTTAGTTTATATGCCCTGTACTGAAGAGAATGGTTTCTTTCCTGAATTACCAAAAGGAAAGGTCGACTTAATTTACCTTTGTAGTCCGAATAATCCAACCGGTGCAGTTGCGACTAAGGAACAACTTAAGACCTTCGTTGATTATGCCCGAGAACAAAAAGCGATCATTTTATATGACTCGGCCTACGCTTCATTTATAACTGACCCGGAATTACCCAAAAGTATTTATGAAATCGAAGGTGCTCACGAATGCGCAATCGAATTGAATAGTTTTTCGAAAACCGCTGGCTTTACGGGCGTTCGTCTCGCTTGGACAATTGTTCCAAAGGCATGTATTGCCGAGGATGCTGAAGCAGGTGTTTTGCATAATTTATGGACTCGTCGTCAGAACACATTTTTTAATGGTGCATCAAATATTGTTCAAGCAGGAGGTCTTGCAGTGCTTAACCCTGAAGGTCG
>CAWUUU010000247.1:0-20189 GCA_963924995.1 uncultured Opitutales bacterium
ATGATCGACCTAAATTACTTCCGAAATAACTTAGCAGAACTCACGCAGTCCATTGGGCGTAAGAAATTCAGTTGTGAATTAGATCTTGCCTTTGAACTAGATCAAAAGCGTAGGGAGGCAATTTCGGCAGCTGAACAGGCAAGGGCGGGGCAGAAGAGTACTAATACAGAGATGTCGCAATTGCCAAAGGGTTCCACCGAATTTATCGAAAAAGTAAAGGAAATGAAGTCTTTGGCTGCCCAGGTTAAGGAACTTGAGGCTTTGGCAAAAGAAGCAGATGGTAAATTTCAAGAAGTTTTCTTAACCATTCCCAATAT
Source organism: uncultured Opitutales bacterium (assembly GCA_963924995.1). Taxonomy (GTDB): domain Bacteria; phylum Verrucomicrobiota; class Verrucomicrobiia; order Opitutales; family Seribacteraceae; genus Seribacter. The sequence continues at coordinate 318 of CAWUUU010000247.1, forward strand.
CCCTCATTCTTCTGTGCCAGATGGTAAAGGCGAGGGAGAGAATCAAGTGGTTTCAACTTGGGGTAATATCGATGGAGAGTATCCTCATTCCCTCGCTCACTATGATATTCCATGGTTTGAGCAGATGATCGACTTTCCTCGTGGAGTTAAAGTCGCAGGTGCCGGCTTCCCCTTTTATTTGGGTGACATGTCAAAGCTGGTGCGTGCTCTCATTAATTTCTTTTTAGACGAAGCTTCAAATAATGGATACGAAGAGATTCATTCTCCTATCGTTGTTAATGCTCAAAGTGCAACCGCCACAGGACAATTACCTGACAAGGAGGGACAGATGTATTTTGACCAAAATGAAGAATTATATTTAATTCCTACTGCCGAAGTCCCAGTTACTAATTTCTTCCGCGATGAAATTATCCCAAGTGAGCAATTGCCAATTAAAAGGTGTGCCTATACCCCTTGTTTTCGCCGGGAAGCGGGGAGCTGGGGGAAAGATGTTCGAGGGTTAAATCGACTCCATCAATTTGATAAAGTAGAGTTAGTTAAGTGGGTTCACCCGGAGGATAGTTTTTCCGAGCTCGAATCTTTGCGCCTCGATGCGGAAGGTCTGCTTCAAAAACTTGGTCTTCCATATCGTGTTCTCCTTATTTGTTCAGGTGATATTGGATTCCCTCATGCTAAACAATTTGATTTGGATGTTTGGGCAGCGGGGCAGAAAAGATGGCTCGAGGTTTCGAGTTGCAGTAATTTTACAGACTTTCAAGCACGACGGGCAAATATTCGCTTTAGAGAAGAGGGAGCAAAACCAAGTCCCGTTCATACTTTAAATGGATCAGCGCTTGCAATCCCCCGTGTTCTTGCCGCCCTTTTGGAAAATAATCTTCAAGAAGACGGAAAAGTTAAAATACCCGAGTGCTTACATCGTTGGTTCCCTCAAGAATATATCGGCCTTTCGTGACTCAATGAATGATTGCCCTAGGGTTCCGCTTGACCTAGCTCAAAAGGCAGAAGATCTGCTCCGGCAATCTCCAGTTAACAGTTGGCATTTCAAATCAAAAGAATTTTTATTGGCTAATACCAATTCCCCATGGGTAGTTGCCTTTTCGGGCGGGGCTGATTCTCTCTTGATTCTTTTATTGGTATACGCCGCATTCCCTGAAATAAGAGATCAATTGACCGTCGCTCATTTCAATCACAATCTAAGAGGAGATGAATCTAATAAAGACGCAATTTTTGTTGAAGAGATTGCAAGCAGACTACAACTTAAAATTAAACTCGGACGAGCGGAATCCATAACTAAAACCGACGAAGGTACGCTGAGAGAACAGAGAAGGTTTTTTTACCAGGAAACCATAAAAGGAACAGGTGCGACAGTTTTAATCCAAGGTCACAACTTGGATGACATTGCAGAAACTTTTTTATGGAGGGTTGCACGTGGAGTAGGGGTTGAGGGAATATGTGCCCCAAGACCTGTCCAGGAATTCGGGCAATTCTATTTTGTGAGACCTTTACTCACACTACCTCGGGATTCGATTCGCCAATCTCTCAATGAAGCGGGGATTTACTGGAGGGATGACTCCAGCAATGAAGATATAATTTATTTAAGAAATCGGATTCGAAAAAATACATTATCGCAGTGGAAAAAAGATTCAGATCGAAATCTGCTTAAAGGAGTGGAGCGCACCCGAGATCTCTTGGATGAGCAGGATTATGCGCTTGAGCAATGGGCAAAAGAAACTCTTAAGGAATCCTTAGAATCCGAGCATTTGCGAGTGGATGTACTCATGCAGTATCCGCGCGGCTTGGTGAGAAAAGTAATTACGCTTTGGTTAGTTAACGAAATGAACCAAGCTCAGGTTCACCAATATCATCTCGATGAAATCCTGGATTCTATAACCCATAAGCAAGATTTAAAAATAATCATCTCCCCGTCTTTTACGCTTATTAAAAATAAGAATTTTCTGAAGAGGGAAAAACGATTAGAAGAAAGCATTCAATGGGGCCTTTGCAGTCTACCATTGAACTACAGAGTTTACCTGCCTAGCAGTTACTTCATTGAAGCGAAATCGATGAAATTAGACTCGGAATTATTCAAGTTGATTACCTCGGGAAATGTAGACCAATGCCAAAATGCTTACATTGCGACCGAACAAGTAAGTGCTGGTTTGTTCATAAGAACTCGCACTGAAGGCGATCGATTTAGCCCACTCGGTGCACCCGGTACTAAAAAAGTTAAAGACTGGATGATTGACAGACATTGGACCAAAGAAAAAAAAGCCAGGATCCCAATGATTGTAAATAATTCCAATCAAATTGTCTGGATTCCGGGCTTTCCTCCTGCAGGAAATTACTCTGTTTCTAGTGGTCTGACTAGGGTAATCCGTTTGACTTACAATAAAACTGCTTCATTATGCTAGTTTGTGGAAAACAACTCAAAAAAGGACGGCGATGAAAAGCCAAAAAACTTTCACCCAAAAGTCTTACTTATTTGGCTAGCAGTTCTTGCGGCAATAATAGGGCTTGCGATGGCACAATCTCAAGAAATCACTCCTTCGCATAGCAATATTACCTCAATCAATGATTTAATTCTTGAAGCCCGGGACGGTAATATAGAGAAAGCAGTTATCGAAAGTGACCCCAAAGGCGGTGATGAGTGGTATGCGATCCAAGGAAACTTTAAAAATCCAGCTTACTTGGCCACGAGTAATGAAGATGAGTACCAATTGCTCCCATTTTATGTCAAGGGACGCGTAACTGAATCCGAGTATAAAGAATTAAGAAGCCTTTTGGGTGCGAAGCTTAGAGAAAATCCATCAACTACTATTTGGACAGATTTACTGTTCAGTCTTCTGCCATTCCTCTTAATTATTGGTCTACTGTACTTTCTTTTCGTCAGGCAATTAAAAATGGCAGGAAAAGGGGCGTTGAATTTCGGGAAAAGCAAAGCAAAGCTTTTGACTAAAGAAAACGAAAAAATTGTATTTGATAATGTAGCTGGTTGTGATGAAGCAAAAGAAGAAGTATCAGAAATTGTCGACTTCCTCAAAGACCCTAAGCGTTTTAGAAAAATTGGAGGTAAAATCCCCAAAGGAGTTCTTATGGTGGGCCCCCCTGGGACAGGTAAGACTCTCCTTGCTAAAGCAGTTGCTGGTGAAGCTGAGGTTCCGTTTTTTAGTATAAGTGGTTCTGACTTCGTTGAGATGTTTGTCGGTGTTGGGGCAGCCCGAGTAAGGGACATGTTTGAACAGGGACGTAAAAGTGCACCCTGCCTAATCTTTATTGATGAAATTGATGCAGTGGGCAGACAGCGTGGAGCAGGTCTTGGCGGTGGTAATGATGAGCGTGAGCAAACATTAAACTCTCTTTTGGTTGAGATGGATGGATTTGATGGTCATGAAGGCGTCATAATTATTGCCGCGACCAATCGCCCTGATGTTCTTGATAATGCCCTCCTGAGACCTGGCCGGTTTGATAGACAAGTTATGATCGATCTTCCTGATTTAGAGGGTCGTGATGCTATTTTAAAAGTACATGCTAAGAAAATAAAACTGTCAGACGATGTTGAATTAAACTCTTTAGCTCGTGCAACTGCAGGTTTTTCTGGGGCAGACTTAGCCAATCTCCTTAATGAAGGAGCTTTAATTGCTGCACGCAGACGTAAGAAAATGGTCGAGCGTATTGACTTAGATGACGCTCGTGAGAAAATTTCTTTTGGAACTGAAAGAAGACGAGTCATGGATGACGAAGATCGTAAGATAATCGCTTATCATGAAGCAGGGCATGCAATCATCCAGGCTGTTGTTGATGATGGTTTACTTCCCATTCATAAGGTTACAATTATTCCCCGTGGTCAAAGTTTGGGCAGCACCATGTTTACCCCTAAAAAGGATATCCTTAATCACAGTAAGCGTCGTGTCCTTAATCAAGTATGTTGTGCCATGGGGGGAAGAGCTGCCGAAGAAATTGAAATTGGCGATGTTACTAGTGGTGCAGCAGGAGATATTAGAATGGCTACAAATATTGCACGAAGTATGGTCTGTGATTGGGGTATGAGTGATCTGGGGATGATCTCTTTTGGGGACAAGCAAGATCAAGTCTTTTTGGGTAAAGAGCTTTCACGCGCACAAAACTACAGCGAAGAAACTGCACAAAAAATTGATTATGCGATCAAGGAAATTATCGATATTCAACACACGCGAGCCAAAAAGATTCTTAACGAGAACATTGATGCCTTACATACTGCCGCAAAAGCGTTACTTGAACATGAGACTATTGAAGGGAAGCATATTCATGAAATTTTGGACAAGGGTGAGATTGTCTCTCCAATCGTTAAGTCAGTCCCCATAAGCAAACAAGGGCAAGGTTCTGATGGTGATGAGAAGAAAGATGAAAAAGAAAATTCTAAGTCAAAGGAAGATGAACTTGGGCATGGCCCAGAACCTGTAGGTATTCCTGCTTAATATACCCATAATTTCTAGCTTTTTACTTGCTACAAATCATTTATTTGCTAAGTTCAGATTACTTATGAGTAGACACCCAAGTTTTAAACCTCCAGGAGGATTAGCAGTTAGACGTAATGTTTTAAAGCGGTTTGAACGCGTTGAGCTTTTAAGGAAACGTGGTCAATGGAAAGAAGGAGACCGTGTAGTTTCCTTGTTAAAAACAAAACCAGAAGAATAATCATACGGATGGGAAATTGACCCATCTTGCATAGTCTTCTGAACTTTGACTTTTCCAAAAGACCCATTGTGGTACTTTGTACTCGTGCTCTTGTCTTAAAATTCTTTCTATTTTGTCACTATTTGATAATTTGAATTTCATTACGACTCGCCACTCTTCGCTTTCCGTCAACTTACCATTCCAAGAATAGATTGATGTGACTGGACCATTAATTTGCCCACACGCAATCAAGTCTTTATTTAATAGGGAACGGGTTAATGTATTAGCACTTTCTTTATTTTGACATGTAGTCAGTCCGATTCCTAAATTAGATATCATTTTGATAAAAACTCGTTGCAATTATTATTAATAATTTCATTATATAACTTTTCCTAAATAATAGCCCCCCCATAGATAATTTACATTGTGAGAGACGAATACTTAAAAGAAGCCCAAAAAATAATAACCGATCCCAATGCCCTCATAAATGTGGTGTCTCGTCGGTCTAAGCAACTTAAATTTGGCAACAAGCCTTTAGTTGAGTCATTGGAGAAATTGGAACCTGAAGATATCGCCTTGAGAGAGATTATTGAGGGGAAGATTTCTTATCAGGAGTGGACCGAGGATAGCACTAGTTCTTAACAGTTCGATTGCATTTTTACGACTATTCCCTTTTAGTTAAGGGAATTTAAATTGCACCGTGTCGAAAAAAAAGAAAAGTTCGAGCGTTTTACCTGTCTTAACAAACACAAAAGCTCGTCATAAGTTTACTTTAGAGGATAAATATGAGGCTGGCATTGTGCTGTGTGGAACGGAAGTTAAATCCATCCGAGCAGGTTCAGCACAAATCACAGAATCTTTTGCTAGTTTTGTTAAAGACGAATTATTTCTTTTTAATGCCCATATTTCAGAATATGAATATGGAGGAGAGGATAATCATCCAACTCAACAACCCAGGAAACTACTCCTTAAGAGAAAAGAACTTGATAGATTAAGAGTAGAAGTTGAAGCCGCAGGGAAATCTATTGTTCCACTCAAGATTTACTTCAAGGATGCCCTCATTAAATGCTTACTCGCGGTTGGGACAGGGAAAAACCTTCGTGACAAAAGACAAGACCTTAAAAAACAAGTTGCCCAACGAGAAGCCGACCAGGCACTAAAGAATGCAATTAAGCGGTGATTGATATAATATTACATTGCCCTGAAATCCCCCAAAATACCGGGAGTATAGGAAGGATTTGTGCTTTTGCTGATTGCCGACTTCACCTCATTCACCCCTTAGGCTTTCAGATAAATGATAAAAACTTGCGTCGGGCTGGAATGGATTACTGGGAGTCTCTTGATGTTTTTGAATACGACAATTGGGAGCAGTTTCTAAATTCTGAACACAGACCAAAGCGAATTCACCTCTTTAGTACCCACGCAACTAAAACTTTATGGGAGACTGAATTCAGGTCAAATGATGGTCTATTATTTGGAAATGAAGGGAAGGGGGCTCCTGAAGAAATCCACCAATGGGCTGGTGAAAATCGAGTTACCATACCGAAGTATAAAGATGGATTGCGTTCGCTTAACCTCGCAGTATCAGTTGGAATTGCTACTTACGAAGCAATCCGACAAATATCTCCATAGTTTTCTGTTTTTATAACATGAAATCCTAATTGAGAAGGTTCTATAATCCCCATCCTTCATGATGCGATGAAGCCCCCGCACCCGGTAATTTAATTCACTCGAAAATAGTATTTAACTTACTTGGTTTATTATGCGACCGAGGCTAAATCAGAAGACGACTAATTCAAAAATGAAATAAGAAATAGGAAACAAGAATGAAAATAGTTTCATGTTCAAAGAACAAAATATAGTATTTCGTTGTTTTTGGTTTGATCAATGATCATTCAATCATCTGTAATTAAACTTTCATTTCATCTTTAAACTATTATGCAAAAAATCTTCTTATTTCTTCTTCTGGCTAACACACTTTTATTCGGTACCTCTCCGCCTGAAGGTTTCACTTCTCTTTTTAATGGTGTGGATTTAGATGGATGGTGGGGTTTAAAAACTGAAGACCCCCAAAAGTGGCAATCCCTACCAGAAGATAAATTTAAAGTAAAATGGGACAGTAGTCAGCAAGATATAGCCAAGCATTGGAGAGTAGAGAACGGGATTCTAATCAATGATGGACATGGTTTGTATCTATCAACTGAAAAAAACTACGGCGATTTTGAACTTATGCTTGAATATAAGACTGTTGCTGGTGCTGACAGTGGAATTTATCTTCGAGGCGTTCCTCAAATTCAGATTTGGGACACCACCAAAGAAGGAGGGAAATGGAAACTCGGGGCCGATAAAGGATCCGGTGGATTATGGAATAATGGACCGACTGGGACTAGAGGTAAAGACCCACTTGTTTATGCAGATAAGCCGTTTGGTCAGTGGAATCAATTTCATGTCATAATGACTGGCGATCTTGTATCGGTCAGATTGAATGAACAACTTGTTGTTCATCGAGCACCACTCATCAATTACTGGGATCGAAAGACGAATTTATCAAAAAGAAAACCCTTAATCAGTAAAGGCCCAATTCAACTACAAACCCATGGCGGAGAAATCAGGTGGAAAAATATTTTCATTAAAGAGTTAAAATCGAGTTGCTGTGATGAAGAAGAGCTTGAAGTTGTTTTCAATGGCAAAAACTTCGAGGGTTGGACTGGGGCAGTTAATAATTACGAAGTTGTAGATAAATCTATTCAATGCATTAAGGGTAAAGGAGGAACTATTTTCACAGAAGAAAAATACCAGGACTTCGTTGTCAATTTTGAATTTAAACTACCCCCCGGAGGCAATAATGGTCTTGCCATTCGCTACCCAGGTAAGGGCAACCCAGCTTATGCTGGGATGTGTGAACTTCAGGTTCTTGATAACGAACACGCGAGATATGCTAAACTCGACCCAAGGCAGTACCACGGGTCTGCTTACGGTATTTCGGCCGCGCCTCGAGGTTTACTAAAAAAGACAGGAGAGTGGAATACTCAGGAGGTAACTGTCGAAGGATCTCGAGTTATTGTCATATTGAATGGAAATTTATTACTGGATGAGGATTTATCTAAAGTGGATACCTTCATGGCGAACCAAAAACATCCTGGTCTCTCTCTGAAGGAGGGGCATTTTGGCTTTGCGGGGCATAGTGACCCCGTAGCGTTTCGAAATATCAAAATCAAACGGATTTAGTTAAAGCTAATCAGTTCTCAAAACTAGTTTACCTCAAAGGCAAGCAAGATTTTGATGAGCATGGTCTCGCTCCCAGTGAAAACTAGTGTGACAAACAGGGACACCCAAAATATTTTATTGTAGATGGCATAATTCCTTGCGAAGAAAATAGCGGGGAGTATTCCTAAGCGAATAAGACATAGCGTATTTATTAGCAAAAGGAACCAGCCTAAGATGTACATCCAAAGGGGCATCTCTAAGGTGCTAATGATTTTATTGTGCCTGACAACTTAAAACCTATCCGCTAGCTAAGATTGATTGAATCCAATAATTACGCTATTCAAAGATTTATGTTCCAAGGATCGAAAATTAAAATAAGGAAAAAAAGGCAGACTAGTCATCCCGCTTTCAACGAAATACAAAACTCTTGTACTCGAGAACTTCTTGATAAGGGATTTGAAACACAAGTTTACCTTTTGGCCGGTGGCGTGGGCGTTAAACTGTTAAATGACAACCATCCATCACTTGCCCAAATTGCCCATCTTCCGATCATTGAATTTGATTTTGATTATCCTGGGGAACCGCCACTTGAACATCTTGCATTTTTCCCAATACAAGGATTGAGGCTTTCTCAATCAAGTCTCAAGAATTTCGCTCAACTTGAGCAATTCACCCTTAAGAAATTACATTTAGATGGTATAAATGCGACGGATTTCAATTCATTATCAATCCATCAACTGGAAGAACTCTCATTACGAAAGACTCAAGTAAAATCTCTTGATTTCCTCGACTCTGCCCCGATCGAAAACCTTTACTTGTCTCACACTCAAGTTGACGAACAATCCCTAAACTCACTTAAGGGCAAGCCTTTAGAAATAGTCGACTTATTCAAATGTGAAATCTCAGATTTATCTGTATTTTCAGATTCACCTTTGGATGAATTAATAATCAGCGGAACACCCGTTCGTTCATTATCGCCTATTTCATCATGCCCGATTCGAAAATTAGAAATGCGGGCCACTAATATCAACGATTTAAGTCCACTTTCTAATTGCCCAATTGAAATCTTACTCCTTCCTGGATCTCCCGTTAAGTCTTTAAGTTCAGTTAGATCCTGCCCAATCAGGGAGTTGAACATTGTCGGGTTGGATCTCGATGACCTGTCGCCTTTGTTGGATATGCCATTAAAGAAGTTAACCATATCAAAGAATGAATTAACAGAAGAACAAATTATGATTTTAAAACAACTAGAACTCGATTCCTTAATGTCTCCCGGAGATCCTGATGATCAGCAACCTGATGATTTCTTCCAAGCAATCAGGGATTCTTGAAATTCAAACGAAATCAATAAGATTCAGAACTTGTCCCCGACAACCTTATTTAATAGGGTTAAATAATGCCTAATAGACCCTTACTAAATATTAAAGATTACTATGATGTTGTTGTCGTTGGTAGTGGGTTAGGGGGGTTAACCGGTGCCAATATCCTTGCGAAACAAGGTCATTCAGTCCTTTTACTCGAGCATCATTATCAATTTGGAGGTCTTGCGACTTGGTTCAAAAGAGCGGGCGGGCATATCTTTGATATTTCGTTACATGGATTCCCCGTTGGAATGATCAAGTCGTGTCGTAGGTATTGGACCAAGGAAATAGCCGAATCAATAGTCCAGTTAAAAAATATTCGATTTGTTAATCCTCAGTATGACTTAAAGACCACATTTGATCGGATCGATTTTACCCAAATCCTTCAAGATTCCTTTCAAGTTGCCCGTAGTAAAGTCGAGGAGTTCTTCGAGCATTTACGAACCATGGATTACTTCGCAAAGGATGGCAGAACAATCGGGGATTTATTAGAACAATTTTTCCCAGGTCGTGATGATATCAAAAGATTGCTCCTAGAACCTATTGCTTATGCAAATGGATCCTCATTTAAGGATCCTGCAATCGCTTACGGCATAGTGTTTACTAATTTCATGAGAAAGGGAATCTATACATTTAAAGATGGCACTGACTCCCTGATTAAGAAAATGGTTCAGGAATTAAGGGGCAATGGCGCTGATTTAAGAAGGCAATGCAATGTAGAATCCCTCTTGACTGAGGAACGTAATGGCCAACATCATGTTTCAGGAGTTGTAGTCAATGGGCAAAAAATTAATTGTGGAGCAGTTTTATCAAACGCAAATTTAAAAAATACAATTGAGAAACTTTTTGGTCTTTCAAAACTACCAAAAGCCTTTGCCAAGGAAGCCTCTTCTGTTCGCCTTAACTCAACTTCATGCCAGGTTTACATTGGGTTGAAGAAAGGTGAGTCAATTCCAAATGTGGGTGATCTTATTTTCACATCCGAGTCTAATTCATTCTCCACTGAGGAATTAACCGATTTCCACACGACCAGTCGTACGTTTTCAGTTTATTACCCTGACTCCCGACCCAAGAGAAAGGATCCGATGTACAGCATTGTGGCTTCAATTAATGCAAAATGGAAGGATTGGAAGAATCTATCTGATGAAGAATATAAAAAGGAAAAGGACCGGCTTTGTGAAGAGTCTTTGATCGCACTCGAGAAAATCATTCCTGATATTAGAGGTAAAATCGACCATATCGAGGCAGCAACCCCTCGAACAATTCAATACTACACCCAGCATGCATCTGGTGCTTCCTTTGGTACAAAGTTCGAAGGACTTGATGTTTCTTCTTCTCTACCTAAGCATGCACCGGGTTTATTTCATGCAGGTTCTGTTGGGATCATCATGTCGGGTTGGTTAGGGACGATGAACTATGGTGTAATTACCGCGAATAAGGTTGATAGTTTTCTACGAGAAAAATTCGGTAAAAAACCTAAAGTTTAATAAATTTTAATTTTCTATTCATTCAAAATATTCAGATTTCATGGAAGAAATTCACAGAAGAATACCCCATAGACCACCTTTTTTATTCATTGATAAGATTTTAGAAATTACTGACAGTGGTGCGAAAGCGAGTCTTTCAGTTCGCCCTGACTTCCCTTTCTTTGAAGGCCATTACCCCGGTAATCCAATTATGCCAGGCGTCCTTCTCTGTGAATCTGTTTTCCAGACTGGCGCAGTGTTTCTTGCGGATTACTTAGATAATCAATCTCTCAAAGATGATCAGGTTACTCCTGTATTATCCCGAATTCGGGATGCACGTTTCAAACGAATGGTCTTACCTGGAGATCAAGTTGAAATTTCTGTCTCATTAAAGGAACATATTGGGAAGTTCTATAATCTTACAGGAGAAATTAAAAATAACGAAAAAACTGCATTGACGATTTCATTCGCACTCGCACTTGTAAAAAACGAAGCGTGAGGGTATGAGCTTCCTTGATATAAATGGAAAGAACTTCCTCGTTGTTGGTGTAGCCAACCGCAAAAGCGTTGCGTTCTCGGTTGCCCAATTACTTGAGTCTGAAGGGGCCAAGGTTTTTTATTCAGTTAGAAGTAAGAAAAGAAAAGATGAACTCCAAAAAATCCTAAAAGACAGATCTATTTTTATTTGTGATTTTGAAGATGAGGATCAGATTCAAAAGCTTGGGACTGATCTCAAGAATAAGTTAGACGGTGAAAAACTGAATGGTATCTTGCATTCAATTGCATTCGCAAATTATTCTGAGGGTTTACAATCCTTTCACAAAACTAAACGTAAGGATTTTTTACAAGCGACCCAAATTTCCTCTTTCTCACTTGTCGAATTAGCCAATGTATGCAAACCAATGCTCGACGATCATGCGTCAGTGGTAACCATCGGGATTTCTTCCACTTTTGTAACAGCAGAAAACTATGGTTACATGGCACCAATCAAGGCATCGCTTGAGGCCTCTGTTCGATACTTAGCCAAGTCCTTCTCGCGGGATAGCCAAGTGAGATTCAACTCGGTTAATGCAGGCCCGCTCAAGACAAGTGCATCTGCGGGCATCCCTGGATATTTGGTCAACTATTTATATGCAGAAAAATTAACATTCCGCAAAGAAGCATTATCCACTAAAGAAGTCTCAAACCTTGCCAGTTTCTTATTGAGTCCATCTTCATCTGGGATAAATGGACAAGGTATAGTTATTGATGCAGGAATGGGCTTTAATTATTTCGACCAAGATGTCGTAGAGTCAGCGATGAAAATTAATGAGTAAGCTATTCACTCAGGTTGCGATTGAGGCAATGGCATTTGCCTTGCCTCCAGAAGTTTTTTCATCGGAAGAAATTGAGAGTGAACTAAGCCCGCTTTATGACCGGTTAAAACTACCCCGAGGCAGACTTGAGCTTATGACCGGGATCAAAGAGAGAAGGTTTTGGCCCTCCAACCATCGACCTTCACTTGCATCCGCGGAAGCGGGGCAAAAATTACTGGACCTAGGAGTAGCCAAAGATGAGATTGATTTACTGATCCATTCATCAGTTTGCCGAGACAGACTCGAACCTGCTACCGCATCCTATGTCCATGGCCTTCTTAACTTAAGCGGAGGTACTCAAATTCTAGATATATCAAACGCCTGCCTTGGCTTTATAAATGCTGTTGTTCTAGCAGGAAGTATGATCGAGTCAGGTCAAATTAATCGAGCCATGATCGTTGCTGGAGAAAACGGCAAGCCGTTGGTCGATCGTACCATTAAAATTCTCAATCAAGGTCATTTAAACAGAAAAGAAATAAAGCCCTACTTTGCCAACTTGACCATTGGTGCAGGAGCTGTTGCTTGGTCTTTAGTAAATAAAAAACTAACTTCAGGAAACCGTCCAACACTTGGAACTTTTTCCTGCGAAACTGACACCTCCTTTAATCATCTCTGTGAAGGCGATACTGCTGGAGATGAACTTGTCATGCAAACTGACTCCGAAGAACTCCTGCACGCAGGTATATCTGTAGCCACAAGGGCTTGGGCGAAATTTATGGCACTGAGTAAATGGACTCCTTCGAGTCCCGAGTTAATCACCACTCATCAGGTTGGAAAAGTACATACACAAGCCCTCTTTAATGCACTTGAACTTGATTCGTCCAAAAATTACTCCACTTTTGAAACGCTGGGGAATTGTGGTTCTGTATCTTTGCCACTTACCTATACTCAGGCATGTGAGGACTCCCCGCGGAGAGTAAATGAGAAAGCGGTGCTGCTTGGCATCGGAAGTGGATTATCCAGCCTCATGCTATCAATCAACTCTTGAAAATTCACCCCTCACTTGCCGAGCAATACCCCTTCGAGGGGAATTCGTTTAAAACAAAAAGCAGTTTCAATCTCCATTACTTAGATGAAGGGGAGGGCAAAGGAGTTCCCACTCTATTTTTACATGGTAACCCGACTTGGTCGTTTTTCTATCGTCGACTCGTGTTATCTCTGAGAGAGCATGGAAGGTGTATAGTACCAGACCATATTGGATGTGGCTTATCTGAAAAACCCGATTTCCCTCAATTTGCTTACAATTTAGAAAGCCACGGCCAGAATATAATTGATTTACTTGATCACCTAGAAATCGATCGTGTTCGATTAGTTGTTCATGATTGGGGAGGAGCCATTGGCTTATCTGCTTTTCGAGATCAACCTGAAAGGATAGAGAAGATTGTATTGATGAATACAGCTGCTTTTCCATCTACCGATGTCCCAAAGAGAATTTTATTTTGCCGACTCCCATTCATTGGATCGCTAATGGTTCGAGGTCTCAATGGATTCGCAGGTCCAGCGACATACATGGCAGTTAGGAATTCTTTGAAACCTGAGATAAAGAGAGGATTCCTTTACCCATATAACAATTGGAAAAATCGGGTTGCCGTGTGGAGGTTTGTAAAAGACATCCCTTATGAAAGAAGTCATCCAACCCTCCCCATTTTACGAGAAACTGCCGACTCTTTAAAATCATACAATAAAACCCCCATTCTTGCCTGTTGGGGAATGAAAGATTTTTGCTTTCATCAAGGTTTCCTCAAGGAATGGCAAATGCGTTTCCCTCATATGAAAACACATGAATTTGCAAATTCAGGACATTATTTACTAGAAGACAACTTTGAAGGTTGTCGTTCAAAAATAGAACCTTTCCTTTTCGGTTAACAGATTATTGTTGCTTCCTCTTGCCTTTCTCTAATTAACAAAGCAATTTATTAATTATGAGTTCAAAAAAGCCATTGAGAAGCAGAGAGGAAAGAACGCATAATGTGGTCTCAATAGAACCCTACGACAATACATCTGATGCGTACCGCCCAGAACAACCAAGAAGACCAGAAACAAGTTTCAGTTTTTATCTTTCAATTGCAGTTATTACCTTTATTACCATTTTCTTTTTTGCAATCTACGAACTAGCTGTTGAAACATGGCAGAGGTTAAAGTAGACAAAAAAAAGACAGTTCTTGTATTAGAAGAATGCACTGACTTCATTTCACATTTAAAATTAGAAAGAAGACTTTCAACTTACACCTCTCGAAATTACCAACATGCCATCGAATTATTTTTTAAATGGTTAATGGAATTAGAGGGTAGACCAATCAAACCCGCTGAAGTGACAAAGGCACACGGTCGATCCTATATTATTGAAGCTCAAAGCAAATATTCGCGCAGGACGTTAAGAAATCATGCTTCAGGGATCCGGACTTTCTTTAAATTTTGCCTGATCAGAAACTGGGTCAAAACAAATCCTTTCCACAACCTAACTTTACCAAAGCCGGAAAAAACATTACCAAAAATCCTTTCTGAGAAACAAGTATTCAAACTGCTCAAGCAACCAACACTCGAAAAGGATCGCGATCACGATTCTGGCTTTTACGCACTCCGTGATTTATTAATCCTAGAATTACTTTACGCCGGTGGACTTCGCGTGAGTGAACTCATTGGAATCAATTACGGAGATATTAACTCTACAGATGCCTCCGTTAAAGTCTTAGGTAAAGGAGGCAAACAAAGGGTGGCACCGGTGGGGCATAGATCAATCAAAACTTTATCTAAATTTAGAGAACTACATGTTAAAGATTCTTCATCTAGTAAACCAGTTATTATTAATAAAAATGGCAAACGATTATCGATTAGATCCGTTCAACTCCTACTTAAGAAATACCTAAACTCCGCAGAATTACCATCCGACTTGACCCCGCATAAATTAAGGCATTCTTTTGCTACCCATCTTCTTGACAATGGAGCTGACCTTCGCGCCGTGCAGGAATTGTTAGGACACTCGAGCCTATCCACCACCCAAATTTACACACATGTATCAGTGGCACGATTAAAAGAAGTACATGGTCTATCTCATCCACGTGCTTAAGTTTTTTTGACTAGATAAACTTTTATTTTTTCTCTTTTGCTACCTTTAAATGTGGCACTCTCAGACTAGTAATAAAAAACAACTCGTTAGCGAATTTAAGACAATATATAGTTTCTTGCTGTTTTACTAATAATGTAGTTGAAGTATCTTACTTAAACTATTTTAAATTATCCAATGTCTAAATTCATTCTATTACTTACTTTACCTATAATATCCCTCTCGGCTAAACCGATTGATTTCAACTTCAAAGACCCAAAAGGTGTGAACAATATAATCTTCCAAATGGATGCGCCTTTGGAATCAATTAATGGTTCTGCAGATGGAATATCGGGTAATGTTAGTTTTGATCCAAAGAACCCTAAAACCACAAAAGGAACTATTTATCTAAATTCAAAAAGTTTACATGTGGGGAACCCACTCCTGAAAGAGCATATGCATGGAGATAAGTGGTTAGATGTTGAAAAGTTTCCAGAAATTAAATTTCAGCTTTCTCGACTCCATAATATAAGAAAGGAAAAGAATGACGTTATTGCAGATGCAAAAGGCAAAATGTCTATCAAGAATATTACTATTGAGATGAATATTCCAGTTAAGATTACCTATCTGAAAGACTTATTAATTAAACGCAATCGTACGCCAGGCGATCTCCTAATTCTACGATCAAAGTTCATAGTAAAACGAGATGACTTTGACATACAAAAGGGTGAAAGCCTTGAAAAAGTAGCAAATAATATTGAGATCTCCTTAAATCTTGCAGGTGCTGCCCCCAAGAAGTAATCACTGAAAATTCTATGAGCAGTTGGAATTGCTCACACCACCAAGCGAGTTCATTTATGACATGTTCTCGCTTTTACTTTTTATATAATCTAATGTATTTCATTTTATTTTAGCCTGCAAAATGAAATCTAATAATATCCATCCAATCAGTGATCGCTTACTTAATCGTAACGACAAGGAGAATTTACTTGGACAGAAAGGATATGTTTTTTGGTTTTGCGGATTGTCAGGTTCGGGGAAAAGCACATTGGCTGTTCATCTTGAAAAAGACTTACACAACGCAGGTATTCATTCGATAGTCTTAGATGGGGACAACCTAAGAAGTACAATCAACCAAGACTTAGGATTTAGCGAGTCTGACCGAGCAGAAAATCTAAGGAGAGTAAGTGAAATAGCCAAAATACTAGTATCCAACGGACTTGTAGTAATTGTATCTTTTATTTCCCCCAAAGAACAATTCAGGCAGTCCGCTCGAGGTATTATCGGCCAAGACTCCTTCCGGGAAGTGTTTATCAAGGCTAGTTTTGAAACATGCCAAGGTAGGGACGTTAAAGGATTATACGCAAAGGTCAAAGCAGGGGAAATTGATAACTTCACCGGAGCATCTTCTTCATTTGAACCGCCCAGTAATCCTTGGATTACAATTGATACTGAATCAGAATCGCCCAAGAATTCATCTCAAGAACTTTTTTGTAGAATAATTAAAGAAGTTCAAATCTAATTTCATATGCATAACTACAACTTAACTCACCTAGAACAGTTAGAATCGGAAGCAATTTTTATTCTCCGTGAAACCGCAGCTCAATTTGAACGCCCAGGACTCCTTTTCTCCGGAGGCAAGGACTCTATTGTAATGGCTCACCTTGCCACCAAAGCGTTCAGTCCTGCGAAAGTCCCTTTTCCTTTCGTCCATGTGGATACTGGTCATAATTTCCCCGAGACGATTGCTTTTCGTGATTCATTTATTAAAGCAACTGGCGTTCAGTTAATTGTTGGTCATGTACAGGACTCAATAGACCGGGGAACGGCAATCGAGGAAACCGGACCAAATGCAAGCAGGAACGCTCTTCAGTCGGTAACTCTTCTCGAGACTATTGAAAAAGAATCCCTAGATGCCTGCTTAGGAGGTGGTCGTAGAGATGAAGAGAAAGCACGTGCAAAAGAAAGATTTTTCTCACATCGTGATGCCTTTGGTCAATGGGATCCCAAAAATCAAAGACCCGAACTTTGGAACCTGTTCAATGGTCGAAAAGCCCAGGGAGAAAACTTCCGTATTTTTCCGCTCAGTAATTGGACGGAGATGGATGTTTGGCAATATACAAAAATTGAAAAGATTGAACTGCCTAATCTTTATTTTACCCACGAACGAGAAGTCGTTAATCGTAATGGTAGCCTATTAGCTGTATCTGACTTTGTAACCCCTCGTGATAATGAATCGCCAACTGTTGAAAAGGTACGATTTAGAACTATAGGTGACGCAACTTGTACAGGAGCGGTTTTATCTAGTGCATCAAGCCTTGATGAAGTTATTGCGGAAGTAGCTGCATCAAGAGTGACTGAGCGAGGATCGCGTGCCGACGACAGAAGGTCGGAAGCTGCAATGGAAGATCGAAAAAAACAAGGTTACTTCTAATTCAAATTTTTATATAAAATGACAGACCTAAATAACTATCTTGATATGGATCTTTTGCGCTTCACCACAGCCGGAAGTGTGGATGACGGAAAAAGTACTTTAATTGGGAGACTTTTTCATGACACTAAGGCCATTTTCGAAGATCAACTCGAAGCAATTGAAAGAAGCAGCAAGCAAAGGGGGGACGAGCACATCAACCTAGCTCTTTTGACTGACGGACTTAGAGCGGAAAGAGAGCAGGGGATAACGATCGATGTTGCTTATCGTTATTTTGCCACCCCGAAACGAAAATTTATCATTGCTGATACTCCTGGGCATATTCAATACACCCGAAATATGGTCACCGGAGCATCTACAGCTAACCTTGCCCTCATTTTAGTTGATGCAAGGAATGGAGTAGTTGAACAAACCCGTCGCCATACCTTTATCGCAGATTTATTAGGGATAAAGCATGTTGCCGTATGTATTAATAAAATGGATTTGGTCGACTACCAAGAAGATGCCTACGAAAAAGTACTTCGCCAGTTTACCGACTTTGCCTCACGACTCGAAAATGTTACTGATTTAAGTTTCATTCCAATCAGTGCTCTAAAAGGTGACAACATTGTTGACCGATCTGAAAACATGAAATGGTACAAAGGTTCTCCGCTTTTATACCATTTGGAAAATGTCTATGTGGGCTCTGACAGTAATCATGTGGATGCACGTTTCCCAGTTCAATGGGTTATTCGTCCACACTCTGACGAACATCATGACTTTCGTGGTTTCTCGGGTAGGGTAGCAGGGGGAGTTTTTAAAACTGGAGATAAAGTAACGGTATTACCATCTGGCTTTTCTACGAAAATTTCTAAAATCTTAATGGGGGACAAGGAGATTGAGGAAGCATTTCACCCCCAGTCTGTGACTATAAAACTCGAAGATGAAATTGATATCAGTCGAGGGGACATGATTGTAAAACCAAACAATCAACCCAAGGTATCGCAGGATCTCGATGCATTCATTTGCTGGTTTTCGGGGAATAGGAAATTGACCAAAGGAGCTAAGTTTATCTTTCGCCATACAACAAAAGAAGCACAAGCTATTATATCTGAAATTCGTTATAAAGTGGATGTTAATTCTCTAAGAAAAATGGAGGATGCGGAAAGTTTTGACATGAATGAAATCGGCCGAGTGTCACTCAGGGTTTCACAACCAGTCTTTCATGACACTTATCGAAGGAATCGAAATACAGGGAGTTTTATATTAGTAGATCCATTTACTAATGAAACACTTGGTGCTGGAATGCTTAGATGATTCTGGGGCAAGGGCATATCGATCAATTGCGTGAACTTGGACTTCGGCTTATAGATCAACACAAAGCACAAATCCTAATTCCCGCACAAGCAAAAGAATCTGGTTATTGGTTTGGCGGGGGAAATATTATTCAAGAAGAAGAGGGTAGAATCTTAGTCTGTGGTAGATATCGAAATGCTGGCGACTCAAGAACTGGTACTGGTGCAGGAGCAAGAGGCTTAGAATTTGCAATCTTTGCAAGCAATCATTCAGACCAAGAGTTTAAAAAGATTCTTTCTTATTCTAAATCAGACTTAGCTCATTCCTCTGATATTGTCTCAATCGAAGGTGGCTGTTTATTACAGGACAAAAAGACCAAAGTGACCGAGCTTTTTATTTCCACTGAAAAGAATATCGCTTACCCAAAGCAGATTATTAATTTTCAAAAACCAGGAACAGGAGTTTGGTCAATTGATATGATAGCAGGTTCAGCCAGCGTTGAGTCATTAGACATCTCCACCATAAAAACTGTGGTTTCAACACAAGACGCCAATACGCTACACATAAAAGACCCAGTTGCCACACGCTTTAAAAACGATCAGACCGAACTGATTTATTGCAATCATCCCTTCTCTTGGTCCAGTTCAAATACTGGTCTTGCTCTTGCTGACAATAATGAGTCTTCATTTACTAAGATATCAGATTCTATTCTTCCACGAGGTAACAGTTGGGATGTCGCCTGCTCACGAATAACTGAAAGACTCCCGATTCCACAAATCGGATCATTTATAAATTTACCACCGTTATCCCTCTATTTTTACGATGGAGCAGAATGCCTACGCCCACTCGATCAAAATCCCAAAGCAGCTAAAAGACCAAGAGGATACTCCTGCGAGGAACTAGGTGGACTCGCTTGGGGGTGGGATAATGAATTTCCAAAAATCGTACCCATCTCAACGGAATTCCCATTATTCATATCTCCACACTCAACGGGATGCAGTCGTTATGCATCTGCGATATTTCTTAAAAACGGCGACCTTTTTGCTACCTGGCAACAAGCACAACCAGACGATTCCCAACC
>CAWUUU010000248.1:0-3548 GCA_963924995.1 uncultured Opitutales bacterium
TTGGTGGGTGTCAGTCGATCGGTCGTTCAGGACTTGGAGGCCGGAAAGGGCAGAACCGTTTGGATGCATGTCGAAGCAATCCTGACTGTTCTTAATGTTGAGTTGCAGCCTGTTGGTCCGTTGGTGGATAAGTGGAAACAATCCCGGAAGGAGTCTGAATGACAGATAGCGAGACGAAGATTCTTCGAAGGGCAGAGATCTTCCAGTCTGGGATACTTGCTGGATACTTAGAAGAGGCACAGGATGGTGGCTGGGGCTTTGCGTATGTCGATGGTTATGCGGAGATTCCTATTTCACTAACACTTCCGATTCGCAAAGAGCCTTATGTCTTTGAGGCGTTTCCTGCTGTATTGGATGGTTTGTTGCCGGAGGGTGAGCAATTACAAGCACTTCTAAAAAAACAAAAGATTGATCGTAATGACTGCTTTACGCAATTGGTGACGGTCGGTCAGGATTTAGTCGGTTCTCTTTCGGTCTGCCTTGTAAAAGGTTTTATTCCCGAGACGAAGGAAGACTAGTCATGGCGTATTGTCCGATCAACTTAGAGCCATTGCTGGCGGGACGAAGTTATTCAGTGGCTGGCTTGAGGAGCATTCACTCAAAACTTAATCATTTAGTGCCTTTGGACTACTCCTATGCCGCACAGCTAGCGGAGGTGCGGCGACGTTCGGACAAAATGTCGATTCAAGGCGTACAGCCTAAGCTTTCGGCGGTCCTGAAATTGAAAGATTCCTCTTTTGCATTGGTGGACCGGGGGGGACGATTTATTCTGAAGCCAAATCCGTTGGCATACGAAGAGGTGCCAGCGAATGAGGCGTTGACTATGCGCATGGCAGCCGAAGTCGGAATTGAAGTGCCGGTGCATGGGCTTTTGCGTGCTAAGGATGCCAGCTGGGTCTATTTTGTGAAGCGCTATGACCGTGAGGGGCGTACCGGGAAAGTCCATGTGGAGGACTTTGCCCAGCTTTCAGGTGCAACGCGCGTAACCAAGTATGACAGTTCCTTGGAGCGAGTGGTTCAACTGGTCGAACAGTTCTGCACTTTCCCTGCGATCGAAAAACCCAAATTGGCCAAGCGTCTGCTGTTTTGCTTCCTTACCGGAAATGAGGACATGCACCTAAAGAATTTTTCGATTTGGATGCAGGATGGCGTTGTTTCTTTAACGCCTGCCTATGATCTGCTGAATTCAACCTTGGTTTTAGAAAATGCCAAAGAAGAGAGTGCCCTGCCCTTGCAGGGAAAAAAGAGAAAACTTACTAAGGAATTATGGCTGGATTACTTCTGCAAAGAGCGTCTGAAATTGAACGAGAGTCAGATTGACAAGATTGTTAAAGAGTTACAGAAAGCGATGCCTGCATTTAACGAATTGATTAGGCAGAGCCTCTTGTCTGAAGATCGTCAGTTGGGGTACCGAGCAATTCTTCATGATCGGGCGAAAAGATTGGGCTTAAATAAAAAGTGAAGTTTGAAGAGTGAAGTATTTGAAATGGGAATGGTGAATTAAGAAGAGTGAGGATTAAAGAGTGTCGGTATCCGATCCGGTCTATCACTTAAGTGTGTGGAAAACTCCTTAAAAGCTTATTCGGCTAATTTAAAGTTGTAATTTAAATATGCCTAATTATATTAAAGGTATGATTCAGAGAGATTCTGCAGGACTCGTCGCTCAACTCGCTAAAGAATTTCCTGCCGTGGCGATAACAGGTCCCCGGCAATCTGGAAAGACCACACTTGTGCGTGCACTCTTTAAAACTAAGCCCTATATTAACCTCGAAGATCTTGATCAGTATCAATTTGCTAAAGAGGACCCACGCGGCTTTTTGGGGCAATTCCAAAATGGTGCGGTATTGGATGAGGTGCAGCGCTGCCCTGAGCTATTCAACTATCTGCAGCGCATTATCGACGAAGATAAGCGAAATGGTCTCTTCATTTTAACCGGTTCATCACAATTTCAGTTGAATCGTCAGATTTCGCAGAGTCTAGCAGGACGGGTAGCCAACCTATCATTACTCCCCTTCTCTATTGCGGAATTAAAAAATGGGAAAATATTTACGCAATCTATCGATCACAACTTATTTCACGGCTTCTATCCTAGAATCGTATCGGGTGACAGCACAGCACGTCACTGGCTCAACGCCTATATCGAGACTTATATTGAGAAAGACATCCGCCAGTTAATGTCCATTAAAAATCGGGATCACTTTCTGCGTTTCATATCGCTTTGCGCGGGCAATGTCGGGTCACTTCTAAACTTAAGTAGAATTGCCAATGATTGTTCCATAACGGTTCCGACTGCAAAGTCCTGGCTTAGTGTGTTGCAAGCCTCTTATATATGTTTTACGCTAAAACCGCATTCCAGCAACTTTAGGAAGCGAATGGTGAAGACCCCCAAACTCTATTTTTATGACGTCGGGCTTGCCTGCCGACTCTTGGGAATACAGGAAGAAGCTCAAATGAGAACCCACCCTCTACGCGGCAATTTATTTGAAAATATGGTGGTGGCAGATGTGTTCAAAACGAAACTAAATCAAGGGGTGGATGCTTCCATGTTCTTTTGGAGAGACCGTGCTGGGCTAGAAATTGACCTGATACTAGAAAATGGCAGCCATTTAGAGGCGATTGAAATCAAATCAGGTGAGACCTTTATCCCTTCATGGTTGGGCAATTTAAACAAGTGGCGATCATTCGCTGGGAATCAAAAGATAAACACCGGGCTCTGTTATGGCGGCAACTGGACGGGAGTTCGATCCGATGTCAATGTTCGATCCTGGCACAGTATGTCTAAAATTTTTTAGAGACATAAACCTAGACCCGTAGGACAAAATTAAAAAAGCACACATAAAGCTTCAGGGTCAGACCAGGCATTCGTCTAATCGGAACCGGATTTTGCCAAGAGCTTCCTCGAGTTCGGTTTGATGGGTGAAAAGAAAGAGTGAAGGAAAAAAACCGCTTAATTCTACCACACCACCAGGTGCAGCCAATCCAAGCAAAAGCGGTTTTCGGCGCGAGGGTTCTACTCAGCTAGTTTGTTAAAGGTACTGCGGTATCGGTGCATAGCATTCTCTGCCACTTGCATCTTTTTCTTAAAGTGAGGTTTTTCCGCATTTACTTGAATGCCACATTTGGGTGACTCCGTAGTGCACAAGGATGCCCCCTCCTCCACCTTTTTTCGAACTTTTACCTTATTTTCCATACAAACTCTAAACTAGCTTATTAAAAAAAGTAGTCAAGGAGGGCGATTGATGAAGTGGGGGAAACCTCTATTCTCAATTCTCGCACACCACCAAGTGGAGTGAGTCCAAGCGGAAGCGGGTTTCGGCGAGGGCTTCTTCAAGTTCGGTTTGGTGGGTTTGTAAGTTTTTGATTTCCGATTGGTCGACCGATGGGTTGAGACGGGCGAGGTTTTGCAGGCGGGTGATTTCGGATTTTAGTTCTTTCTCAAGCGCGATGCCGGCTTCATCCACAATATCTTCGGTCACTTTGAACATGTGAGCCTCGGCGGATTTGACCATTTTTTTGATGATTCGTTTGATGCCTGAATTGCCTAGGAT
>CAWUUU010000249.1:0-6622 GCA_963924995.1 uncultured Opitutales bacterium
CGGCGGGTAGCCCAAATGCATCCCAGCCCATAGGGTGGAGTACATTGAATCCAGAGGCTTTTTTATAACGGGCGAGAATATCCGATGCGACATAACCTTCAGGATGCCCGATATGCAAGCCAGCCCCAGAAGGATAGGGGAACATATCCAAAGCATAATACTTTGGTTTCTCTGATATATCCTCAGCTCGGAAGGTTTTATCTTCTTCCCAGAATTCTTGCCATTTTTTCTCAATCGAGAGAAAGTCGTATTGTTTTTCTTCGTCTGCCATTTTATTTTAGTTAAACCAACAATGGAGACTTTGCCAGGATTTGGCAAAAGCAAACCCCCCTTATTGACTTGTTGATTAAATGGGTAAGTTTTTACTCAATTAATCGGTCTATGCCAAGAAGTTCAATTTGAACCGAATTTTACAGACTCTTATTCAAGTCCTTTTCCTCAAGTAATTTCTTAATTACTTCCATTTCCCCAGAAATTTTCTCCATTTGTAAATGTAAATCATAGATGCCATCGCGCAAAGGTTCAGGGTTCGTTTTTCTACGGAGTAATTCTTGTTTAATTTTCATCTCAGCATTCGATTCGTCCATACTGTTCATAATGACTCCGATCACTAAATTGAGCACGATCATTGTTCCTATCAAAACGAAACTAACAAAAAACAAGGCAGCTCCAATAGGTGTAGCAGATGAAATTGGTGTCCACTTGGTTAAGTCATTGGCATTATAACCGTAATGATCTGAGCCATACATATTGATATACATTATATCTGTCCAATCTTCCAAGGTAACGACTCGAAAGAGAGATAGAATGGAAGTTTGTAGATTGCGAAAGTGAATAGGGTCATTTTCAGAATAGAGAAAAACCGCCATCGTTCCATAGATATAAAAAAGAAGGAAGAGGAGGATACTGACATAAAACATTGAAGGTAGGCTTCTCAGTAAACAACTAACGAGGAGTTGAAGCTTTGGAATTGCTGATACCAAGCGAAGTACCCGTAAAATGCGTGCTAGGCGGAGGACGGGTAGAAAGTCACCACCTACATGGATAATGGGTTCGAGTAGGCAAGCTCCGACAATAATAAAATCAAAGACATTCCATGGATTCTTAAAATAATTGAAAGGACGATTTCCTTCCGCGAGAATCTTCATAACTGTTTCAATTACAAAAATTCCTAAAATTACAGAATCCAATAGGTCGAGGACGACGACGTTTTCTGAAGCAAAAACTTTAAAGGTTTGTACACCCACCACAATCCCAGCAAGCAGAATTGTGAAAATGATTAATCTTTGAAAAGATTTACTATTAACAATCGATTTACAGGTCGAACTCATCACAAAAATATCAGGTATCAAAGAAGTAGCATTTAAAAGAATTAGATTTGAATACAGAAAACAAAATTGATGGTCAAGGTAAGTTAATTCCAGCGACTTCAATTAGTACGCAGTTCCTTTGGTTAGTCGTATGGTTTCAGTTGTAGCAAGGAATATCAAAGCACACTCGCCGAATGAATTAAGCTAGTTTTAATGTCGATTTATTAGAAGATTATCTAAGTCTGTTTTGAGGGAAATGAATTTCTCTAATCTGGTTTCCTCGGGTAACCTTGCTACTATTTGTAAATCAACCATCGATCTAAAAGCGCAAAATTATGATTACGAGTGCCTCTCGTCTTGGGTCGGAAGTTGATAAATGAGCACGGATAAGACCACAAACTGAATGTCCGTCGATTTTTGAAAAGTAGCATACATTCATGTACACGAATGTATGCTACCCAAAACTAATCAATATTAACTCGAAACTAGACTAAATTTTTCGAGGATGACTAACCTCGCCAACACAGGAAATTTAATTCCTGCTTCTTGATCGGTTGGTAGATCTTTGATTTCTCCCTCTCGAGTTTCGAGAATTCGGACTTCTTGAAGATTGGTTGGAAGAGAAGTTTGATTTGCGGCGAACATCATCCTCCCTATTATTTTCAACTTTAGGCAGTTCGGGGGTTTCTAATTCGGGAATGGCTTTGCGAAGTAATCTCTCGATACTTTTTAACTGATCTACCTCGTCTTTTGCACAGAAGGAATAAGCCTCTCCCTCAGCACCTGCGCGTGCGGTTCGCCCAATTCTATGCACATAGGTTTCTGCTTCAACGGGTAAGTCGAAGTTAATGACATGAGTTACATTATTAATATCGATTCCCCGAGCCGCTACATCAGTTGCGATTAGAGCTCGTGATGATCCATTTTTAAATTCCTGAAGAGCTTTAGTTCGAGCTGCCTGACTTTTATTTCCATGAATGGCGGCACAGGAGATACTTTCGCTCAGTAGTTTTTTTGCTACTCGATTAGCCATGTGTTTCATTTGAGTAAACACGATCACTTTTTTAAAGTCATCGTTTTCAAAAAGTTTGAGCAGCAGGTTGATTTTGCTATTTTTAGCTACACGAAAAAGGGACTGTTTAATCCGATCGACGGTTGGTTCCTTTGGGGCAATTGAAACTCGGACTGGGTTCTTCCGAACCATCGACAGAGCAAGTTTTTCCATGGCTGGAGGCATGGTCGCAGAGAAAAAGAGGGTTTGTCTATCTTTGGGTACAACTCGAAGAATTCTTCGAATCGCGTGAATGAATCCCATGTCGAGCATACGATCTACTTCATCGAGGATAAAACAGGAGATCTCTTCAAGATGAATATGGCCCTGGTCCATTAAATCAATTAACCTTCCTGGAGTGGCGACTAAAATATTAACTCCTCTGCGTAAGGCATTGACTTGTGGTTTTTGTCCCACTCCTCCAAAGATGACCGTGTGACGAAATGGAAGGTTTTTTCCATACTTCTCGATACTTTCCGCAATTTGAGAAGCGAGTTCCCGAGTGGGTGCAAGGATTAAAACCTTTGGGTTGCGAGTTTTAAAATCGTTGCCATTGGCCTGCATTCTTTCCAAAAGGGGCAGCGAGAACGCGGCCGTCTTTCCAGTACCTGTCTGGGCAGTACCAATCACATCTTTTCCTTCAGATATTGGACGCATGCATTGTTCTTGGATTGGAGTCGGCGTGGTATAAGATTGTTCGATTAGTGCCTTTTTTATTTGCGCACAATATTCTTTGAATACACCGTTTAATTGTTCCACTTTTTCGGGAACATCGTTTTGTTCGTTATTATTTTTCATATGTTTATCCGGAAAGTTATAAAAACCCCCGCACGCCGGATACGAACAAAAGTACAAATGTTACAATATAATGTAACTAAAATAGGGTAGTGAAATCCGGTGTAATTAAACTTTTGACCGGATGAGAGTTGACCCTAAATTACAACCACCAAATTTAATCAATAGTAAATCTGCTCTTTAGGCAATTGCTAAAGAACCAACCAAGTAATTAGAATAGACCTTAACACCAACCAAGTTAGCGTTACCCAATAAGCGATGGAAGTTGTGCGTATAATTTTGAACAACCATATCCGATGGAAGAAACGATTTCATCATAATGATCATCTACATCTTCATCCTCTCCTCGTTCATAAGGATCTTTGACATATGGATCGCTTCCAGGTGAAAAGAATATTCCCAAGGGGCGTGAAAGTCCGCGGATGAAAGATTTATTAATTTTAACAAATTCTTCGCTTTCATGGTCCAAGGTTACGATGATGTCTGCACTGGCAATATCAGGAATCGTTGCAAAGCGAGAAAAACCTTGAAGGAAATAACCCAACTTGTTTGAAAACTTACTCATTCTTGCATCAATAGGGCATTGATCATAAGCTTGTGTCACTCCACGAGAAGAGGTGCGGACTCGACCAAATAGTTGGGAACCTTCAAGGAGAGTTCGCATCATTTCTCGAGCGAGAGGGGAGCGAGACATCCCTCTTTTGCTCAGAAACAAAATTTTAGTAAGTTCATTTCCACTGTATGAGTGGTGGTGCGAATTTTGTTGAGGAAAATTAGAAGTATTTTCGCGATTGGAATCGAGTCCACCTTCATCGTTATTATTAAAGTTCCGCCCTAATTTCCAAGGTTTGTTTGTGTTGTTCATTATTTGTTTTCCGCCAGGTTTAACAATTATCGTTTAAAATAGTTATAGTATAATAGAGAAAAGTCTCAAGTTTGTGACAATTTAGTGTTATTATGGTAATAGTTGTGAAAATAAAATTAATCCTTCCATAATAGCATTTTGCATATCTTATGCCAAGAATAGATTTAGACTAATATTTGCACAAAATGCAGCCACATTTGGATGAGGGATATTGAGGTTTTTTTACCTAAAGTAGTAGTTGTAAATGCTTTGCATTAATGAGCCTGAAGCGTTTTGTTGGTAGCAATAAAAATTTGACTGAATTTAATTATTCAGTCTTCTATAAGAATTGAATTAAGTCCTGTCTTTTAAACTGGATTTAAACTTTTTTAATTCTTCTTCGGACTATTTGATTTCTTTGCTTTGAGGAGTGAGGTGATGGGTCCCACAATTTCAACAAAGTTTCCATCGGGATCCTTGAGCATCAATAAGCAGATATCTTGAGGTAATCCTTCGGGAAGAACTTGGGGACTTTGTGCATGTGCTTGGTAACCAAGCTTTTTTGCTTGGGAAAGAACTTGATCAACATTGTTCACAAATATTGTAAGATAGGAAATTCCAGCAACTGAGTGAATAAATGGTTGTTTGACCACTCTTGTCGGCTTTGCTCCCTGAACCTCCATTAATTTAAGTTTTGTGGCGGTTTCTTCTTCACCTAATCGCAAGACATGAATTTTTAATGCAGTTCCATCAGTTAAGCCTACTAACTTAGGAAATTTTCCTGTTACCTGAAATCCATCCTTTTCCTCAAACCCAACTACTTCCTTATAAAAATTAAGAGATTTCTTTATGTCTTTTACCACTAAGCCAATATCTATGGTTTGATTAGCAAAGTTTGATTCTTTTGCCCCAAATACAAAATTGGAAAATAAAAGAACGAAGGCAATGAGTTGAATTTTCATGGGAATTAAATTAGGGATTTTAAAAAATGCGACATTTGTGAGAAATAAGTTTTATCTTCTAAGATTTAAAAGCTCGCAAGTGGATAAAATTAAATCCCTGTAGATTTATTTTCCCACTTGATCAAAATGATCTGAGGTGCGAGTGATATATTTTATGATTAAAATAATAATTTTTGGCTTATCTTATCTTATTTTCAATGGTTTTACATTAAATGCCGATCAAAACCGTCCAAATGTAATTATCATTTTTGCGGATGATCAAGGTTATGGAGATTTGAGTTGTTTTGGCTCCACAAAAATTAAGACGCCCAATATTGATCGAATTGCAAAGGAGGGACAAAAATTCACTAGCTTTATGGTTGCCTCTCCGGTCTGTACTCCCTCTCGTGCTGCATTATTGACTGGATGTTATCCTAAAAGAGTCGGCATGCATCAACATGTTTTGTTTCCAAGTTCAACTAAGGGATTGAATCCATCTGAATATACCTTGGCCGACCATTTTAAATCCCTTGATTATGCTACTGCCTGTTTTGGTAAATGGCACCTGGGACATCATAAGGAGGTACTACCGACCTCAAATGGATTCGACACCTATTTTGGGATTCCTTACTCGAATGACATGAACCATCCAGATAATAAAGGTAAACCGAAAGGCGGACCAGGAGGGATGGATATTCTTTGGGCTGATCCTCAATCCACTCTCTCAAAATGGAAGACTCCATTGTTTGAGGACGAAGAAATTATTGAATTACCGGTTGATCAACGCACCATTACTAGGCGTTGCACCCAAAAAGCAATTAATTTTATAAAGGACAAAAAAGACTCCCCCTTTTTCATTTATTTACCTCATTCAATGCCACATATCCCGCTTTATGTACCTGATGAGATTCGCGACCCCGATCCCAAGAATGCTTACACCAATACGATTGAGCATATTGATTCCGAGGTGGGGCGATTACTTAAAACACTTGATGATCTTAATCTTGCGAGCAAGACCTATGTTATTTACACAACAGATAATGGCCCTTGGCTCCAGTTTCGACACCACGGAGGTTCTGCGGGTCCGCTCCGCGAGGGTAAGGGAACAACCTTTGAGGGCGGACAGCGTGTCCCTTGCGTGATGCGTGGGCCGGGGATTCCCGCAGGGACTGAATGTGGTGATCTAATCGGATCTATTGACTTGTTACCGACCTTTGCCTCAATCACAGGACAGCCTTTGCCTGAGGGGAGAAAGATTGATGGCGTGGACGCGAGCGGTTTACTTACCGGTAAAGCTAATTTGACTAGAAATGAGTTTATTCATTACACTTCACGAGGAGAAGTGGAAGGGATTCGCATGGGGAACTGGAAGCTCCTGATCAAGAAAAAAACAGGAAAGGCAAAAGGGCATAAAGACATATTTCTTTTTGATCTTGAGCAAGATCTCGGCGAGCAAAACAATCTAGCTTCCAAGCATCCCCAAATGGTGGCTAAACTAGAAAGACGAATGATTGAAGTCGACACTGAGATCACAAAAAATGCCCGTACTCCTTGGATAAAGCAGTAGCTACGAACGAAGTAATTTTTAAGTTAGAGGGGTAGGAGGGAGGATACTAGCTTAGAATCAAAATGGATTTTTTGACCGCAGTCACAAAGCGTTCGGCTTCTTCCATTGAATTGT
>CAWUUU010000250.1:0-9293 GCA_963924995.1 uncultured Opitutales bacterium
ATATTAGATGATAAAATAGAAGAATTTCTATTTGGCTTACTCCCAATTGCGATCGCGCTGTTTTTAGGTGCACTGTTGATGTATTGGGTAGAAAAAAGCAAAAAAGCAAAAGATTCTGGAATGATTATGGAACAAGGGCGCACTTTGGATGATTTAACCTTGTCGCATTCCTTATTCATTGGTTTTTTACAATGTTTTGCAATGTGGCCAGGCACAAGCCGTTCGATGATGACAATTGTGGGAGGATACTTAGTTGGTTTACAAAGAAAAAAAGCTGCGGAATTTAGTTTTCTTCTTGGGCTCGTTACCTTAAGTGCTGCTGCTGGTTATAAAGTTTTAACTAAGTGGGAAGTAATGGAGGCAAATTTATCTCTTGGGCCAATTTTATTTGGTTGCCTAATTGCGGGAATTTCTGCGGCCTTGTCTGTATTTTGGCTAGTTGGTTATTTATCTAGGCGAGGGCTTGGTGTTTTTGTTGGATATAGAATATTGTTATCAATCATTCTTTTTATTATCTATTTTAATTCTCAATCATAATTTCCTTAGCTTGACCATTTTCGTGATTCATGATTTTGTAATGAAAATTTACTAAGCTATGGGACAACCAAAAAGAAAACAATCTAAACAGCGAAGCAGAAAGCGTCGCGGTGCGAACCGCTTTCAAGAACCTCAACTTACCAAAGAAGCAGATGGTACTTTGAGTCGCCCTCACCGCGTAAACCCTGAAACTGGTCAGTATCGTGGTAGGCAAGTTCTTGATGTAGAGGTTTAATTTTATATTGCTTCGGCATGGATAAGACCGAGGCTAGGATAAGGCTCGCAATTGATGCGATGGGAAGTGACCTTGGTCCTTCTGAAGTTCTTGAAGGTGTGGCACAAGCAGTTGATCGTTCACCTTGGAACACAGAATTTGTATTATTTGGCCAAGAAGAGATTTTAGAACCCTTAATTTCGTCTCATTCAATCCTTTCTCGTTCTAGAGTTGAATTTGTTCATTCTCCAGAAGTTGTAGGTATGGAGGAAAAGCCGATTGCCGGAATTAAGGGTAAGAAAAAGTCTTCAATGAGCCTGGCATTACAAGCCTTGAAGGATGGTGAGGCTGATGCGTTGCTAAGTTGTGGTAATACAGGATGTTTAATGGCTGGAGGGGCAATAAAGTTAAGAACGCTTGATGGCGTTGAGAGACCTGCTCTGTGTACAATTTGGCCCGGACGGGAGAGGTATTTCACTCTTTTAGATGCAGGAGCTAATCCACATGCAAAACCTTTTCATATTGCCCAAAGCGCAGTTCTAGGAAGCAACTACGCAAGAGTTGCCTTAGGTTTAGTTAGACCGAAGGTCGGACTTCTTACAATTGGGACCGAGGAGGGTAAGGGGAATGATGTTATTCATGAGACCCATGGAATGTTAAAAGATATTAATGGTAGTATCATTAATTACGCGGGGCTAATAGAGGGTTTCCAAATATTTGATAATGTAGTTGATGTAGTTGTTTGCGATGGATTTGTTGGAAATATTGTTCTTAAAGCATGCGAATCGTTGAGTAAACTCATCGGTACTTTTTTAGACGAAGAATTGCGAAGAAATGCACTGCGTAAAACAGGTGCGTTGCTATCGAAAGGAGCGTTTAGAAGTTTAAAGCAGAGGATTAATCCAGAGCAATTTGGGGGTGCACCTTTGCTGGGATTAACTAAAAATGTTATAAAAGCTCATGGATCTTCTAATCGTAACCATGTGAGTGGTGCTATTAAAATAGCTTTAGATTTGGTACAACATGACATGATAACTCAAGTTCTTGACGATGTTCAAGAAGCAAATGAAATACTTCGCCCTGAACCTCTGTTAAACAGAGATTAAGATATGGCAAACGATTTACCAAATTCTACAAGTGTGATTCGCGGAGTTGGTTCATATTTACCAGCTGAGGTTGTAGATAATTTAAAGCTCAGCGAAAAAGTTGATACTAGCGACGAATGGATTACATCGCGCACTGGTATTAAAGAACGACGTATTGCAAGTGAGAATGAAGCAACTAGTGATCTTGCATTTCACGCTGCCCAAAATGCACTGTTAGACTCTGGGTTTACTGCACAAGATATAGATCTCATCATAGTCGCCACTATTACTCCAGATATGGCGTTCCCATCTACAGCATGCTTGATTCAGCATAAGTTAGGAATTCCCAAAGTTGCGTGTTTTGATATCGAAGCTGCCTGTTCTGGTTTTCTGTATGCATTAGATATAGCCGATGGTATGTTAAGTAGTAAACGCTATAAATGTGCTCTTGTTGTAGGTGCAGAGAAACTTTCTAGCATAATGGATTGGGAGGATAGAACAACCTGTGTTTTGTTTGGTGATGGAGCAGGTGCGGCAATTATCACGAATAGTGGCGGTGGTTCCCAACTGATTGGCTTCAAGAGTGGTGCTGATGGATCAAATCCAACACTCCTGCATCAACCTGCAGGCGGTTCGCTGCAGCCAGCATCAAGTGATTCTTTAACAAATCGAGGTCATTTTCTAAAAATGAACGGTCGCGAAATTTTTAAATCAGCTGTTCGCGTGATGGAGCGTGCGGCACGGGAACTTCTAGCTGAGCATGGTTTTTCAGAAAATGATGTTGATCATGTTATCCCTCATCAAGCCAATGCTAGGATTGTGGAAAGTTTATCACAAAGATTAAAAATTCCATTAGAAAAATTCTTTTGTAACTTGGATAAATATGGTAACACCTCTGCTGCTTCTATCCCTATCGCTCTTGATGAAGCACGAAGAGCCTCGATTCTGAAAAATGGCCAATTGGGCTTGCTTGTTGCTTTTGG
Organism: uncultured Opitutales bacterium; assembly: GCA_963924995.1. Classification (GTDB taxonomy): domain Bacteria; phylum Verrucomicrobiota; class Verrucomicrobiia; order Opitutales; family Seribacteraceae; genus Seribacter. The sequence goes on from CAWUUU010000250.1 coordinate 2,820, forward strand.
TGCAGGTTTGACTTGGTCTGCGGTTCTTGTTCGTTTTTAAACTACTATTAAATTTAATGAAAAAAATTAATCTTCTTTTTGGTTTTATAATCATGTTTTCCACATCTTTACTTTGGTCGGTTTCACCAGGGGACACTCGAAATCAAAGGAATTTATCCAGTAAAGAAAAAGAATATTTGTTTCCTGGGACTGGATTTTTTAAAAAGAATAGGGATCCATTGGATGACAAACAAGCGAAGACGTGGTTCTTTGGCGCAGAGCAGTTGGAAGCAGACGGTGACCCTAATGACGCTCTTTCATTGTATGAGAACTTTGCCAAAAGGCGATCTGACACTCGTATAAACCGAAATAATGAAGTAATACAAATTGGGCCTGAATCTTTGTTTCGAGCTGCGAATTTACGGGAGAAAAAAGGAGATTGGCAAAAGGCGTTCGAACATCTTCGTTTAATCGCAGAGGCTTACACGGACTACGACTTTGAAAGAGTCGCAGAGTCTTTGATGAGAATAGCGGAACGACTTGCGAAAGAAAAACTCCCTCGTAAATGGGGAGTTGTTCCACGGTTTCGTTCTGGAAGTCAAGATCGTTTGAGACTTAACCAAATCGCTGGTCTTGCTCGTGGTCCAAGATTTGCGCCTCGTGCACTCATGGCGTTATCTGAAATCGCTCTCCAGGATAATAAGGAAGAAGAAGCTATTGACGCATTGGAGAGATTAACCAATTTATACCCAGATAATTATCTATGTGAAGAAGCATATTTTATTTTAGCCAAGATATTTGATGACCGAGTGGCGGGTCCAAAGTATGACCAGGGAGCAACTTTAAAAGCCTTAAATTTTTATGAAGATTACTTGATTCTTTTTGCGGAATCTCCACCCCAAAGTAAACATGAGGAGTTGAAGGATTATAAAAACCGACTTATAGAGGCAGAAGAAAGAAATTTATCAGCAGAGGCTGGTCGGAAAAAGATGAGAGAAACGCTTGCTGCGAGTAAGGTTGTTGTTGGAGAGTATGTGGAGAAATATGGAAAGTACTACCTTACCCACTGGCGTGAACTTGGTAATCGCCCTGCACTTCAATTTTATAATGAAGCAATTACAATAGCCCCAGAGTCTGAAGCGGCACGAGAAGCCGAAAAAAAAGTTGCGGAACTGCGGAATGGGAATGAGTAAAATTTTTTGTTTAAAAAGCTTTTTCTTTTTACTGGTTTTAAGTGGGTGTAATTACAAAAGTAGTAATTCGAAATTTGGTGACTCGAGGGGAATTTATATCGAGGTTGTTCGCAATGATACGTTAGCTCCCCAGATTGGAACATTCTTGAGCAAGAAAATTCGAGATCAAATTATTCGTCGTGGACATTTTGAAATAGAATCAGATATTAGAAATAGTGAATTTATTTTGACTGTTTCTTTAACAGATTACAGAAAAGATACTGAAATTTATAACCCTCAAGATACAATACTTGCCGCAGGTTTTCGGATGAGTGTACATGCGATCGTTTCTCTTTCCAACCGGGATGGGGAATTTCTGATTAAAGATACAACTCTTACTGAAAATGCCTCTGTGCTTAGAAATGGATCTTTTTCTGTTCCTACGGATCGGCAAGCCCTTTTGTCTTTGTCTAATTCATTGGGTCAACAAATTTCACAACTCATTGAAAACTATCGCTGGTAATTAAAAATTATTCAATATGGAAAAGATTCTAGCGCCCTCTATCCTCGCCGGTAACCATGCCAATTTAAATCATGCACTAAAAATTGCTGAAGTAGATGGTCGTAAGTGGATCCATCTTGACATCATGGATGGTCACTTTGTTCCAAATCTAAGTTTTGGACCTCAAACAGTCGCCGATTTGAGAAAGGAGTCAGGGCTCTTTTTTGATGTCCATTTAATGCTCGATAATCCTCATCTTTATGTGAATGCGTTTCATGAAGCAGGAGCGGATTTAATTACCATTCATATTGAACCATCTTATGATCATCTTGAAGCGATTAAGCATATTAAATCTCTCGGTAAGAAAGTAGGTATTGCCTTGAATCCTGGAACTTCTGTTGATGATATTTACAAAGTTATCAATGCTGTAAGCGTCGATTTAGTTCTCTGTATGACAGTTAACCCTGGGTTTGGTGGACAGAGTTTTATTTATGATATACTAAAAAAAGTCGAAGTACTAGCTAAACACCGCGATAATACTGCCAATAATTTTATGATTGAAGTAGATGGAGGTGTCGGATTCGAACATATACAACCCTGCTTAAATGCAGGGGTTGATATCTTTGTAGCCGGAACTGCTTATTACAAGGGAAGTGATTCCGAACGCCGTGAATTTGCTCAGGCAGTCGGCGAAAAGTTTTAGACTTTTATAAATGGGGCTAAAACCAAAGCCACCACAGACATCAATTTGAGCAATATATTTAGGGAAGGACCTGAAGTATCTTTAAGCGGATCTCCAACTGTATCACCTACCACAGTTGCTTTGTGAACATCTGAGCCTTTTCCATAGGTGATACCATTCATCTCATAACCTTCCTCTACCATCTTTTTTGCATTATCCCAAGCACCTCCAGCATTCGATTGAAAGAGGGCCATAAGAACACCGGAGACAGTAACTCCTGCGAGCAAGCCCCCGAGCATAACAGCACCACCACCAAAACCAATGGCAACGGGAGTGACGATAGCAACGAGTCCAGGCGCTACCATTTCTTTAATTGCAGATTGGGTTGAGATTTCAACACATTTTCCATACTCTGCTGCATCAATTGCCTCTTCGAATTGAATTTGCTCTTCCTCAGACCATTCATCCGAGGGTTTGCCATCATTTTTCTTCATGATTTCGAGTGCCTTTTTAAGGGCAGGAATATCTTTAAACTGGCGGCGTACTTCTTGAATCATGGCCATAGCTGCCCGTCCCACTGCTCCCATAGCTAGTGCACTGAACAAAAAGGGCAACATCGCACCAATGAATAGACCGGCCATTACTTTGGGAGCGGAAACATCAATCACATCAATTCCAGCCGTTTGCTTAAATGCGGCAAAAAGTGCCAAAGCGGTAAGAGCAGCGGATCCGATCGCGAATCCTTTACCAATAGCAGCCGTTGTGTTGCCAACCGCATCTAACTTGTCAGTTCGCTTCCTTACTTCGCTAGGAAGTTCTGACATTTCGGCAATCCCACCTGCATTGTCAGAAATGGGGCCATACGCATCTACAGCTAATTGAATCCCCGTGTTCGAAAGCATTCCTACCGCCGCGATTGCTATCCCGTAAAGCCCCGCCAATTCAAAAGCTCCAACTACTGCTGCAGCAATGATCAGAATTGGAAATGTGGTTGAAATCATTCCAATTCCAAGTCCAGCAATTATGTTAGTCGCACTACCTGTAATTGACTGTTCTACAATTGATCTTACTGGCTTCGTGTTTGTTCCAGTGTAATGCTCGGTTATTTTACCAATTGCCAAACCTGCAACTAATCCAATTATGATAGAATAAAACACTCCATCTGAAGTGAAAACTATACCTTCATAATGCCAATTTTGAGGAAGAAAGTGATTAATGGTAATATAGGAGCAGACTATCATCGCAATTGACGCCGCGAGCTCGCCTTTGTTAAGAGCTTTATGGGGATCACCACCATCTTTGACCTTAACTAAAAAGGTACCGAAAATTGAAGTGACAATACCAATTGCCCCTAAAATAAGGGGGAGAAATACAGGAGATAATCCGTTTAACTCATCTTGAAAATTAGTTGATCCCGCCACCATTGCTGCCCCTAAAATCATAGTTCCAATAATTGAACCTACATATGATTCGAAAAGATCTGCACCCATACCGGCCACGTCCCCCACATTATCCCCCACATTATCAGCAATTGTCGCAGGATTAAGAGGGTGATCTTCGGGAATACCAGCCTCAACTTTCCCAACTAGGTCGGCACCCACATCTGCAGCTTTCGTGTAAATACCACCACCCACTCTCGCAAACAGAGCAATGGAAGAAGCTCCGAAGGAAAAACCAGTTAAAACGGAAAGGGTCATATTTAAAGCGTCTCCACCTTCAAACGCTCCAAATTCTTGTGCAAAGTATGCAAATAATCCACCTAATCCAAGAATTCCTAATCCTACGACGCCAAGCCCCATGACAGAGCCACCAGCAAAGGCTACTTCCAGAGCTTTACCTAAACTTTCTCGTGCAGCATTTGTAGTTCTAACATTCGCTTTAGTGGCAACCACCATTCCTAAATAACCAGCAAGTGCCGAGCAGAATGCACCAACGACAAATGAGATGGCCACATAACCGTGACTATTGGGGTTAGCAGTTCCGCTCCAATAGAGTAGGGCAGCAACCGCAATTACGAATATAGATAATATTTTATATTCGGCTTTGAGGAATGCCATTGCTCCTTCTCGAATGCTTGCGGCAATCTTCACCATTTTGGGAGTCCCTTCCGAATGAGCGTTAATTTGTTTTGTTTTCCACCAAGTAAACAGCAAAGCAAGTATTCCAAAGGCAGGGATGATGAGAGCAAGGTTATTAATATTCATTCTATGAATTGAGGGAGTAACATTATAGGGTTAAAAGTTACCCAAAACATATTAACAAACATTTGACAATAACATTGTCGGTTAATGTCCTTCAAACTTGCATTATTTTATAAAATGAACACGATGAAGGGTATGAATATTATCATGTTACTATCCTTTCTTGCCTGTATTTTCCTTTTTTCATCGTGCCAAAATAGTTATCGGCAAAATGTTCCAATAGATTCCAACTCACAAGGAATTGTTGGAGTGGGGGATGATGCCTATCAAGTTACCAGCGAGGAATATGGTAATTACTTCGAATCACGTTACGGGCTATTGCATCAAAAATTCAATGATCGCCCATTCACTGGAAGGATTTTAACCATAGAAAAGGGTGAGTCTGGTGATTATGTTTTAGCCGACGAATCTTGGAAAGAAGGAAAAAAAGATGGCCTAAGCACTCGTTGGTTTTCCAATGGGATAAAAATGTATGAGAGGAATTATAGCGATGGTCGTTGGCATGGCACGGTGACGCGTTGGTGGCCTAATGGGCAAAAAATGTATGTTCGTGCTTACACAAATGGAGCAAGGCATGGGAAAGAGGCAACATGGAGGTCCGATGGTTCTCCAATTCAATTGGCTGAAAAACCCTACATTATTCAAAATAAAAAACAATCCATCAATTCGAAAGATACCGATGATTTCGCACCAGCTGTGAATGCACAAATTGAAGATTTCCCTTCCGCTCCTACCTCTAATGTCAATTTTGACTCTCAGGTCGAACCAATTGTAAATGAACCATTTCCTTCATTACCTGAAACTGATTCCGGATCAACTATCGATTCCTTTCCTTCCTCAGATACCATATCTTCTGATGGATTCCCTTCTTTTCCCAATGTACCTCAAGAGAGTTCTTTAAGTACTCCAACAAATGATGAGTTCCCTTCGCTACCCGGCAACGAAGACTCGCCGTCTCTAGATTTGCCTGTAATTTCTGAGAGTCCTCAGAATACCTTCCCTGCGTTACCGGAATCCAATGAGTTTCCCGCAACACCTCAACTTAGTCTTCCATCGAGTGACGAAGGTCTTCCATCGCTCCCTAGTTTTCCCACCTCTGACGGAAATGAATTACCTGCTTTACCTGGTTCTTCGTCTATAGATGAGGGCTTGCCTCCTCTTCCTGGTTTTCCAGAAGATGCGGATAATACCTTGCCTCCCTTACCAGGTCTTCCTAGTTCTGCAGGTGATGAGTTACCCTCTTTACCTGATTTTCCTACTGACGAGAGTGGAGGATTGCCGCCTTTACCTGGTGCAGACTCCTCCGATGGTGGACTACCTCCACTTCCTCCTTTACCTGAGTAAGAATAATTATCTAATTTATATAAATTTAGTCTAAAGCCGAAAGATGTGAAATTTAATTACCTTTAATTGTACGACGACAATATTCATCCCTGTTTTTTGTCATAGGTTTAAATCCTCAGTGTTTAAATAAAAACTGTCAGATATTAATTTGCTACTAACAATATGAACAAAAAAAGTACTCTTAATCAGGATTCTGCAGATAATCCTAAAGAATGTTGTTCTGAGGAATCACGAAGAAAATTTATTGTAGTTTCTACTTTAGGAGTTTCAGCGGTGTGTGGCATTTTTCCAATTGCTTCTGGAATAACCACGATTTTAGATCCCGTTAAAAAAAGTGCTGGAAACCAAGCAAAAGTGTCATGGACTAAAGTAGCACCGTTACAAAATCTGACTGATGATGGAAAGCCCGCCAAATTCGAAGTTATTTTAGAACAAGTAAGGGATGCTTGGACCACCTACAAAAATGTACCCGTAGGTGCGGTCTATCTTACCCGCAAAGGAGATGAGGTAAAAGCGTTTAATTTAAAATGTCCTCATTTGGGTTGTGCGGTAGATTTCCGCTCAAAGTCCAATGATTATTTTTGCCCTTGTCAT
>CAWUUU010000251.1:0-3693 GCA_963924995.1 uncultured Opitutales bacterium
CCTGAGAATATTTTCATCATTTTACAGTTGCCGAATTGAGAAACTGAGATTTTAAGAGTCCTCTTGAAGTTTTATATTCAGTTTTTATTAGCGATCTTTTTTTTGTCCACTTTAATGGGCCACGCACACGATGCTGAGACCACCAAGCCCTTCGAGAAAATGCATGCTCATCGCACTTTTGACGCTCATGCCCATGCCGGATGGGAGAGTCGTTACTTTTCCGAGGGGCGGGATTCATTGAATGGAAAATCTATATGGAATAGTTCATTGGAATTAGGTTATGATCATTTTTCCGGAGGGATTTGGTATGGAAGATCATCCAATCATCAATATGATGAGTGGCAGTATAATTTAGCTCTGACGCAACAAATTGACCGGTATTCATTTTATGTGGGCTATACTCATTTAATTTTTGCAAAGGATGATGAATCGGAGGGCGAATGGTCTGCGGGTATTAGATATGAAGGATTACCCTATGACTTGATTACATCTTTGAACGCTTACTATTCATTGGATGCCAAAGGTACTTTTTATGAATGGTCCAATACTAGAGAGTTTAATCCTAAGGATGATCTTGATATTTCCTTGTCGGGGACATTCGGTTGGAATCATGGCTATGTTGAGGACGGGCATGATGGATTGAATTTTTTCTCTTTGGGAAGCGGTGCGAAAAAAATTCTTTCAGGAAATTTTTCACTTGTGGGTCATAGCGTTTACAGTTGGGCCATTGATCCCGATCTCAACTTAGCGGGGGATCGAGGCCTCAAGGATTTCCTTCATTTTGGGTTGGGCGTTGAATTCGATTTTTAACTATTTAGCCTCTAGTCCTAAAGTGAGTTTTTTTGATTTTATTGATTGTAAAAAATTAGAATCATTGCAACGAAGTCCAGTTTTGGCTAATGAAGAGTACTTTAAAAGCTAAAATTTTGTATTCATTAAATATGCCTTATTCAATTCAAGTTCACTTTGACGAGATTACCAACGCTAAGATTCGAGAGATGTGGAAGAAGATCGCGGATCAAAATATTCCCTGTCGTGCTTTCGAAAAAAACTTTTCTCCCCATTTGACTCTTGTTTATGGAGAAATTACTGGTGATAAGAAAGTGAGCTGGGATTTTTTAACAGCCCAGAAAACTTTTGAAATTAGCTTTGAAGGTATTAATGTGTTCGAAGATCGCGGAGTGATCTTTCTTTCACCTGAAAAATCTACATCGCTTACGAACCTTCATAAGATACATGATATAAATGTAACCTTTTCTTCGATGAATAAATTATACCGAATTGATAACTGGGAACCTCATTGTTCATTAGCCAGTAGACTTTCACCTCGGCAAGTTGAAGCGTGTGTATCTATGTTTGAAGATCTGGAATTTCCATTCCAAGCAACTTGTGTTTCCTCTAATTTTGTCAAATATCCTGAAGCAGAAGTACTTTCGGCTGTTGAATATAAGGCAGGTTAATCTGAGAAAATTCTGATTCAGGGGGCGACCTGAATTTTTTTAAAGTGAGTGACCATTTGCAATGGGATTATCACAAATATTCGGAATTTCGTAAGAAATTGTGTACAAACTGACATATTATTTCTTAATATGACTTCCACAATACTTCCTTCTATGCCTAATCGTCCTAATATAATTTTTATAATAACAGATCAGCAACGCTTTGACACGATTGCTGCTCTAGGCAACGACCATATGGATACTCCCCATATGGATCGTTTGGTAAATGAGGGAGTTTCTTTTAATAATTGCTTTATTACCGCGGCATCCTGTGCTCCAGCACGAGCCAGTCTGTTCACAGGTTATTATCCACATACTACTGGAATTTTCAAAAATGCGGATTCTTGGAAGCGTTCGTGGATTGAGAAGTTATCTGATACTGGGTATCGATGTGTTAATGTGGGTAAGATGCATAGTTATCCTTATCATACACCCTTGGGGTTTCATGAACGTTATGTGGTTGAAAATAAAGACCGTTTCCTAGAGGAACGTTATTACTTTGATGAGTGGGATAAAGCCCTCAAAGCACGCGGACTCATCAAACAACAGCGTGAACTTTATCGCAAACGAGCTGATTATAAAGAAGCCTTAGGCGCTTTTGACTGGGAACTTCCAGAAGACATGCATCCAGATATGTTTGTCGGAGATACCGCAACTTGGTGGTTAAATACTTATCCGAAAACGGAACCACTTTTTTTACAAATTGGATTCCCTGGCCCACATCCTCCATACGACCCAACTAAGAGGTTCAGCGATCCTTACCTCCAAAAAGATATTCCACTGATGGATGTGAGTAAGGACGAATTGGATAATCTTCCCGAACCTTTAAAAAGGCTTCGTCAACATAACAATGAGATCGATCATGATTCGGTGGTGTTGGATCTTGAGCCAAGTCGAGAGCAACGGCATCGTCAACGCGCATATTATTTAGCTAATGTAAGCATGATTGACGAGAAGGTCGGTGAAATTTTAAACACCCTTGAGAAGCAGGGATATTTAGAAAATGGAATCGTGATCTTTAGTTCTGATCATGGAGATTGTCTGACCGATCATGGGCATAGCCAGAAATGGACGATGTATGACCTCGTGACTCGAGTACCCATGGTGGTGTGGGCCCCCAATTTATACGAGGGTGGCCGAAGCATTGATGGTCTTTGTCAACATATGGATATCGGGCCCGCTATTTTGGAGATGGCGGGAATTGAGGTGCCGAAAACTTTTGAAGCTCGATCTGTTTTACCGGCATTAGAGGGGAAGGATTGGAAGCCTCGTGATTATGTATATGCGGAGCAAATCAAGGATGGTATCTTAACAGATACCGAATTTATGAGCATGATTCGGAATGAGGACTGGAAACTGGTTCATTTTCTTCACATGAAATGTGGGCAGTTATTCAACCTAAAAGAAGATCCCACTGAAGTGAGAAATCTGTGGGATCATTCTGGAGCCAGTGCAATTAAGCAAAAACTTTTGGATCAACTTCGAGAATGGCATATTGAAAGCCAAGTGCATACCCACAATTGGGCTGCAGAATGGCGATAAACCAAAATTAATAAAACTACCTATGGAAAAGAAAATTATCACACCGCTAATCGCCCTTATTTTACTTTTTTATGCAGGTTCTTTACTGATGGGTAAAAACTATCCAACAACTGGAAGCGTTGAACGATTGGACACTCATTTGAATAAGCTGATTCCCCTCGATGCTAAAATTGAGATATTGGCGGAGGGGTATGTCTGGTCAGAAGGGCCTGTATGGGTTCCCGGAGGGAAATTTCTTCTTTATTCAGATGTACCCACTAATAAAATTTATAAGTGGAAGGAAGGAGAGGGTGCAACTGTTTATCTGGACCCATCCGGTTACACCGCGAAAAATACGAGGGCTGGTGAATCTGGTTCCAACGGTTTGGCTTTAAATGCGAAGGGGCAACTAATTCTCTGTCAACATGGGGATCGACGAATTGCCCGAATGACATCCTCGACTCAGTCACCGAAGCCGGAGTATGAAACTCTTGCGGGAGAATATAAAGGAGCCCGGTTTAATAGCCCGAATGACCTGACTTATAATAAAAAAGGCGAACTCTACTTCACTGATCCTCCTTATGGTTTACTTAAAAAGGAAAACGATCCGAGTAGGGAAATTGATTATCAAGGAGTTTACTTACTTCGTAAAAATAAAAAAGTGGTATTAGTA
>CAWUUU010000252.1:0-21706 GCA_963924995.1 uncultured Opitutales bacterium
TCCTCTAAAGGAGGAATTTCCCTTGGCCTTACTACGCGAAATCCAACAAAAATTGCATCAGTGTGGTACCAAACACTTTTGGGGATTTGTGGATCTTGTTGCTTCCACGCCTCTTCCGAGCCCATTCGACCTGCACTTCTATGACTCACTGCTCCATCATCCCATGATCCCCCCTTTACCACTCTTGGATAGAGTGTGTTGGGAGCAACAACAGGATTTTGCAAAACACCCTTGGGGGCTTTGTCTGCTGGGGGGACAAATTGATCCAAAACCCACTCCCACACATTTCCATGCATGTCATAAAGACCAAATGGATTAGGGGATTTTTGACCAATTTTTTGATATTTGAATCTACTATTTGATACATGCCAAGAATGATTCGATAATTCTTTGGCATCATCTCCAAAACTGTAAGCTGTATCTGTACCTGCCTTACAGGCAAACTCCCACTCCGCTTCTGTGGGTAAACGATAGAACTTCCCAGTGCGTGCACTCAACCACATACAATACATTTTGGCTGATAATTGAGTCATACATATTGCAGGGTGCCCACTTTTACCCATACCAAAAGTCATATCCGTGTACGGTGCAGTTGGCTTAGTTACGGCATCCGAAAGGGCATCAGCCTTCGTTGGATCAAGTTTTTTATATTCTCGATTATCTTTATCAAGATTAATCATCCAAAGTTCATACTCATCCCAAGTAAGTTCATATTTTCCCATCCAAAAGTCTGAAACCTTTACCTTATGACTCAGTAGTTCATTTTTCCCTCTATTTTCATCAGTGACCGGACTTCCCATGTTAAAAGTTCCTCCCTTAATGGGCATCATTTCGAAACTTAGATCTGAAGTTGCGATCTCTTGCCTGTAACTTGAAAACTCATCCTGTACTTGGCCCTGCTCAAAGCCTAATTCCTTGTAGAGGTCCTTAGGCATCGTTCCCAATACGGTAAAGCTTTTCTTTTGAGGAGTCAACTTGGCCGATTCTGGCCAATCTGCTCCTTCTGCAATCCAGCGACGAAGCATAAACAAGTCCGAAGGAGACAATGGATCATTGCCCTCTGGAGGCATAAACATCTCATCATCTTGGGGTAAAGTACATAACACCCATAAATCACTTTCTAAAGGCTCACCTGGCACAATGACATGATCCGATGAAAATGCATGCTCAAAGGTATCCAATCTTAAATCACCCTTCACTTTCCCCTCGTAGTGACAGGCGACACAATTTTGCTCTAAAATGGGTTGTATGTTGGTCACAAAAGAAACCGTCTTGGGTAATCTTTTCTTGGGTTCAAGAACTTCAGTTTCAGGCCAAGCCGCACCACCTTGAATCCAATTTTTCAAAATTTCTTTTTCTTCATCTCTTAATGGGTAATCTTTGTCCTCATGTTTAAAAGGTGGCATTACTAATTCGTCATCAGATGGAAGAATTGTCGTCCAATAGAGAGAGCTATCGTCAGGATTTCCAGGTATAATTACATCATCTCCAGCAAACGCGGCTTTTTTTGTATCTAATCTAACCTTTCCTTTGGCATTATCTTCACGATGGCAACTAACGCAATTGTGCTCTAGAATAGGTTTTACATCTCGAATGAAATCAATATCAGCGTGAGCTTGCGGCTTGTAAAAAACAAACAAAAAGACAATTAAACTTATAAATTTAGGGTTATTCATGGCAGGAAAGATGAAAACTAATATATCAACAATCTTTCTTTATCCCAAAATTCTTTGGGCAAGAAAAGCTTTTTCAGCTATTGGGTATTATATTAGATGAAAAAAAATTATTCGTATTTATTCATTTTCATATTCCTAGTTCCTATACTTTGGGCAAATGAAAAAGAAGATTCCAGTTATCATAAATTTTCCCAAAAATGTATGGGGACTGACTTCGTTCTTTTGATTGACGAAAAAAATAGTAAAGAAGCCAACATTGCTGCAAATAAAGCATTTGAAGAAGCCCACCGTTTAGACAAGATTCTTAGTGATTACCTTAGCGAGAGCGAACTTTCAAAATTATCGCAGAATTCGGGTTCTCCTCAATTTTTCTCCCTCTCTGGCGATTTATTTTCTGTATTAGCAAGAAGCCAAGAACTCGCACTCGCAACACAAGGCCAGTTTGATATTACAATTGGCCCTTTATCAAGACTGTGGAGAATTGCTCGATTTAAAAAAATGCTTCCATCGGATGAAAAACTCATCAATGCACAAAAGAGGGTGGGGTATAAAAATCTAATTTTAGACTACGATCAGAAAAAAGCTAAACTTTTAAAAATGGGGATGGTTTTAGATCTTGGCGGAATCGCAAAAGGCTATGCTGCTGACCGAATGCTTAAAATTCTTAATGAACATAATGTAACGCGGGTTTTAATTGACGCTGGGGGTGACCTACTCGTAGGGCAACCCCCTCGAGGCAAAACGGGTTGGAAAATTACAATTGGCGGCAAGAAACACCCCGATCTACCAAGCCTTTACCTTTCAAATGTTGCGATTGCCACTTCAGGTGACTTGGAACAATCGATTACAGTAAATGGCAAAACTTATTCTCATTTAATTAATCCTTTGAGTGGACTTGGACTAACTACCTTGGCTCAAGTTACCGTCATTGCACCCACTGCCATAACGGCCGATTCCCTTGCATCCGCAAGTCTTGTACTTGGCTCTGCAAAAGGGATTCAATTCTTAAAAACAATTCCTAATGTGAGTGCTTATTTCTTGGAGCAGAAAGGTGAAGAAATCCTATTAACCCAAACTGTAAAATAGAATTTGTGAGACATTGAACTGAAGTAAAAATATTAAATTTCAAAGGATTTAAAGATGATTGAACTTGTCAGTAGGGCATAAAATCGTCATAACGAACTCTTTAAACCATTTATACCCATGTCTAGAGTTTGTGCAATTACAGGTAAACGCCCCAAAGTTGGTGGTCGTATCATTCATAAAGGTGTCAGCAAAAAAGCCGGAGGAATCGGCTTGCAGTTGGTCAAAAATAACAAAAGGACCTTTCGTCCCAATGTTCAACGCATTCGCGTAAAACTAGCAAGTGGACAGGTTAAACGGATGTGGGTATCCGTAAAAGCGATCAAAGCAGGCAAGATCGAAAAAGGATAATTTAATTTTCACCGGTCACTCATAGACCACCTACCCACGATCGATGATCGAGGAAATTAAGTATATGCACCGTGATTCAGGTTGCATTGAAACAGAGAAAGTTTACGGAGAAAACTGGCTATCTCTAATTTATGGGTCTCCATTAGGAAAAATACCTCTTTGGGTTGCTATTAAGCGCGCTTGGTTTTCCAAATGGTATGGACAAAGGATGGATACGGCTAAAAGTAAGGAAAGAGTTTTACCATTCATCCATAAATTTAAATTAAGGGAAGAGGAATTTCTTAAAAAGTCTACCGATTACAAATCTTTTAATGAATTCTTTAGTCGAGAGTTAACTCGCGAAGCTAGGCCAATTGACCAAAATGTAAAATCAGTCATTTTCCCCGCAGACGGAAGACATTTAGGAATTCAAAACTTGTCTAAGGTAGAAAGGATATTTGTGAAAGGCCAGCAATTTGACCTTCCCTCACTTTTCAAATCCGAAAAATTAGCAAAGCCTTACGAGGAAGGTTCAATGGTAATAAGTCGTCTATGCCCAGTGGATTATCACAGATTTCATTTTCCAATTTCTGGGTTTTCCTCGGCTCCTCAATTAATTAATGGGTCGCTCTTTTCGGTAAACCCAATTGCCTTGAGGCAAAATATTGGAATCTTTTGGCAAAACAAACGATACCTCTCCTTCATTGAAGATTCTAGTGCAGGAAAGGTTGCATGTTTTCTTGTCGGTGCAACATGTGTGGGCTCAGTAAAAATTACTTCCAAATTACCATTAGATATTAGCAAGGGTGAAGAGTACGGATACTTTCTTTTTGGTGGTTCATCCGTACTAACTCTTTTTGAAAAAGATGCCATCTCCATTGCTGATGATTTACTGGAATCCACCTCTCGCGGGATGGAACTCTATGCCAAGATGGGACAATCCCTTGGCACGGTAAATTAAACTTTTAAGAATTCTCTCTCCTTGCCTAAATAAAATTTCGGCTCTACATTTTAATTTCTATTAAAATGTCTGTACAAAGATCATGCTATTCTGGATTTACCGTTCTTGAATTACTCGTAGCGGTTTCAGTAACTGCACTTCTAGCAGGGATGTTGCTTAATATCACATCACAAGTTGTAAGCACACAAACACAGGCATCTGGAGACCTAGAAACGAATCAAGTAGCCCAGTTTATTTTCGATCGGATCCAAGAAGATTTGCATTGTTCCGTTTTTCGAAACGACGGTAATGTCTGGATGGCGGCAACAATCCTTGAAGATACTACTTCCAGTGGTTCCTGGAAAGATGCATCAGTACCCAAATCAACCAGTGAGTCTCTAAGAATAATCCCAAATGACTGGACTGATGGCCCCAATGACCCGATTGCTGAAGCGAATAATCAACTTTCACTAATCAATTCCCGATTTGGCGTGGCAGGCACTTTTTTTCGATTTTTTACTTTGGCTCCTGAACTCGATCCCGATTCAACAAATACAGGAGGAGCTCGAGCCGTCTCCTATCAAATTGTCCGTCATGGCTTAACTGCATCCTCTACCTCTCGCCCACGTTACCAATTATTTCGGTCAGATGTGTCTGCTGTAGAAACATTTAATGCAGGATATGATTTACATCCTACTTCCGGTTCCTACATTCAAGGTTCCAACGGAGTTCGTAAACCCGCCAATATTAGAAATCCAATTATGGATGGAACCAGTGGATCCTCAACCGATTTTTCTCTTGCTTCAAATATAATTGATTTTGGTATTCGGGCCTACCTGATCGAAAAAAATAGTTTTGGGACAGGAAACCTGAAACAAATTTTTCCTGATATTAATGCATCAACCGGAGGGGCTTCACCCCCATACGAATACTTAGCAACAAGCAATCTAACCTACAGAGCATCAGGTAAACCGAACCGACTTTATGCTTTCCCTGAGGTAATTGATGTAATGCTTAGGATTCTAACGACTGAAGGTGCATTAGCCATTTCTGCTTTTGAAGAAGGGCTAATTCCCGCCCCAAAGGGTATTTCAGTAGAGGAATATTGGTGGGAACTTGCAGAAAAAAATTCTGAGGTTTACATACGGAGAATCAGAATTTTCCCGACTGGGATATAGAAAATATTATCCCTTAAGCGAAGCCTTTTTGCTTTCGATATTTGAGAGGGGTGATTTTCATCTGACGACGAAAATGTTGAGTGAATGAACTTTGGTCATAAAAACCATTTTCTTTTGCAACACCTGCTAATTTCTTACTAGTGGTGAGTAAGTCATCACATGCAGCCTCAATTCTAGTCCGAGTAATAAACTGCATCGGAGCTATGCCAAATAGTTCAATAAATCCACGATGTAGCTTGCGATGATTTAATCCTGATTCCTTAACCAAATCTGCAATAGCCAAATCTTTTCTAAATCTATTACGAATTAACCCTACTGCTCGTCCAATCCCATCTTCACGTTCCCATTTAAGCTCGCCATCATCGTGAGGTCGGACTGTGCCCATAATACCAACAACATTCCCGTCGCTATCAAACATGGGATATTTATTTGTTAGACACCAACCGGGTAAGCCTTGTTTGTTAAAAAAGAGTTCCAGGATGTTGAGTCTAGGTTTTTTGGTTTCAAAAACTAGTCGATCTTCCCTTCTAAAATGTTCAGCAAGTCGGGGTGGAAAAAGGTCGAAATCTGTTTTACCACTTAAATCCTCCTCCTTTTCCAAACCAAAACGAAGTAACAGACTTTCATTCACAAAAATAAGTCTATGATTTAAATCTTTTATGAAAAAAGAAACACCAGGAATATTTTCAAATATTAAACTCAACTGAGCGGCACTAGAATTTTCGTTTTCAAACCAATTGTGTAACAATTTGGTATTACTGAGACTCATTTGCTGAAAATTTTTCATTTGAATTTAACTAGTTAAATTTGGTTAGTTTTGAAATGTGTGGTTATTACAATCGAAATTGAGATGCATGAAAGCATATTTATGGTTTTATTACAATAATATTATTACATTTAGTTAAAATTATCTGCCACAGTAATCGTATTAATGTAAATATTAGATAAAATCATTTTATTCAGTAAATCTATAGAGTTCTTTCTTCAAGTCTCTTTGAAGGCTAAATTTTTGTATATTTATTAATAATTCCACCTATCTTTCTTTAATTAATTTTATAAAATAAATGTTATTGTATATTTTTAATAATTTAATCGTAACTCTACTTTTATTACTTTTTTGACATTAAATTAAGATTATCGATCGACATAAATTATGATTATTACATTTACCATTCGACGACTCCCTTCAACTTAATTTCAATCTTCTCTTATGCCTTAACAGGCCCCAATCAAATTCGAGTCATAACTTTTTCGAAAAATCCTAAAATCGGGTAACTGCTCCGAAACTGTCTATTGTTGTCGTTTACAAGGTAACATGAATTTACTGGGTAATAAGCAAAATTGTAATTTATTATATGACAAGACAAGCGGGTGGATGCTTTGAGCAAAAAAGGTAATGTAAAGATGGGCTGCCCTTCAATGACAGGAATACAAATGCATTACACCAGATGTTCATTACTAAGAAAATGTTCCTAGTTTTCCACCTAATTTCATGAAGTACGATTAAATCAATACTAAGTAATAATACTACTCTAGGTTAAGTTTTTTTAACTTCGGTCGAATCACAAATGAGCAATATCCTTGATTAGGATTCTTCTTATAATAATCTTGATGGTATTCTTCAGCTATGTAAAAGGTAGGTGCAGGTACGATTTCAGTTACAACCGGGTCTTCAATTTTTTGTGAAAGTTGTTCTTTCCATTGTTTTGCCTGTTCTTTCTGGTGCTCAGAAAGATACATTATAGTCGAGCGGTATTGCGTGCCGGTATCCGCCCCTTGGCGATTCAATGTGGTCGGGTCATGGCAATCTCCAAAGATATCAAGTATCTTAGCGAAATTAATAACCGCGGGATCAAATGTAATTTTTATGACCTCAGCATGTCCAGTTTCTCCAGTGCAAATCTGCTTGTAGGTAGGGTTTGGAGGCTCGCCACCTGCATATCCGGATATTACATCCTTGATGCCGTCAATTCTTTCGAAAACAGCCTCTGTGCACCAAAAACAACCGCCACCTAAGACTGATGTTTCCATAAGTTTTTTCTTTTTATCTTTAAGTTCAATTCCATCAATATCAGTTTTAATGCTTACTTCCTCTTGATGCAAACAACCAATAGTAAAAAAAACTGTGAGAATTAATAAATAAGAATAATTTCTAAATTTAATCATATTTTCTTCCGGTTATCCATTCATGTCCACTCCCGAGCAAAAGTTTATCAGCAACTAAAGGTCCCCATGTACCAGAAGCGTAACTTTCTAACCCTTGCTTACCTTGGCTACTCCAATAGTCAAGCACAGGGGAAAGCAAACCCCAAGACATTTCCGCTTCATCCCCCCGAATAAAAAGTGTACCATCTCCATTTAATGCATCAAGGATAAGCCTTTCATAGGCTTCAGGAGTATTTGAGCCAAATGTCGTTTCATAGCCAAATGCTAGTTTAATGGGTTGTAGCTTTGTTTCTAAACCTGGAGTTTTTGAATTTAAATATAGTGTCACTCCCTCATTGGGTTGTATTCTAATAACAAGTAAATTCGGAGAAACTTTAAGGCGGGAATCTTGACCAAATAAAATTGCTGGCGGCCGCGTAAATTGGACAACGATTTCACTCGCTTTCATCGCTAGCCTCTTTCCAGATCGAAGGTAGAATGGAACCCCCTTCCATCTCCAATTATCTAAATATAACCTCATTGCGGCGTAGGTCTCAGTGCTAGAATCCTGAGGAATGCCGTCTTCATCAATATAGGATTTAGTAGGCGACCCTCCCACTAGGCCAGCAGCATAAGATGCTCGCACTACCTCCGGGCTGTCTCCTTCAATAACTAAGGGCCTTAAGGCCTTGAGTGCCTTTACCTTCTCGTCACGAATTGCCTCAGGGTCCAAAGAGGAGGGTGGCTCCATCGCAGTTAACGCGAGTAATTGCATTACATGATTTTGAATCATGTCCCTGAGTGCACCACTTCTGTCGTAATAGCCACCCCTGCTTCCAACCCCTATGTCTTCTGACACAGTAATCTGAACGCTTGATACATAATTACGATTCCAAACTGGTTCAAAAATTGAATTTGCAAATCGCTGAACAAGAAGACTCTGCACTGTTTCTTTTCCAAGATAATGATCGATACGAAATACTTGGGATTCATCAAATCGACGATTGATCACCTCGTTCAATTCATGAGCTGATTGTAAGTCTCGTCCAAAGGGTTTTTCAATAATGACTTTAGACGCTGTTTCTGAACCTCGATGCCTTTTTGCTAACCCACTTTCCCCCAGATTTTCCAAAATTGGCATAAAAACCCCTGGAGGGGTCGAGATATAAAATAGGCATTGTGCTTCACAATCTATTTGCTTCTCAATTTTACTTATTTTTTGTTCAAGTGCCTTAAAACTACTTAAATCATCATAAGCTCCTGCATGAAAAATGAGATTTTTTTCCAAAGCTTCCCAAGTAGAAGATTCGATTTTTCGCCTTGAGTGTTCAACAAGAGCTTCCTTAATCTCATTTTTAAAGGCTTCATCAGTTATCGGTGACCTACCGTAGCCAATAAGAAAGCATCTCTTGGGTAAAAGCCCATCCTTTGACAGGTTAAAAATAGCAGGAGCTAGCTTCCTCGCAGTCAAGTCTCCGGAAGCACCAAAGATAATGATAATCGTCGGGGGCGTTTTTCTATTTAAAGAAGTTTTAGAGTCGGATGTGTAAGAATTAATCATTTTACAATACATCTTTAATGCAATGACTCGTTGAAGATGGCAATATTTTCATGGTGAAAAACTTTTACTTTGCTAGTGGAAGCAGAAGGTAAATCAACCTCCACTAAATCAAACCTGTAAGAAGTTGGAATCTCGGGCATTTCTCGAAGGTAGGCTTTAAAGGAAATCAACAAGGCTTTTCGTTTTCTTTTATTAAGAGACTCAAAACCAGTGGTGAAAGAATTTTCTGACCGCGCCCTTATTTCAACAAAAACAAGTATTTCATGATCCATACAAATTAAATCAATTTCATTTCTTCGATCACGGCTACTTCTCCAATTTGAATATAGGACTACAAATCCTTTTTTTTTCAAATCCTTTTTTCCAAGCCATTCACCATATTCACCATTCTCTTTTGAATTTTTAAAATTAGGCTTTAAGCCCAATGACCATTTTAGAGATTTCCAATTCATCTTTATCTTACAAAATTATTACCGCCATTCATGCTTAGGATACCTACCGGATAACTCCTTTTTAATTTCTAAATATGAACCGGACCAAAATTCGAGAATATTATCGGTAACTTGAACACATCTATCATTCGGTGCCAAAATATGTAATGTGACCAAATGTTTATTAAAAACAACTTGGGGATGCGTAGTAATATCATATAAATCCTGTAGCTTAATCCGCATTATTACGTCCTTACCATCATAAGAAAGCCGGTAAGGTCTTTTTCCATTCTCTAAAGCAAGTGTTGATGGGGTTGCTTGTTCTAATAAATCAAGCTCTTCTTTAGAATAAATATTTTGTAAAACAGGCAGAACTTCCCTATTTCTAATTTCCTTCCAACTTTTTGCGTCTTTACAAATTTCTTCGAACAGTAGGTTCTTCAAGTCATCACTAAAGTCAGTAACATTATATTCTGGATAATTATGATTTAAGAATAGAATTTTGGTTAAAAAGTGATCCACTTGGTTATCCCATTTTTTCAAACTAAGATTACCATTTTTTAGCTCTTGAGAATACGCTTGCTGAAGGTCTTCTTTGTCAAAACTTTCATTTTCTTTTATCTTAAATTTAATCGTTCCTATTTGATTATACTTTCTTCTAACTACTTTCCGTGTATCGGAATGAAGACTGACTTCCTCACCGGTTACCACTCTTGTGCTTAACACATTTTCAATAATTTGATCATCCAGCTCAGTTACATATTCCATCTCTAAGCCAATTTTTCCCTTCAAAGGCTTCTCCACTAAGTTGAGTGCAACCACCCAATCTGCTTTTTGCACTTCTGAGAATTTGCTCACATGCAAATGAATACCATTTATACTCTCATACATCATTGTACCCCGGCTCTTTAATCGAGCGAGATGATCTGGAAAAGCAACAAGAAGAACCTCGGCAAAGTCTCTCATTTTAGGAAATTCAAAATGAAAAGATTCTAGACCAGCAATCTTACAAAAACGAATCGCTAATTTTTCTGCTTCCCGGCATCGCATCGCATGGATCCCAACATACTTACATCGGTCGACCGAAAAATCCTCGTCCTTGGCATAAGCCCAAACCCCTAATAATAATCTTAAATCAGAATCGAAGTCATTCGCGTTTTGTTCGGTAATTTTTTTTGATATGAAAGAATCTACAATCTGCTGGTTAAATTCCTTATGAATAATCGGGCTCCTATCTTCGATTAGGGCTAAGGCTAATGCAAATGCGGGCAGACAGCCTAAATCTTTTGCTAATAATAATGCCATTCCAAGTCTTGGACTGATTGGAAATTTACAAATATCACGCCCCTTTTCTGTTATTTTAAAATTGGATGATATTGCACCTATAGATAACAAAGTATCTTGGGCACGAACCAGAGAGTTTTCGGTCGGGGTATCTAGCCAAATTAACGAACGCGGGGGTTTCCCCAACATGCATAAATTTAAATAAATTTCAGCTAGATCTAGCCTTTTGATTGCAGGTATTTCTACTTCTTCACGATTCTCATGATCCTTCTCTCCCCATAACCTTAAGCAGTAACCTGGTGATGTTCTTCCGGCCCTCCCAGCTCTTTGATCTGCGGCACTTTTGCTTATTTTTTGCGGAAGTAAAACATTGACTCCTCTAATTGGATCAAAACTTGATCTCTTCGCTATTCCTGTATCAATTACAATGCGAACCCCTTCTACAGTTAAGGAAGTCTCAGCAATATTAGTACTAACAATAATTTTTCTTTGCGTGGTTTTTTTAAGGGCAAATTCTTGATCTTCAATTCTCATATCACCATAAAGCGGTTTAATAAGAAATGACTTAGCCCATGGAGCCGATTGTATTTCTTGAATAATTTTAGAAATTTCATAAGCACCTGAAGCAAAAATTAAAACATCCCCCTCACGAGTTGAGATGCATTTTTTAAGTTCTACCGCGACTCGTTTCCAAATTACTTCGGATTGTCCTGAACGATATTCAATATCAACAGGGTAAGTTCTAAAGAACAACTCTATTGATTTACTATCACCTAAATAATGTTTTGTTTCCTCTAAAGCTAAAGTGGCTGAAGTAATAACTAACTTAAGTGATGGTCTTTGAGTTTCCTGTATTTCTCTAAGAAGAGCTAAAGAAGAATCCATCTGTAAACTTCTCTCGTGGAATTCATCAAAGATTACTAGACCAACACGAGATAAAACTGGGTCACTTAAAATTTTTCGAAACAATACGCCATCGGTTAAATAAATAATTTTTGTATTCGGAGAGGTTTCATTCTCAAAACGAACCTGATATCCAACTGTATCTCCAATTTCAACTCCTAATATACCCGCAACCCGACGGGCTAATAATCGTGCGGCAATACGCCTAGGTTGAACCACTAGAATTTGCCCCTGAACCAGATTCTCTTTTAAAAGAAGCAAGGGTAGGCCAATAGATTTTCCAGAACCAGTTGGCGACTTAAGGATAAGATTTAACGAAGAAAGAAAAGCATCTTTAATTTCATTAAAACCCTTAAATATTGGTAAATCTGAAAGATTATACATCCCTCAAAATTTATTAATTAGAAGAAATTTTCAATGTAAAATAAAAATAGATGAGGTCCCCGTGCAAAAATCAATTTACTAAGAAGTAGTCATCACGCTCAGGTTAAATTCGATATAGTTCAAATTACCTCATTCAGAACTATTAAAAGAGCGATTTGTAAGAAGAGAGTAACTTCTGGGCGATTTTATCCCCTTTCTGAGAAGCGACTGATAGCCATTCTTTGGCTAATTTTATATCCTTAATCGTTCCCTTCCCCCCTAATTTCATTAATCCAATAAATCTGGCCGCCTCTGCATTTCCTCCTTGGGCAAGAGGGAAAAAAAGTTCATAAGCCTTTGCATAATTCCGCTCAACCCCAACTCCAGTGTAGTACTTTCGTGCTAGGCCCATACGTTCTGTATCATTAACAATTGGCCTGTTTTGTGTTAGATCAAT
Organism: uncultured Opitutales bacterium; assembly: GCA_963924995.1. GTDB lineage: Bacteria > Verrucomicrobiota > Verrucomicrobiia > Opitutales > Seribacteraceae > Seribacter. The sequence goes on from CAWUUU010000252.1 coordinate 12,352, forward strand.
AGGTGTAGGTGAATCTATGGAATCATTCTGACTAGGAAGGTTTCCCCTTTTTTGTAAGTATTCCTTTGCAAGTTGATGGTTTTGAGCCGCCGCATCTTGTAAAAGTTGTAAACCCTCAATTGTATTTTTATTAATACCATCTCCTCCATCAAGTAGAAGTAATCCGAGTGAATATTGTGCCTCTGAAAATTTTTGCTTTGCTGCTAACCTTAACCACTGGGAAGCTTTATAAACATTTTTCTCTACGCCATCCCCATTGTAGTAAGCCATCCCGAGGTTAAAACGGGCTGTTAACGATTTGGCTCTTACTGCTTTTGATAAAAGCTTAATTCCTTCTGCTGTATTCCTTGGCAAGAGACCGGGTAAACCTCTCAAATATAATGCCCCTATTGTTGCTTGAGCTTGTGGGTAGCCAAGTTCCGCCGACCGCATGAATAAATCTAATGCTCGAGTTACATTAGTAGGAATAACCTGAAAATCAATTTCTCCCATGCAATACATCGCAACCGGGTCTCCATCGGATACATATCTTTGTAATCTTAAAGCCGCGTCTTGATAAAGAGTTGTCGCCGAAACAAGGTCGCCTTTAAGCATAGCTAAATTTGCAAGATTATAAGGACCAAAGGGGTGGTCTTGTTTCGCAGCCACATTAGACCACTTTCGCGAAAGTTCGATATTGACCGAAGAGCCCGCTTCCCCAGACCTAAGATATATTCCTAATAAACCCTGATAATATGCCGATCCAGCCTGAGCATTATCGATAATGTGTTGATAGGTCGTTTGCTCATTCCAGCGATCCGTTTTTGCCCAAATTAATGGGCATAAAAGAATTAATACAAAATACAAGCATTTTTGAATATACATCTAATTTAAACATTAGATACTTTAACAAAGCGTTCCAAGCTTGAAAAAAGGGTCAGATTAAATGAAAGTAAACATTTGTGAAAACTTGTAACCAATTCTCATTTTTATCTCTTCCAAAGATGCTCCTCTTCGGTTTTATTTTTTTTGCAAAATTTACACTTTTAGGCACTGAAATTACCCTTTCTGAGAAAATCTTGGCTCAAATACTTGATCGACAAGAACGATTTTTTATAAACTACTCCTCCAAAAGACTTAATGAAAAAGAAATGACTAGGCATGCACAAGAAATTGTGGCCAATTATGAAAGTTACCTTAGTCAAAATCCTGAAGATGAAAACGCCTTAATATTGTTTGGTAAATTCCTTCGAAAAGTCGGCCAAGAAGAACACGCAGTTGAGTTTTTTTTGGAAGCAGACAAAATCAACCCAAAATTAGCGGTCGTTAAACAGCAGTTAGCAAATTTCTTAATTGAAAAAGATCGTCCTGTAGATGCTTTTCCTCTTTTGATTTTAACTGTCGAATTGAGCCCTAAAGAAGCAATCTATCATTTTCAACTTGGGAACTTTCTTTTCTTATTCGAAAAAGAACTCGTTGACGAACAAATCTTCACGGAAAGATCTGCTCAATCCTTTATGCATCAGTGCTTTCGGGAAGCAAGCAAGCTCGAACCCGCAAGTTTCGATTTTCAATTAAGATACGCCCAAAGCTTTTTCGATTTTTCAGATTCTAATAAATCTAACGCCCTAAAAGCTTGGAGGAATGTTGAGGAAAGTTTTCCTCGCAGGACAAAAATAGAAAAAGATTATTTTCGACTATGCCAAGCTAAAGTTCTACTTGAACTCGACCGATCAAAAGATGCATCGTTACTCTTAAGGACTGTTTCTTCAAAATCATTGAAGGAAGCAAAGGATTCTTTGCTAATGCAGTTTAATGATAATAAACAAAAAGAAGACACACAGCTCGAATTTAAAGAAAAAAAACAGAGTTCTTTAAATTGGAATCATAAGCGTTATATTCCCTCAGATCCACACATTGAAAGGCTACGAAAACTTACCAGTAGACTGATAGAAGAGAAGATGCTTAGTGAACTTAAAGTAGACGCCATAAAAGCTCGTTACGATCAATCAGGAGAAATTAAAATAGAACTTACGAATTTACCTAAATGAATTTATTTTTAAATTTTCGCTCTAATTAGAAATTTATAAGTTCAAGAATGCATAATTTTTTAGCATCCATTGAATTTGGCGTTTATTCAGAAAAAGCTATTCTCTTCCTCGTTTTAATTTCTAGTCTATGCGTGCACGAATGGGCTCACGCTAAAACTGCTGATAAACTTGGTGATCCACTCCCAAGAAAACAGGGTAGGGTAACGCTCGACCCACGGTCTCATATTGATCCAATAGGCTCAATTTTACTTCCAGCAATCATGATCTTTATTTCCCCAGGGTTCGCCATTTTCGGTTGGGGAAAACCGGTCCAAATTTCTCTACCGAATGAAAAAACAAGAAAGCGAGATGATATTCTAATTACTCTTGCTGGTCCACTGTCAAACCTAGCAATTGCATTTTTTGCTGTACTCTTTTTTTCAATTTGGGGAACTTTTGCCCCTATATCGAAAAGTTTCATGTCCATTCTTTTTATTATCGTGAACTTAAATTGCCTATTATTTCTTTTTAATTTAATCCCCATTCCCCCCCTTGATGGTTCCCATCTTTTAAAAAACGCTTTTAATATGAGCCCATCGATTTATTACAAACTTTCAAAATATGGCTTCGTTTTTTTACTCATCTTAATTAATTTACCCATATTTAATACAATCTTATTTCAGTCGCTAAATATAATGATGAGTTTTTTCTTCGGCATTTTCTCGCAAATTTCTCATTAAGTATTTAAACATTTCAAATGCGAAGCATTGCCACATTTAAGGAAGAAAAACTCGCCCTCCGTTTTTGGAATTATCTACAAGGTGAGGGAGTGGAGTGCTCATTGGAAGAAGACGGGAGCGATACTTGGGCTATTTGGGTAATTGATGAAGAAAAGATTCCCTCGGCTATTCAATCTTTTGAAAAATTTAAAGAAACTCCCAAAGATTCCAAGTTTAATAGCACAGTCAAGACTGACCCAAAACCAAGTCAAAAAAGTCTGATTACCTCTGAATTTAAGTCACGATTCAAAAGTTATAATTTAAGAGAAAAATGGCAAAAACAAGATCGGTCTCCCGGGATGATTTCTCTTTCAATAATTATATTTTCAGTGGCAATTTTCCTAGTTAGCGGGATGGGTAAAAATTCTGATATTGTCAGCAAATTGCTAATTTCTGAAAAAATGGATGGTTCGTTAAGTGAAGTATTCGAAGGGCAAGTTTGGCGAATAGTGACTCCAATTTTTTTACATTTTGGATTATTCCATATTCTGTTTAATATGTTTTGGTTACACGACCTAGGGAGTCAGATAGAAAAAAGAAAAGGCTCACCATTCATAATTCTGTTTATTTTAGCTTCTGCTATAATTTCTAATTTAACTCAATTTAAGTTTGGCGGCCCCGGCTTTGGAGGTATGTCTGGGGTAGTTTATGCTCTCTTTGGTTATGTGTGGATCAAGAGTAGATTTGATCCAGGGGATGGCCTATTTATTAATCAGTCCACCGCACTTATTATGTTAGCTTGGTTTTTTCTCTGTTTTTTGATCCCAGGCGTCGGCATTGCCAATTGGGCACATGCAGGAGGACTACTAACCGGTTCAGCTTGGGGATATCTCTCTGCGGTTCGATGGAATCGTCAGTAAATATAAGGAGATTCGCTGTATTAACCTAAAGGCGAACAAGTTCGTAAATCGCTAAGCCAGCTCGGAGATTAGGAAGCCATTTACAAGTAGTCTTCCAGTTTCCACGATGGAATACTTTTCTCCCAATTTGAAATGGGATTTTTTGACTTTCTGGAGCAAGGCAAAAATCCTCAAATTCCTTAATTGAAAAATGGTTCCTCGGGTCGCTTTTCTCCCAATTCTCTCGGTATACATCATTATTAATTTTCGATCCATATTGAGAAAAATATAAGCGATTTTCCCAATATCCATGATTTACAAAACTAACTGCGACTCGCCTACCAACTCTGAGGGCATCCAAAATTACTTGCCCCGGTTCAGGTAATTCTTCGACCATTCTAGAAAACACAACCCAGTCGAAACAATTGTCGGGAAGCATGGATAATGCCTTTCGAATATCACCTTGGTAGACCGCAACACCCCGAGAAATGCAAGCAGTCGCTTTATCACAGTCATAATCAACACCTAAGCCGTTCACATTCTTCGTTTCACGAAGATTTTCAAGCAAGATACCCCGACCACATCCCAAGTCTAAAACTTTTTCATTCGGTTTAACCCAATCACCAATTACTTTCAAATCCGCTTCTTTTTTAACATCTGCTCGCGTAATTGCATAACGAGATTTCTTAATTTCTTGGCGAGCAATTTCATCTTGATCTGCTCCTTTTAGAAACAACTTTATTAACCGCAGGAAATTGTCAGATTGAATTAAAAAAGAATCGTGTCCGTGAGGATGATCAATTTCTAAGTATGATGCATGTTTACTTAATTTTTGAAGGGCTTCCGCAATCATTTTGTTTTGAGCAGGCGTATACAGCCAATCCGTAGTAAAACCCACAACCATAACCTTTGCCTCCACATTCTTTAACGTGTGCTCCAGCCCTTTTTCCCCTACAAGATCAAAATGGTCTAATGCCTTGGTAAGCTTCAGGTATGTATTAGCATCGAAGCGATCCACAAATCTTAAACCCTGATGATGAAGATAACTTTCTACTGCAAACTGCTGCTCTTCTTCTTCAACACTTAATTTCATTTGGTTGCGCCCAAACTTTTCCTCCATACCTTCATCTGAAAGATAAGTAATGTGAGCCATCATTCGGGCCACCGCTAAACCCATCTCAGGGCGGGACTCATGAGTATAATTTCCATTATTCCATTTAGGGTCTCCCTTAATAGATGTTCTTCCGACTTCATTGAATGCGATTGTTTGAGCACTATGTTGCGGAGTCGCCGCAATAATCATCGCCCTCTGCACAAATTTTGGGAACTCAATGACCCACTGCAAGGCTTGCATTCCCCCCATACTGCCACCAGCTACTGAATATAATGAGGAAATCTTTAAATGGTCTAGCAGCAGCTTTTGTGCGACAACCATATCCTTAATTGTCAGGTCTGGGAATAACATACCGTAAGGCTTTTGAGTCTTAGGGTTAATGGACGTTGGTCCTGTCGACCCTTGGCATGCCCCAAGACAATTTGAGCACACCACAAAAAAATTATCGGTATCTATAGCCTTACCTGGGCCAACTGCGTGGTTCCACCAGCCTTTCCTTGTTGCTCCCTCATGGACCCCAGCAACATGATGATCACCAGTAAGTGCGTGACAAATTAAAATAGCGTTTGTTCCACCCTTATTTAAAGTTCCATAAGTTTCGTAATATAATTGAAAGCTCGCCAAGACTCCATGGGTCATACGAAATTCTTTTTTATACTCAAAGATTTGCGGATGAACTAATCCCACCTCTCCCGCTTCATCTATATTATTTTTATCTTCTGTGTTCATCTAAAAAAGAAGGCAGTCTCTTGGTGCCCTCAGTAAACCAGATATTACAAGGTCAGGGATTCAAGCAAAGCACCATCTATGTCATAATTGCCGTGAACCGCTTTAACATCTTCAAGCTCTTCCAAATTATCCACTAATTTCAAGATTCTACGGGCAACATCTTCATCGGTTACTTGAACCAAGTTGTTGGGTAAATAAGCAAGTTCAGAAGAATCGGGTAAAACCTCTGCATTAGAAAATGCCTCTGCGATTTGATCATATTGAGCAGTTTCGCAAATGACTTCGTAATGCTCTTCCTCGACAATTACATCCTCGGCATCATTTTCTAATGCCAATTCAGTAAGATTATCCTCTCCAATCTTTTCTTTCGCTATCAGGAATTGGCCTTTTCTTTTAAAGTTGAAGGCTAGGGCACCGGCACCGGCTAAATTTCCGCCGCCTTTTGAAAAAGTACTTCTCACTTCAGAGGCAGAGCGATTCTTATTATCTGTTGTTACCTCAACAATTAAACCCACTCCTCCTGAAGCATAGCCCTCATAAAGAAGTTCTTCAAAAATAACTCCTCCAAGTTCTCCCGTACCTTTCTTAATCGCACGATCGATATTGTCTGATGGCATGTTTGACTGCTTGGCTTTAATAATAAGGGTGCGCAATCGAGGATTAAATTCTGGATCTTTTCCCCCATCCCTTGCTGCAAGGGTAATTTCCTTACTTACAACACTAAATATTTTTCCTCGTTTTGCATCAACCGAAGCTTTGTGACGTTTAGTGGTCGCCCATTTACTGTGTCCAGACATGTATTAGAATTGAAAATCGGAAATCAAGTCTTTGTCAAGTTCACTTATTTAAGAGATCAGAGAGAAATTGATAGGCTTGCTCTAACCTTTGCTTTTTATCCAATGCAATTCTTCTTTTACTTGAACTCATTTCTTCTAACTTCAAATCACTATAATTGTCTGCCCTTTCTTTGTACTTTCTTTCCAAAATCTTGGGATCAATCGAACCTCGACTCTTCAGACCTAGTAAATTTCGATAATTCTTTTCTTTTTCTGATACTTCCTCCTTAACATGAGTATTTTCTTCGATTTCCTTTTTACTCTCAATTGTTGCCTCACTGACAGCAGTTACATCTGGAGCCTTTTTTGTAATAAGAGTTTGAAGAATTGTCATCAAGTTCTGAATGGTCCAATACAATACCAAGGCCGAGGAGAAAAAGTAGAGAAATATCAAAAACATAAAAGGCATAAATCGCATCATTTTAGCGTTAATCCTTTGTGCATCGCTTAATTCAGGCCCCATCTGCATGGGATTCAGTTTCATCTGAAACCATTGTGTAATGACCATGAGAATAGGTAGAACATTTAATGAAAACCCTTGAACTTGTGCTACATGATCTTGTTCAGATAAATCCGTTGCCCATAAAAAACTTTGGCCATAAAGCTCTGCCGCCGAACGAAGCATCCAAAACATACCAAGGAAAATCGGTATTTGAATGAGGATTGGCCAACAACCGGCAAAGGGATTCACTTTGTGTTCTTTATAAAACTTCATCATTTCCTGATTAAGTTTTTGCGAGTTCCCCTTGTGTTTCTCTCTCAATTTTGACATCGGGCCCTGTAAGGATTGCATCTTTTTCTGAGAGCGAGTGGCTTGTGCAGTTAAGGGCCATAATATTAACTTTACTAGAATAGTAAGAACAATAATGGCTAAACCATAGCTACCCAAAAGACCGTGTAGCTTATTTAAAACCCAGCTAAATGGTTCTGATATCCACCAAAACACTCCAAACTGCATAACTTTCTTTTGCTCATGTCCTAATGATGCAAGTCCAGCATAGTCTTTAGGTCCCGCATAAACATGAAGTGAAAATTCTTTTGATTCTTGAGATCTTAAAATTCCTATCGGGAAAGACATCGTTCCACTTACTCCTTGAATTTCCTCTTCGTCACTTCCAGTCATTTGAATCGATTTACCGCCAATCCAAGTATTTGAAAGATCGCTCGTTGGACGAATTATGTTTACAAAAAATTGATTATTTACGCAGGCCCATTTTGCCTGAGACAACTTCCGTTTTTCCAATTCTCCGGTGACTCCCATTTCATTAAGTTGGAAAAATTCTTCTTTTTGGCCATCGATTCGACCGCTACATTCCGCACAGGAACATCCCTCTGCCAAAGGTAAACCGGCATTATAATAACCAACATTTAAATAAGTGGCTGCATTATCGAATGGATTATACAAACGGGGCATTCTAAATGCTGTCCCCAAATTTAATTTAACCCTCTCAAGGGCAAGCGGATTGGTACTGAGATTGGTTAAGGTTGTTCTGTGATCAAAAAGGTAAGTGCTATTGTTTTCTCGGGAGTATATTCGTTCAATTCTCAAAACATTGGGTAATTCCCACTCGTAAACCACGCTCGATTCGTCGCTTCTCACTCTCTTGTATTCACGGGGAGAAGAAAGTACACCCGGTAGTTTTCTTCCCTCTTCGTCTTCGAAAGATAAGGAGAGCATAGAATCTCCAACATGAGTCATGTTGTAATCGCGACTTAATCTTGAGAACTCTTTAAGTTTAACCTCACGAACCCCCCCCGAATGATTAGTAAATACGAGAGTAGAATATTCGTTGGTCAAGCCTTCATACAACTTTTCGTTTTTGGTGATTTCAAAAGGGGATGATGGAAAGGTAGTTTGACTCAGGTTTTGATCAGTCGCGGGGGTCTGGAAAGAAGAATTAAACTCAGAAAATGCTCGACTTGATTCGCCTGAAATCTTGTTCGGATTCTCATCTGCAACGACTCTGTCTCCTATCAATTCTTGCTGCTGCGTTCCCTGTTCCCATAACAAGTAGAAGGCTAGAACCAGCATGCTTGCACCAATTAAAATATTTTTCATTACTTAAGAAATTGTTTTTTTTATCGCTTTTAAAATGCGCTGTTCTATTTCATCAAAAGAAAATGTAAACAGGGCAGATCTAGGCAGAACGACTATTTGCGAGCCATTAGGAAATAAGTTGATGTTTCTACGAAAAATTTCTCGAAATCTTCTCTTCGCACGATTTCTTTGTATCGCTCCACCATAACGCCGAGAAGCAATAATACCTAACTTAGGCATTTGATTGGAATTCGTATCTCTAGCAAGTTGGAACCAAAACGTTTGGTCTTTGTACCGCCTTCCATTCTTTTTAACAAATTGAAATTGCCAAGATTTCCGCAAGCGCATGGATTGCGAATAACATTGGTTCTCTAAATTCAAAGAAACTAAAGAAGTATCTGCATTAGCGAAATCTACGGGGGACCGAAGCCGTTAAACTGGCTCTTCCCTTGCGGCGTCTATTTCTTAAAACTTTACGCCCAGCACTAGTTTGATTGCGTTTACGAAAGCCAAATTTACGTGCTCGACGTATCTTGGATGGATTGTAGGTAGGTTTCATTGGAAAAAAACCTCTACGATAGAGTAGTGATGACTAAAGTCAAACCTTCACAATTATAACTTATCAATCATTTGATCTTGCGAAATATTATTTTTCACGCATTATAGGAAGCTTGTCCCGTTCGTCTAGCCAGGTCAGGACACCGGGTTTTCATCCCGGCAACAGGGGTTCGAATCCCCTACGGGACGCCATTTATCTTGTGTAGCTTGACTGTTTGAGTACTACACCTAAATATTATTAATGGCTTCCAACAATTCTCCAATTCAAGTTTTTGGTGCAAGAGAAAATAACCTTAAAGGGATAGATCTAGAATTATTCCCCGGGCAACTCATTGTATTTACCGGCTTAAGTGGTGCAGGGAAATCAACTCTTCTTTTTGATGTCCTACACGCAGAAGGACAAAGAAAATATGTCGAGACATTTAGTCCATATGTCCGTCAATTTCTGGAAAC
>CAWUUU010000253.1:0-4087 GCA_963924995.1 uncultured Opitutales bacterium
AGCCAGAGGTCGAAAATATTCCGCTCGTGTTCGCCGTATTTCACATTGGCATGAGTGGGTGGTCTTTGTTCTTTCCCTGATCCACTCTTCTTGCTGGAATCCAGAGATCCTTGCTTTTTGGCTCTCGCAGTCGCTATGCGAACGACCACCTCCAACTCCTTTTCTGATAGATCCCCATCCTTATCCGAGTCGGATCTGGGAAAACGTTTTAGAATCATTTTAGTCAGGTTGGTATGTTCTGCTTTGGACAACTTCCCGTCTCTATTCTTATCAGCCTTCGGTTGCAGTTTAAGAATTTGAATATGTAATGGATTGGTCGCACCAATCTGTAAATTGGACGAGTCGGGCACCTGAACGGTTTGGCCTAAAACAGGAAGGACTGCTGCTGCCATTGCCACCAAGCTTAGCTTTATGGGTAATTTAAAGTTATTGTTCATCATATCTTTATCTAACACTCAAAAGAAAAGAAAAGTTTCATTAATTTGATACTGCACCTCATATTGTAGAGATAACTTGATTTTAATATCCCGAAGTTAAGAAATCTTATAAATTAATCTAATTTACTAAGATACCACTACCTCAGCGCTTAGAATTAATTCTTTTCGTGTTGGTACTCTTCCCTTTCATAGGGCTTACTTCGGGGCACGAATTCGCCTCCATCCCAGCGAATATTACGAAAGCGGGCTCGAACAAGATCGTCTTGCTTACTCATCATATTATCCTTGGTGTATTCGTCACCAGCCTCTTTGTAATACTTCTCGTCCCAGCCGCTGACCTTGTTCGGAATATCGCCCAGGTTGACGGCATATCGGCTATTGTTTTTCGCTTTTTCTCTGGCCGCAACATTCATGGCACCTTTGGCCAATTTCGTTTCCACTTCATGTTTTAGTGAGTGGGCGGAGCGGAAGCACAGTCGCTTGATCTTATGCCAGTCATCAAGTGGCCACCCAAACGGATTGCGAAGATCAGAAGTCTTAATGGATACTTTATTCCATCCCTGTTTCGACATTTCAAAAAAACCATAGAATGCGTGTTCCTTATTATTCGCCTCCATAAAGTTACGCTCCACCACAACCCCAATCTGTAATCCCGCCTCGGGTGCATTGACTTCAAAGGTTAGCTCTGCCCCTTGAGGACCCAGGAACCGAGAATCAGAAATTTTCCGCGTTTCAATATTCCACCAATGTCCATTATCCAACTTGCCGGTCCAATCGCGTAAGCCGAGCGAAAAATCATCAATCAGTCGGTTTTGGATCTTTTGCGGTTTTACACTTGCTGCCTGCAAGGCATCGGGCCAAGCCCATGCATACTCGCTGGTGGAAGCCATTTCGCTCAATCCGTCAAAACGATGATTCTGAGCCTCTATTGGATCGATCTCATAGATCACATTGGCAAAAGCAGACAGGGGTTCATCATCATAGAGAACAGGGCACTGAATCTGCCAGGTTCCATCCGAATTCAATATGGGTTTCCCTGTAATCCAGAAACGGGTTAAAGGATTACGTCCATCGGTATAAAACATCTCAACCCGTTTCAGCTTGAGATCGGTTTTCGGTGGGGTCACCTTAAAAATGGGAACACCGTCTGCCTGCTTCAGAAGCAGTTCGGCTTTGGGCGCCTCGGGAAACTTGAACTTACCCTTTAGCTTATCCTGAAACCAAAGGTAAGGTGCGACCATTGTCTCAGGTGGAAAGGCGTGGTTATAATTGGCGCAGGAAACGTATCGCTTATCGACCGTTGTCCGCTTAAGGGCTTCAATACAATTCCAGTCGGGAGCATTAAAGTCGTTGGAAGCACCCAGCATCAGGACTGGTGCATGCATCATCTCCCAGTAGGTTCTCGATTCAAGGGTCTGTTGAAAAAGTTTCAGACGCTCCCCCTCCAAGCGTAGGTGACGTGTATTTCCCGTAATAACCGGATGCTCATCCATAAATCCGCCCGCCCCACCGACGGAAGGCACTGCCGCCTTTACTCGGGGATCGATACTTTGGTAAACCGTTAATGAACCACCAGTCGAATGACCCCGAATACCAATCTTATCCGGGTTCACTTGCGGTTGCTTTTGCATAAAGGAAATAATCCGCCGACCCGACATTTGCCGCGGGAACTGCCAATGGTTTCGTGGGCTAACGACCGCATCGATAGTGTTTTCGCTGGCTTGAAATGGGCCGTCATTTCCTTTCTGACTTTGGGCATCCAAAGCTCCCCAGTCGGTATTAGGCAAACCGGCTGCCATCCCACCCATTTTGAAATTTTCGTTCTGATTGGGATTAAAACAGGCGTAACCAAGCTGGGCAAATCCCACTGCACCACGTTCGCTACCCGACTGGGGTCCACCGTGGGTATTCAGGATCGCGGGAAGATTCTTCGCTCCCTTGGGGTAAGCCCAGTGGCCGCAAACGATAGTCTTCTGCCCCTGAAAAGTCCCGATGGTTAACTGCACCCAGTTCACCACGATCCCCTGATCTTCCCATGTCTTATGGACCTTCACTTCCAGTGGATTATGCTTATCGTAGCTTTCATCGTAACCCTTCCACATGGCATCGATAGTCTTAGGGACCTCCTTCGGGTCCGTGATTCTCGGTACTTCGCCATTACCCCAAATGTCAACCGCGTTGGCAACGGAGCAACCAAGGAGTATGAATAACAATGTAATTTTCATATTTCTTACTAAATTCTAATTAAAGAAAGTAATTTTTGCCCTCCCAAAAAAAGTTTAGATGCAATCTTGGTACACTAACAAGTTTACAGGAATGAATCTTACCAATGAGTAAAAATAAGATAAAGGAGACCTACAAATCTATTTGTTCCTGAACAAGTTCAATTCCCTCATCGGTTATTTTGATCTTTCCTTGTTTATAAAGGCCACCGATTGCCTGCTTAAATACTTTTTTACTTACCTGGAATTCATTTTTTATATCTTCGGGAGAACTTTTATCGCCAAATCCTGATTTACCACCAGCCGCCTTAAGGTGATTTAAGATTTTATCGGTAGTTGAATGAACATGCCTGCCTTTATCTGGCTGTAAGGAAACATCAATCCGTCCATCTTCTCGAACGCCCATGATATACCCTTTGAGCTTTTGACCTTCTTCGTACTTTTCATAAACCTGATTATTGTAAACCAGTCCTGTATATTTATCATTGATCGTTACCTTAAAACCCAAATCAGTAAAGGCATTAATCTCGAGATCCACTTCCTCCCATCGAGCAAATTCATCCGGATCAACATGTTCGATTAAATACTCATCATTATTTTTCATTTTCTAATGACTATAACGAATCTCGGGGCTTTAGAAACATCGATTTTGATTTATTCTCAGTCTTTGATTTCCCTTAAAATCCTTAATTAAATAAACCTATCCAGCTATTGATGATTATCCTTGAATATTCTTAACTACAGCGAGTGCTCCAAAGGCTGCTATGCTCATCACCATTAAAGGAAGACATCCCTTACCTTTTTCTTTTTCAAGATTCATTTTCTCCCATGAGAATTGCTCGAACCACGATGTATCCCCACATGCAAATGCTTGAAATGTGTTAATGACCTCTGACTCAGTCACAGGTTCTGCAGTGCTGAAATGTTCATCTAGTGATCCATTCTGATATTCCATTAAAAACTCATTGGATTCATTTCTAGCGGCTTGAATAAAAAGGTCACCCGTTTCCAGGATAGCAAAACCACTTTTTTTTCCATCTACACTTTTAATTCCTTTCTCAAGATCTTCTGATGTTGGGTTTGCGATGGTTGGCCCATTTTCAGTTTCAAATTTCATTATTAAATAATTTCTATATTGGACGAATGGCTCACCCTTTCACCATAAGCAACCTGTTCACATATTTATTGTCAAGGAAAGGTTAGTCTGTAAAAAATAACCTTAAAGTGGCGGGTCTAGATCCGCCAAAACACCAACCATTAACAATGATGGCAATCCGATTTACGACAAAGCTTGTAGTTCCGGAAATGGGCACTGGCTAAAAGCAGACCGCCCACTGAATTAAGAATGGTTGTAAGATTAAAAAAGCTGCCCGCACCTTGACGAGTGCAAGATGTGCAAATACCGTTGGCATCCAATGTATGCCCCGT
>CAWUUU010000254.1:0-12624 GCA_963924995.1 uncultured Opitutales bacterium
TTAATAGTTTTCCTTTTTTTTGTGACTTTTCCTGTTTTTGCTTCTGGAGAAGGAGTTAGTTTAATATCTGACGAAATTACTCGTTTTGGTGTTTTTCCAGTTACTAATTCGATGGTAACAAGTTGGGTGGTTTCTATATTTATTATTATTTTGGTAAAGATGCTTGTTGGGCAAACCTCCTTGATCCCTTCTAGGGGACAATTAATTGTTGAATCAGCAATTAATTCTTTACGTTCAATTTTGGAACCAATTGTGGGTCGCAAGGTTTTCTTTCCTTCATTTTGGCTGCTTTCAGGTTTGTTTATATTTATCCTAGTTCACAATTGGAGCGGTTTATTACCAGGGGTCGGTACTATTGGAGAAGGAGTTTGGGATGGAAGTCACTTTAAAGTTACTAAACCCTTAATTCGCCCAGGTAATGCAGATTTGAATATGACCTTAGCTTTAGCTCTTGTTGCAAATTTGTGTTGGATATATTTTATTTTTAAATACGCTGGAATAAAGGCTATCATAAAAGATTGGTTTGGGAATAAAGCAGACAAGAAACAAGTTAATTTGCTCGTTTACGGACTCCTAGGTATTTTGTTTATTGCTGTTGGGTTTATTGAAGTTTTATCGATTCTTTTCCGTCCCGTTTCCCTTACTTTCCGCCTTTTCGGAAATGTTTATGGAGGCGAAAGTTTGCTCCATAGTATGTTCTACTTGGGAGAGACTCTTGGGTTGTCGGGAAAATGGATCAATTTCACAATGGCGTTTGCACCAATTCCTTTTTACTTTATGGAAGTATTAATCGGACTTGTTCAAGCTTTGGTATTTATGCTTCTTGTCTCCGTTTACATTGGTCTTATTTGTAACCATGAAGAAGAACATCATTAATTTTCTGTTCGTGACCATCCGAGAGAGTGGGCGTTCGTAAACCATAACATAATAAAATAAATTATCATGATAGAAGTAATCGCACAAGCAACGGAATTAACTGATGTAATCGTAAAAGCAACTGAACAAACTACAGGTATTACAGGTAGTATTCAAGGTGGTCTTGGATGTCTAGGTGCAGCCATTGGGGTAGGGATCGTAGGAATGAAGGGTGCCGAAGCAGTGGGAAGAAATCCCGACGCATCTGGACAAATTCTCGTTCAGTCGATTATCGGGATGGCTCTAGCCGAAGCAGTTGCATTCTACTCGTTGTTTCTTTAAATTTAATATACTCCAACCCTCTCTTTGAATATGATAGCCTTGGCAAGTTTAACTGAAACAACAACTGGTATTGTTGAAAAGTTTGGTGTGGATTGGCCCTTACTTATTGCTCAAGGCTTTAATTTCCTTCTTGTTGCTTTTGTAATTTGGCAGTTTGCGCTGAAGAAAGTTCTTTCTACGATCAAGGAGCGAGAAGAAAAGATTGCAGATTCCTTGAAGAACGCGGAGAAGATTAAACTCGAACTTGAAGCGACTGAAAAACAACAGCAGGAAACCTTACAGGAGGCTTCCTTAGAAGCCAAAAAAACTGTTGCTGTTGCTCATGAAAAAGCAAAGTCATATATCGAGTCTCAACGAGCAGAAGCACGCAAACAAGCCGAAGAAATTATTGAAAAAGCAAAAAGCTCTATGGAACTTGAAAGGCAAAGAGTTTTGAATGATGCAAGGGAAGAAATTGCATCCCTTGTTGTTTTAACTGCCACAAAGGTTTTACAGCGGGAGCTCGGAGATGATGAGAAGTTACGCTTCTCTGAGTCTGCTGCTAAAGAGATTAAGCTTTCTGCCTAACAAATTTTTTCTAATGCTAAAAGAAGCAAAAAGTTTTAAAATTGCTAAAGGTTTAGCTACTATTGCGTTGAATGCAGAGGGTAGGGTAGATCAAGAGAAGATTGGTTTAATTTTATCTGAATTAAGAAAAGAACCTACCGGTAGATCTTTACCTATTCTTCGTAGTTTTCTTAAGATAATTAGACAAAAAATTAATTCATACGAAGGATGTCTTGAAAAATATAATTCTAAAGCTGACTCCTCATCTAACCTTATCGCTGAAAAGCTTTCTCAAACTCTTGGAAATAAAATTGACCTCGTTATCAAAGAAAACAAATCCCTAATTGCTGGGTTTCGACTTAGAATTGGAGACGATGTTTATGAAGACTCCATCGCAAGTAGAATTTCACGACTGAAAAAATCTCTCACATAATCTGAATAAACCTAATGAGTTCCATAACTGATTTAATTCGCAAGGAAATAGAAAACCTTTCAACCGACGCCACCCGCACAAATGTGGGGACAATTGCTACGCTTGCAGATGGTGTTGCTCGAGTAGAAGGACTTTCTAAGGTCATGTATAATGAAATGGTTGAGTTTCCTAATAATGTATTAGGTATTGCTCTCAATTTAGAAGAAGATTCAGTAGGGTGCGTACTTCTTGGTGAAACAAGTTTATTGAAAGAAGGAGATGAAGTTCGAACTACAGGAAAGCTTCTTTCCGTTCCTGTAGGCAAGGGACTGCTTGGTCGAGTTGTTGACGCAGTCGGAAGACCAATTGACGAAAAAGGGCCTATTGATTCTGACATAACTTATCCAGTCGAACGGATTGCCCCAGGAATTATTCCTCGCAAGTCGGTTACCCAACCACTCCAAACAGGAATAATGGCAGTAGACTCGATGATTCCAATTGGCCGAGGTCAAAGAGAACTTATAATTGGAGATCGCTCTACTGGAAAAACAACGATTGCGATCGATACCATTATAAATCAAGCAAAAATTAATAAAAAAGGGCTAGAATCAGGAGACCCTGACTTTCGTGCTGTTTATTGTATATATGTCGCAATTGGCCAAAAAAATTCAAATGTCGCTCGCACGATCAAAGTATTTGAAAAAACTGGAGCGATGGAATATGTGACAATTGTATCCTCTCCTGCTGCTGACAACCCAGCAAATCAATACATTGCTCCATACTCCGGATGCGCAATGGGAGAATGGTTTATGGAAAATGGCATGGATGCACTTATTGTTTACGATGATCTTTCAAAGCACGCTGTTGCCTATCGCCAAATTTCACTTATCTTAAAAAGACCATCTGGACGGGAAGCCTATCCTGGTGATGTATTTTACCTCCATTCTAGGTTACTTGAACGTTCTGCCAGACTCAACGAGGATAATGGTAATGGTTCCCTTACCGCTCTTCCCATCATTGAAACACAGATGGGAGATGTATCTGGGTATATACCAACGAATGTTATTTCCATAACGGATGGACAAATCTTCCTTGAAACTGATCTATTTAATAAAGGTATTAGACCTGCAGTCTCGGTTGGCCTCTCTGTCTCTAGAGTTGGTTCAGCAGCACAAATCAAGGCCTACAAAAAAGTAGCCGGTAAAGTTAAATTAGAATTAGCCCAATTTCGCGAACTGGCCGCATTTTCCCAGTTTGAATCAGATTTAGATGCAGCCACTAAAGCTCGACTAGATAGAGGAGCAAGGATTGTGGAATTATTTAAGCAAACTGCATTTAATCCAGTGTTAGTGGAAATACAAACTGCCATTATGTGGGCTGTGCAAAATGATTTCTTTGATTCAATCGAAGTTTCGAAAATTTCATCAGCGGTTGATAGTTTAAAAGAATACCTCAGCACCCAGGGGAGTGAAGCTTGCGATGAAATATACAAGTCAGGTAAATTAGAAAAAAGTACTGAAGAAAAACTACGCACCTCATTGGAGGACTGGAAACGCACTCAGTCTTAAGTTCTGTAATCCTTTTTGCACATGGCTAACACTCGAGATATTCGAATCAGAATTAAGGGGGTAAAAAATACCCGCCAAATTACTCGTGCAATGCAAATGGTCGCTACTTCAAAGATGAAGAAAGCACAAGATTCAGCTAAATCAGGCAGACCATATGCCATGTTACTCGCTGATATTATTGGAACAATCGCTGATGAGTTTGAAGAGGTAACTCAATCATATTACATTGAGAGACCCATCAAACATCGCGGTATTTTAGTCATTAGCACAGATAAAGGATTATGCGGTGGATTAAATGGTAATCTTTTTCGTGAAATTTCTAAAATTGATAATTCTGCAAAATTTGTATCAGTTGGAAAACGGGCATCTCAATATCTTTCAAGAACTAGAAAAGATTTGTTGGCTGATTTCTCGGTACCTGATAAACCGACATTTTCAGATATCAGGAATATCGTAGAATTCATGCTTAAGTGCTACGATGAAGGAAGTATAGATACCATAGAAGTTGTTTACACTAGTTTCGTAAATACCCTCGTTCAGGAGCCGGAAAACATTCGCCTTTTTCCTCTCAATGACCTCGATTCTATGATCGAAAAACTACATAGCCGATTTAAGTCTGATTCTACGCCAGTCCAAAAGGACAAACGAGAAATTCTAATTGAAAATAAAGATGTAGTTTTAGCTGAATTAGCTTCTCTCTACCTTAAGCAAGAGATTTTTCAACTTATACTAGAATCTCAAGCATCAGAACACAGTGCACGTATGGTCGCCATGAAAAGTGCGACCGATAATGCAGGTTCTCTCATTGATGATCTTACACTTCAATATAATCGGGCAAGACAAGCTGCGATTACTCAGGAAATTCTGGAAATTTCTGCTGCCTCTTTTTCTCAATAATTCTTATACCTTTATAATAAAATGAATATCGAAAACTCTCATCTCGGTAAAATTGTTCAAGTCATTGGTGCTGTTGTAGATGCAGAATTCCCAGAGGGCTCAACCCCTAAAATTTACGACGCTCTTGAAGTTTTTTACTCCATTCCCGGCATCGGAGAGGAAAAAAAGCTAGTTCTCGAAACTCAACAGCATTTAGGTAATAATCGAGTGCGCTCCGTTGCGATGTCATCAACAGAAGGCCTTGTTCGCGGAACTGAAGTTAATAATACGGGTGCTCCAATTTCTGTTCCTGTTGGAGAAAAAGTTCTGGGAAGAATTTTTAATGTAGTTGGAGATACTGTTGATAACAAAGGTCCTTGCGGACATGAAGAAACCCGACCAATTCACCGAGCTCCACCAGATTTAATGGATCAAGATACTGAGGCCAATATCCTTGAAACTGGTATCAAAGTAATCGACCTAATTTGTCCTTTTATTAAAGGTGGAAAAGTGGGAGCTTTTGGTGGTGCTGGGGTAGGTAAAACTGTGGTTATCATGGAACTCATTAACAATATCGCCAAAGCACATGGCGGTTATTCGGTTTTTGCTGGGGTAGGTGAGAGATCAAGAGAGGGAAATGATCTTTACCAAGAAATGTCAGAAGCTGGCGTAATTAATCAAGATGACATTTCTAAATCAAAAGTTGCTTTGGTTTATGGCCAAATGAACGAACCCCCAGGAGCTCGTATGCGAGTGGCACTTTCTGGATTATCAATGGCGGAATATTTCCGTGATGAGATGGGACAGGATGTTTTGCTTTTCGTTGATAATATTTTTAGGTTCTCACAAGCCGGTTCAGAAGTGTCAGCTCTTCTTGGGCGATCACCTTCTGCCGTTGGCTACCAACCAACACTTTCAGAAGAAATGGGAATTCTTCAAGAACGAATTACTTCTACCAAGAAAGGTTCCATTACTTCTTTCCAAGCGGTTTATGTACCAGCTGATGATCTGACAGATCCAGCTCCTGCTAACACCTTTGCACACCTTGACTCTACAATTGTTTTAGAACGCTCTATCGCAGAACTCGGAATTTACCCAGCTGTAGACCCCTTATCTTCTGTTTCGAATGCATTGTCGCCTGATATTGTAGGTGAAGAGCATTTCGCAGTCGCTCGGGGAGTCCAAGAAGTTTTACAATCATATAAAGACCTCCAGGACATCATTGCAATCCTAGGCTTAGACGAATTATCACCCGAACAAAAACAGACCGTTTTCCGAGCCAGGAAAATCCAAAAATTCCTATCACAACCTTTCCATGTAGCTGAAGTGTTTACAGGTGTTGCCGGGCAATATGTTTCTGTTAAAGATACCATAAAAGGATTTAAAATGATTCTTGATGGCGAATTGGATGAAGTTGCAGAAAACGACTTCTACATGAAAGGTGGCATTGACGAAGTAATGAATCAGGAGAAATCCTAATTTACTTAGAAAATTTCCGATGTCACTTTTCCTAGAAATCGTCACTCCTGATTCAATCGCGTTTTCCGATGAGGTTGATCATGTTGTTGTGCCAACTTACAACGGCAAGATTGATATTCTACCAAGACATATACCTATAATAGATCGGGTGATCCCTGGTGACATTAAAATTAAATGGAATGGCAAGGAGGACTACCTTGCTGTTAGTGCAGGCTTCGTTGAGGCATATGGTAATAAAGTATCGATTATAACTGATCAAGCGATAGATGTTTCAAATGAAGACGAAAATGTCATCGAAGGTGCCATTGCAAGAGCAAATTCTTCATTAGAAGAAGCAAAGAAAAGTAAATTGGACCAAGTTCAAATTGATATACTCGAAGCAGCAGCTCGCTTCGAAATGGCAAAGAAAATTGCCAGAAATAAATCTCGTTAATTTCAATCCTTTTTTGGTTGGAAAGATAAGCCCTCTACAAAAGGACTTTCTTTATATGTCAAATCAGTTACAAGTATGTCTTCGTTTTTATCCTTCAATATTATACGATGAAATTAAGGGGTGATTATAAATAATCATAGTCTTTTTTTACCTTTCATTTCTTGAATAAATGTAAACTTCATTAACTATTATCACTGTTTAGTCTGTTAGAGTAAAACAGGTCAATACGATACAGTATTTTTATGTGATGATAACTTACAAATTCAATTCAATTCAATTTGTTGCTGCTTGTATAAATTATACCTAATTTTATAAATTTCGTTGAGTTAATACTTGCCTTTTAAGCAAGATTTCACTGATTGTTAACTATTAAATTTGATCTTCCGTGCCACAATCAAATTTTCATTAATCTATCATTGCCCAATGAAAAAAAAGAGAGAAAGAGAACCCGATTTAATTGAGTTTAAGGTTAACTATACACTAGATGATGATTTCCCTGTTGAGAAGTATTTCATGGCCTATAATTCAACTGATGCACTCAAGTCATTTGCTCAATCTTGTGCGAAATATCTCTCAGAAAAAACTATTTCTGATATTGAAATGAGTTGCTTTACCGCTGCATTTGCAACGCCTAATGAGCCGTACATTGAAAAACCCGAAATAATTCCTCTTCCTAAACCAATTCCTGAATTGGATGAAAGCGAACTCGAAATTATTGAGGAGGTAAACATAGAAGAACCTTTGACCAAATTGGATGCTGATACTGAATCACTCGCTCCCCCCGATGCCATTCACAGCGAAGTCAACAACATGCAAGAATCAACTGATGAAATTGATATTTCCCCCCAACCAATAAAGGTCGAGAAAGTTGACCCTCGAAAAGAACATGCCGAGCGCAAAGCTGAATACTCTAATAAGGTTAATATTATTTCTGCCAAAAATAAAAAGATTTTAGACAATTACGAAAACTTGATTACGATAACTAATCAAAGGATCATAAAGATTAATCAAAGAATTAAAATTGTTGAAATTTCAGAATATTTCAAATGGTCAGACAAATGGATAGATGTTCCCTCACCTAGTTATTCACTTTTAGAAGACTAGATAAAACTCTAAAAACCAATTTTGCTGAAATGGTGGGCCCTGTCGGGCTCGAACCGACGACCTGGCGATTATGAGTCGCATGCTCTAACCAACTGAGCTAAGGGCCCCACTTACAATTCCAATAATATGGCATGATCAAAAAAATTGTTCAAGCATGATATAAAGCACAAGAATTCTAACTATTGGAGAGTAAACATTTTTTCTAGTAATGAAGTAATTTTAAATTATCCAAAGCTTATTTTAGTAATTTCATTATAAAATGGATAATTTTTACTCACTTTGCCCCTCAAATCAAGTTCGGCACGATTACTTCTTTAAGTTTATTTTCCTTTAATTAAACATATAATTTCATGAAATCCGTAGACATTGAAAGTAAACAATTAGCATTAGGAATAGATTCGAGTTACTGCCCAAATTCAGAAGAGTATAACGAGCTTGTTAATTATACTAATCTTAAGCTTGCTACGCTTGCTCTACCAACAGTTGGCGACCAGAGTAATAACTCCGCACTCCTTTTAAGTCGTTCATTAATTAAGGAATATCGCGAGAAAGTAAGGTTGCTTCGTGGACATCTTTGCCCAACTGACAAACGAATTCAAGAATTTCTCAATCGTCTACTCGGTCCAGATCGTCCAAGTATTCCAACTGAATCATTTGTGCTCGATCGACATGGTCTAGCAAGAATTACCTCTCTTCCACTAAATAAAGATAAATTTAGCTCAAAAATTATTTCTTCTCATCGAGTTGCGCAGGGAGTTTTACATAATCCATCGCGTGATAGAAGAACTACTTCCGGAGTCTTCCATGTTGCTGATGTTGGACTTCCTGCACCTGACGACAAAAAAATTGTTCCACTAAGTGCCGCAAAAGAATTACTCAGAATTGCCCTTGACCCACCAAAGGAAGATATGATTTTTCCCTTCGCATCAGAAGAAAAAGACCCGGCAGAGTGTTGGGTATCTCTTCTCTTAAGGCCGGTTGTTTGCCCTGGTGTGGATGGATTCATACGAGAAAAATCGATGGAAATAAGATTTTTTGCTCCTGGAGGGTGTGTGGCCAATTTAGATTTTGTAGAAAGTATATTTGGAAATGGTGGAGACCCTTACTTAGCTGAAAATGATGCTGGCTTGGATATCGAATGCTGGACTGGTCATACTGGATGCGTAATTGTTGCTCCACATTTAGCTGGTACTCCGAAAAAGCTTCTTCAATTACCCCACAAGAGCGAAGCAACCGAAAGACAAATAAGAGATGGAATGTATTTTGATGATCCCGATGAAGCCTACAATGGTGGTGACCCTTTCAAACTAACTTTTCGAGATTCTTCTGGAATAATCGTCACAATTCTTGCAGACAATTATTTTGGTTACTGTAAAAAAGAGGTAAAAACTCAAATTAGCTTTTCTGCAAATTTATCAGGACTTAGTGAAGAAGAACATGCAGGAGGAGCTGTGGTTTTTCCAAGTTACGATTTAGGTGAAGAATTTGATCCTATCGCAATTCTACCCAAGACTGATCAAACCTTTGCAGACACACTCTCCACTTTAGGTTTTTCCTCGGAGGATTTAATCGATGGATATCTTGTAGATCGTACCTTTAAAACCATTATTTACCTTCCTGAAAATGCCTTGTTTAGCCTTAGGAAGCAAAAGATTAACTGGCAGAATGAAAACGGAGTAGACCACTGCATTCTCTTACAGCCCAATTTTGCCTATATATTACCCTCGGGCTACAAGGTTGAAATGAAGAAAGCCGAGCATCATGGTCCATGGAAATTAATCGGCACTGTTGGAGAGGGCTTTCTATGCCACAAACCGTGTACGGTTTCAGGAGGAGGTAAGTCTGAAATTTCTAAGCCCCTAACAGACGCTATAGTAAGCGGTCCAGTCTTTGTTGCAGACTGGGAGAAAGACATTACCCTTGCGAAGGAAGTCTTAGAAAAGGACTTCTCCAATCGTTTTATAGCACCTGAGAAGCATGTTATTCGTAACCGTTCCATCCTTAGCTCAAATCGATCACTGGGTTCCGTAATTAAGCTCCTAACCCCGTCAGTGACATTATACACCTCCGGCTTTAACCAATGGCTAGAATCAATTCCTCAGAGAGTTAAGGACTTAATTTTAATCATAAAAAGAAGACACCGTGCCGATTGGGGAGAAAATTGGGAAGAAGCATTCAGCGTTGACTCAATTAATGGCCAACCTGCTAATGAGCTTAGATACAAAGGAACAAAGCTAATTACTCGTCATTTACGTATTGGTTTTGATCAAAATGGATCATGGCGGCTTTTCGCCCTTAGAAAAGACTTTGCACCGGCATTTAAAATATTAGCGGAAGATGACATTACTGCTTCTACTATAGCTCCAACCAAACTACTTGAAAATATAGGGCAAGGAAATTTCAAACAATCGGCCAAGTTTGTACATAATTGTGAATATAGACTATTTCAAAGACCAGATGATGCCATTATTAGAGGATTCGATAAACAGACTGAGACTGATTTAGCTAGAGATGGTAACTTTATTAGCAACTTTCAACCGCTTTCCCATAAAGATGCTCAAGAACAAGTAAGCCAAACATTATCATTTGAAGAATATACGCAACCAATGCAGAAGCTCATTCGTGGAGTTACAGAAAATGCGGATACGGAAATGTCATTTGTCTCATCTGCCAACCCACGCCTAGTGGACGGAGAACCATCTAAGAATCCTCGCTACCTTCAAACTAGGCCCGATCTGTACGATCCACGATCGGTCTATTTAGCATTAACAGGAACTCGACTAAAAAGAATTCTTAAAAAAGATACATCTGTTCTCTATCCCGTTCGAGCAGTTCTACCAGGGAGAAGAAACAATCCAGGCGATAAAAACGGGGGGATTAGACCGTTATGTTGTTTTTCACCGATTCATTACCTCGAGCTTCCTGAATTATTTATGGATTTCATTGTAAGCGTTACCGGGAAATCTCCCTCGACCACAGGGGCTGGATCCGAGGGGGCTATGACAAAGAGTCCGTTTAACGCACTCATGCCAATTCATGACCTAAATGCCGCTCTTATTTCATATGCAGCAACTGAGCAGGGTGCATTTGTTACCTCAGCAGGCTATGTTGGTCCAAAGTATAAGGTGAATCATGACATCAGTCTTCTGATTCCAGAAATTTGGAGTCGATTAAGGGACTTTGAAAATAGTCCTCAAAAAATGATTTCAGATGGCTTACTCGAAAAAGTACCTCCTTTTTCTTACAAGGGAGAAGATCTTCCCACCACACACCTTGGCTATCGAATTACCCGGAGATTTACGCATGAATTTTTGGGAAGAATCTTTACGGACCCTGTATCGGTATTTCCAGAGGACATGCTTAAACCTGAATTGCAAGACGAAGACCAATATGCAGATAGTATTAAAAATCTTGTCGAAGCGGGAAAAATAGTGGCACAACGATATTTTGATGACGGATCAATAGAAAAGGCGTGCCCGCCATTGAAGGCGCTTATTACAATTATGGTGAAAGGGGAGTGGGAAGGTAAAAAAATTACTGACAGCGACTTCAGGGAATTATTCGACCCTAAAAATATTATGCTGAGTGATTGGTACCAAGAACGGTTGAAAACACGAATTAAGGTTACAAAAAATTATTGGGAATCTAGAATAGAATACCTAGATCAGTTTATGGCCGATCAAAAAAATAAGGAATCGATTGAAAGGTTATCAATTAAAGATAAAAAGGAATTTTCAATCGATGCATTATCTAGATTAAAAGATCAGTCCGAATCGATAAAACGTATACATGGATGCATAGGAACAGATCCCACTTTATTTTCATAACATACTAATATTTATTTAAATATATCTTAGTTATTAATAGCTAACTTTACTTAATAATTCTGATTTAGTTTTGATCTACCTTAGGGAATTATGCGATAAGTTTCCCAATAATCTCTTTATTATAGGGTTTTAGGTAAGGTTATTACTCCTCCTTAATTACTTTTGTTTTAACTTCAATTAAGTTCTCGATGATATTACAACATAGAATTCCCCATAAATTTTATCAGTATTGTATTTTCTATGCTTATTAAGGTTTAATATTAAAATTACATTCATTTTCATTCCCTTAAGTAATATTTAAATAAATCTGACGGCATTCTGGTTAAAGCACCAGGAACTTTTCAAGTTGGGATCATTCGACACTTGTTTAACTTTCCACAATTTAAATAAATTCTGGCAAACAAATGATTGGAAAATAAAACTTAAAAAGGAAAACATCGTTTTAATTTTACCGCAAGAGGCGAATCATCTGCTGGTTGTCATGATATTTCAGTAATAAAGAAAAGTGTTATCAATATTCCACCATTAAGATACAAAACCTAATTGTAACAAAAATTTAATTTGCTTTTGTAAAGTTATAATCAGCAAAATCTAGGTATCTCGCCCAATCATAAGATGTAATATCATGCTTGCCTGATCTTAAGTGATAACTCATACGCCCTAATAATGGTTGATCGGGTTTGGGCATTTTCTTTATTCTCCCATTCCATGAATCATCCCAATTATAACCATAAAGCTTATAAACTGGCTCCACTGCACATAACGACATAAACTCCCCATGTGGATCAGCCCACAAGTCTTCACTTGCTGAGGCTACATAAAGAGGACGAGGAGCAATCAAACTTAACAAGGAATGTTGATCTACAGCACAAGCGTCTTCGTTATCGTTATATTTTTTATAGTTTTCACAAAACCAGTGAGGAAAAGAAGTATTAATTCTTTTAATTGTTTCCCCAAATCTTCGACGACTAATCGCAGCTCCACCACATCCAGAATTATTCGAAATAACCATGGCAATTCGATCATCTAAAGCCCCTGCCCAAAGTGCAGATTTCCCAAGCCTAGAATGCCCTATAACAATAATTTTTGACTCATCGAAAACTGCATCAGTCTTCACATAATCGACTATTCTACTCAAACCCCAAGCCCAAGCATCAATAGAACCTCCATCATTTTGTTTTG
>CAWUUU010000255.1:0-9160 GCA_963924995.1 uncultured Opitutales bacterium
TAGCCAAACCTTTTGCGGATAAGCCTCCCCAGTCTGAGTCAGTAAAAAAGCTTTTTGCCAAAACAGTTCATCTTGAACCTGGAGTACAAGGGAAACCATTGCCCACTAATGACTGGTGGACTACACTTCTAGCCAACGAGCCATTTCCAGGCCGGATGTATGCCTACCCATTTACGGTGAGTGCCGATGCGATGGCTGTCAAAATTTGGTATCCTGTTGAATGGACTGGCGATGGTACTGAGATGGTAGCCGGAGAGGCATTATTGATTGAACCGATCGATCCAAGCCCCAATCTAAATCCGGTCGAAAGTATTCTTTTTGATTTTGAGAAGGATTGGAAGACACTCGAGTGGGAATTGAAGGGGAGTGCGTTTGGCGAGAGTCCCATGACTAATGCTCAACATGGCAGTCGTGATTTTGTGGGCAAGCACTTTGCCGCTAGTTTTTATGGACATGATGGAGCTACCGGAGAGGCCACTTCTCCGAATTTTCGGATAGAAAAAGACTTTTTGCACTTCAAAGTTGCGGGAGGGAAAGACAAGAAAGTCCTTGGCGTCCATCTTCTCATTGATGGAAAATCGGTAATGCAGGAAGTGGGTAATAATAATAATGATTTTACTTGGCGAAAATGGGACCTGAAAAAGTACCAAGGCAAAAAAGGGAAAATTCGCTTACGGGATGAATCTAAAGGTGGTTGGGGCTTTATATCAGCTGATCATTTTGTTCTGTCCGATCTTGATTCCATTCCCAAGTCCGGACCGTTTTCTCATGCCTCGACCTTGGACTGGGGAGATTGGCATGTGGCTATGCGCCTTCACTTAAACGAGGAAAAGAAAGCAGATGTAACTTTTGGGCGGGGAATGCCTTATATCTGGATTGAGCCCAAGGGGATCGATTTGAAGATTCCTGGTCTGGTACAAGCCAATGGCACTTTGGAACATGAGGGTCGATTTTTTGGCGTATATGCCCCAGGTGGTTCTTTAACGAAAGTTGGACAATATACCCAATTTAGCGGGCCTTTACTTGCAATTGCGGCCCTTAGTCAGCAAGCAAAAGGGGCACAGGTTTTTGCCAAGCATGCCTCTGCGGTTCCACGAGATACTCGTTTTGATTGGCAGTATGAACAAGCGAAGGGACAGGTGAGTACCACTTGGACGATCGAGACAGAGGGAGGAGGAACAACTTTGCAAGGATGGATTCCTCATCATTATCGAACGACGACGCATGATCTTGAACTTACTGGCTTGGAATATTTAACTCGCCGTGGAAAGATGGTTGTTTCAAAAGGGAAACGCTTTCAAATTTCCTGGCCTTTCACCGGAATTATTCCTGTTTTCCCTCTCCCTAAGGACGAACAATTCAAGCCAAAAGTCCTTTCTGGTTTGATTGAAAAATGGGGAAAGGAACTCCTCGCCAAACCCGCTGAAAATAGGCAGGGAGCTGACACCTATTGGGGAGGGAAATCAATGCTCAAGACCACTCAGGCATTTAATATGGCTTGGCAATTAAAACTTCCCATTGCCCAGGATTTATACGTCGAGGCAAAAAGAGTCATTGTGGACTGGCTTAGCCATGCACCGGGAGAAAAAGCCTTTTACTATGCGAGGTATCCATTACCTTGGTCCGGACTCGTCGGCTTTAATCCAAGTTATGGATCAGAACAATTCACCGATAATCATTTTCATTATGGCTATCTCGCGATGAGTGCCGCCCTCATAGGGATGCACGATTCTACCTGGCTTAAAAAGCATGGCCCCGCTGCTCGTGAAGTAGTCAAGCAATACGCGGAGTGGGAGCGTGATTCTCCTCGTTATCCTCGCCTTCGCACTTTTGAATGTTGGGCCGGGCACAGTTACGCGGGAGGGATGTCTAGTGGATATGATGGTAATAACCAGGAATCCTCTTCCGAGGCCGTTGGCTCATGGGCCGGTATGTTTTTTCTTGGAGCTGCTCTAGGAGATCAAGAAATGTTGGCTACCGGAGCGATGGGTTATGCCATCGAAACTGAAGCGGTGCATGAATATTGGAATAATTCCTATGGATGGAAGGATCCCGAGCAATCGAACTGGTCGCCTAATTATAAGCCTACCATCTGTTCAGTGATGAGAGATCGGGACATGGGCGCATGGACTTGGTTTAGCGGTGAGCCTATTCATATTTATGGAATTCAATGGCTTCCGGCTTGGACACATATGAACTATTTTGGGGCACACGCTGAACATTCTATTGATCAACTTGACCAAATGTTGATTCGCCAAGGAAAAGGAAAGGGGAAACTAAGCTGGGAAAAAATTGATGGCGATTGGGGACAGGTGACCGCAGCTTATGCTGCATTTAGTCAGCCCGAAGAAATTTGTCGAGTCCTCGATCAGGCAATGGAGAAAAATTGGAAAATTGCTAGCCCCAAACATGCAGGCATTCCTTATTACCTTGCTCATGCAAGTCGAGCGTACGGTTTAATTGATAAGGAATCTCACACCGACTTGCCAACCTCTGTAGTTCTTAAGAAAGCGGATGGTACACGAACTGCATTGGTTTATAATTTATTGAACGAACCAAAGACGGTAACGATTTATGTGAAAGGAAAGATAGTTTTACAGGGCAAACTTCCCGCCAAGGTGCTCATGGCGGTTCCTCTTAAGTAATTTATCACCTTCCTCGCGAGCTGGTAACTTCCAAAATAGGAGAATACATAGAGTAATAAAATTATCGGACGGATCCTTATTTTAATTGCACTTGAGACTGAGTCTCAATAGTAGGCTTTTGATGAACAAAGTAATTTTCCTACAATGTGCCTTAGCCATTACTCTTTTTCAGTTCGTACAAACTGATGTGGTGGCAAAAGAATTAGGTCTTTCGAAGGAAGCCATTATTAAAAGAATGCAACAGGGTGGCCTAGTTCTTTATTTTAGGCATGCCTCGACTGAAACAGATTATGCCGATCAGGTAAAAGCCGATGTGAATAATGGTTCAACCCAGCGAGTTTTGAGCGAGAAGGGTTGGCATGAGGCAGTGAATATTGGTCGAGCTTTTCGTCTCTATAATATCCCCATTGAAAAAGTCCTCAGCAGTGAATACTTTCGTGCTTGGCAGACCGCATGGTTGGCATTTGGCGAATATGAGAAAAGAGCTGATTTAAATTTTTTACCTCACGAAGATTATTCTAAGCTACAGATGGCAGAGATGAAGAAGCGTGTAATCCCTTATCTTTCCCAAAAGCCCGCTAAGGGAAAGAACACCGTAATTGTTGCTCACGACGATCCTTTTGAGGCCACTACGGGTATTTATCCCGAACCGATGGGTGTCTGCTATATCTTAGAGCCAAGAGGGTCAGGAAAATTTGAAATTCTCGGTAAGGTTGCTCCAAGTGAATGGAAGCCTTAGTGACCAGCAGAGTTCTTTAAAAAGGCTGTCCTCAAATTTTTCGACCCTTTTAAATTTACGATCGAACTCTTTTTTGAGTTGTACATAGTCTTCTAAATCGAAAGAAATAACTTCTTTATGGAAATTCGAAATTTAGTTTTTCATTCTTGGATCTTTGGATTTTTCCTCTGTTTTTTAGCTGGTGCAAGCCGACCTAATATTCTTTTCATCTCAATTGATGATTTAAGACCTGAATTAGGATGTTACGGCTCGCCGGTTGCAAAGTCTCCTAATCTAGACAAACTTGCAAGCGAGGGACTGCGTTTTGATCGAGCTTATTGCCAGCAAGCCATTTGTAGTCCTTCACGAGCCAGTTTAATGACGGGAGCCCGACCAGATCAGATCGGGGTGATCGAGAATACGGCGTACTTTCGGGAATTAAATCCCAAAATAATCACCTTGCCGCAACACTTTATAAAGCATGGGTACGAGGCAGTTTATTGCGGGAAAATTTATCATTCCCGGATGACAGATGACGAATATTCTTGGAGTCGTAAACCTGCATTCAACCGTTGTCCAGTGAAGATAAAGCAATTACCGGGAGGTTATGCTCTGTTGGAAAATCAGAAACTTTGGGCTGCAAACAAAGAGAAGATGCTCGGTCAATATGGAAAGGCTGGTTCGGGTGGATTAATACATGGCCCTGCCTATGAATCGGCTGATGTGCCAGATCATACCTACTCGGACGGGTACAATACCCGCCTTGCGATCGCTACCCTAAAAGATCACCTAGAAAAAAAGTCCGACCAACCGCTCTTTCTTGCCCTCGGTTTCAAAAAGCCTCATTTGGATTTTGTGGCTCCGAAAAAATATTGGGATATTTATAATCGCGATGAAATCGAGCTTTCGAAGCAAACGAATGCACCGAAGGGTGGAGCGGCGACTGGTTTGCATGCTTCTTTCGAGTTGCGGACAAGGCATGGAATCCCCAAGAAAGGACCGATTGGACCTGAATTGGCTAAGACTCTGATACACGGTTATTATGCCTGTGTAAGTTATGTAGACGCCCAGATTGGGCTAATGTTAGATGCCTTGGATGAAGCGGGTATTCGTGAAAACACGGTGATCGTAGTATGGGGCGACCATGGTTGGCACTTGGGGGACATGGGCATTTGGGGAAAGGCAACTAATTATGAGATTGCGACTCGCGTGCCTCTTCTTATCTCGACTCCCCAAATGAAAGCACGTGGTCAGGGAACCAATGCTCTCGTCGAACTGGTGGACATCTATCCTACTTTGTGCGATTTGGCTAAATTGCCAAAACCTGAAAGCTTAGCGGGGAAAAGTTTTGTCCCACTCTTGGATAACCCCCAAATGAAATGGAAGAAATATGCGATTAGTCAGTTTCCGAATCCTGCACTGCGAGAGTGGGCAGCAAACCCCTTGACTAAGGGAATGCGCCAGACTTTTTTTGGTCCCTTAATCAAGGAAGTCGAGAGAGGAATTATAAAGCAACAAGGAAAATTATGGGATCGTGAACTTTTTGAAAACCACCTTATGGGTTACACAATAAAAACAGAGTCTTTCCGCCTTGTAGCCTGGCTCGATTATCGAGACCTAGAGGCAGAACCCTTGTATTTAGAGCTATATGACCACAGCAATGATCCACACGAGACCAAAAATGTGGCAGATCAATATCCACGAAAAGCGGTCGCTTTATTGAAACAGTTATTGGCGAGTGGAATCGGTCAAGGAGGAAGCAAGTAAGGATGAAACATCTTTTTTTACTTAGTTTGATGTTATGTGCAAGCGTAGTAATCACATCTAATGCAGCGAAGCGACCGAATATAGTTCTTATTCTTGCCGATGATATGGGTTATTCTGATCTTGGTTGCTATGGCGGCGAAATCAAAACTCCTAATCTCGATCGACTCGCGAAGGGTGGAATTCGATATACGCAGTCATACAATACATCGAAGTGCTGGACTACCCGGATCAGCCTGCTAACCGGGTTGTATCATCACCGGAGTGATCGGAACTTTGGCAACACCGCTCTAATCGGTGAAATTCTGAAGCCGGCAGGCTATCGAACTTGGTGGTCCGGGAAACATCATTCTAGTTTTAATCCCTATGAACGCGGTTTCGATCATTTTTCTGGCTTCTTGGGGGGAGCGATCAATTTTTGGAATCCTGGGGATAGGGCTAGGGACGGGGAAGACGAACCGGGTTGGCAGGCGGTGTACCCATGGGCGTTTGATGAGAAATTAGTGAAGCCCTTTGTCCCAGATAAGGATTTTTTTGCGACAGATGATTTTACCAATTGGGGGCTTGAATGGTTAGACGAAAAGGAAAGGGCACAAGATCCTTTCTTTCTTTATTTGGCATATAATGCTCCCCACTGGCCATTACACGCTCACCCCGAGGATATTGCCCGTTATGATGGGGTTTATGACGAGGGATACGAGGCCATTCGGGTAGCACGTTATCAAAGACAATTAGAAATTGGACTGTTTGAGGAGGAAGTGACTCCGCTAAGTGATCCTGAACATAAACTTTGGTCCTCTTTGTCTCCGAAGCAAAAAAAGGCGTCGGCATTACGTATGCAAATACATGCGGCGATGGTGGACCGAATGGACCAAAATATTGGTCGGTTGACCAAAAAATTGGACGAGCTTGGAAAACTTAAAGATACCCTGATTCTTTTCTTAGTCGACAATGGATCAAGTCACGAGCGACCGGGGCGAGGAAAAAAGAATCCCAACGCAGAGTGGGGTAGTGTGGGGTCCTTTGAAACAATTGGCCAGTCGTGGGCGAATGTCACCAATAGTCCCTTTAAAAAATGGAAGATTCAAGGCATGGAAGGAGGGATTTGCACGCCGATGATCGCCCATTGGCCCAATGGAATCAAGTTGGGTGAAAATTCGATTTCACGGGAACCCTGCCACTTGATTGATATCGTACCTACCTTTATGGAACTGTCTGGGAAACGAGCGGAGTACCCGAGCAATGTTCCTGAGTTGGATGGGATTAGCCTTCAACCCACTTTCCGAGGGGAGCAATTGGAACGTGGAAGGCCATTATTTTTTCAATACGGATCCTGGCAGGTGATCCGTGAAAACATGTGGAAGTTGGTCCAGCATAAGAGTGAAGCTTGGGAACTCTATGATTTGAGCAAAGACCGTACGGAAACAATAAACCTTGCAAAAGATTTTCCCGAACGAGTTTTGCGAATGAAGAATCATTGGGAAAACTGGGCGAAGGAATTGGGGGTCCATGTGAAGGAAAAAAAGAAGTTTTAAAGGAAATAAATTCTCCTTTGTTAAAGGAATCTTTTGGCAAAGAATCGAAGAATTCAGAATCCTTGCAATTTAATTGCGAAAAATTGCCTCGGGAGATAAAAGCATAAAAAATGCGATTTTTAATTTTTTTAATTTTGGGTTTGGTGGGTCAGGTAATTTGCTTTGCCCAATCGATTAAACCAACCGAGCAGGACCTTCGATACAGCAAAGAATTCGAACGCAGTCTTTTAGACTTATGGGTAGCAGAGGCCAAGAAACCGACTCCTTTAGTGGTTTATTTTCATGGAGGTGGATTTAAGAAGGGGGACAAGAAGTTTTTTCAAAATAATCCGATGTTGCGAAAGTATTACCCCAAAGGGATTTCATTTGCTAGCGTGAACTATCCCTTTCTCGGTCAGGTCGAAGGCAGGCATCTTAAGATTTTGAACCATAGTGTTGAGGCGATTCGGTTTTTGAAGGTCCATTCCAAGAAGTACAACCTAGACGAAGAGAGCATTTCGGTGATGGGGAACTCTGCAGGTGCCCTCATCACTTGTCATGTAGGTCATGCCCATAATTTAGGAATTCGCTCCATTTTCCCTATTCAGCAACCGATGGGTACCCCGCTTATCACTATTCCCTTTTTGAGAAAGGAAGGTCCTCCAATTTTGGTCTACAATCGCTCGAATCGAGACGACCGGGTACATCATCCAGACAATGCTATATTCGTTAAGAAGAAATGCGATTTATTGGGGGTGGAGTGTCAAGTGTATGGAGTGGAAGGATCCGGGTTACCCGTTTTACCCAAAGGGGTTGATGTTAATGATTTGGCAATGGAATTCTTTAAACAATCATGGAAAAAACAACGAAACAAAAAGCAAAATAATGATTAATCGACGAACCTTTATTCTCCACGGAGTGAACACGGTTACTACCTTGGCACTCGCTTCCAATGCGGAAGCATCCTCCCCCAAGGTATCCTCGATAAGTAGTTATGATTATCGCCTCCCTCAATTCCAAAAGGGGAGCAGGCTTCTTTTTCAAGGCGATTCGATCACGGATATGAAGTGGGGAAGAAATCAAACGGATCGGAA
Organism: uncultured Opitutales bacterium; assembly: GCA_963924995.1. Lineage (GTDB taxonomy): Bacteria > Verrucomicrobiota > Verrucomicrobiia > Opitutales > Seribacteraceae > Seribacter. Next base: position 7,736 of record CAWUUU010000255.1, read on the forward strand.
CCACTACCTGGGGCACAGTTATGTCTACCTGATTGCCGCCCGATTAGGTGTGGACATGCCTCAGGCTCAACTCGAATTTTTCAATCGTGGAATAAGCGGAAATAAAGTGGGCGACCTCCGCAAGCGTTGGCGGGAGGATGCTATTGAGATGAAACCGGATTGGCTCAGCATCTTAATTGGCATTAACGATGTGGAGAAAACAGTTACTAAGGAAAATGGATTTGATCTATGGGAAGACAATTACCGGTTTATTTTGGATGAAAGCTTAAAAGCAAATCCTGAACTGAAGTTAGTCTTACTTAATCCATTCGTATTAGCTTCTGGAAGACTGGCTAATTTAAATGCATTTAAAGCAAAACGTGAGATTGTGGACAGGCTTTGTATGATCGTTTCTCAATTGGCCATCGATTATAATGCGGTACATGTTAAGACCGATGAAATCTTTGATGAAGCGGCTAGAAAAGTGAATGCCCAACAATGGATTTGGGACGGTATACATCCGTTGCCACAAGGGCATGAATTGATTGCCCGCAATTGGTTGCAGGCAGTGAGTAAAGCTACTAATACAAAATAATGACTGAAAATATTTCCATTCAACCAATAGGATCTCATGTTTCAACTTGGGGCGAAGGTCCCATTTTTCACCAAGGGCATTTACTTTATGTCGATATCGAGGGTCATACCTTGATTCGACTTAATCCGGAGAATGGAAACGAGGAAACTTGGCAAATGGGAGAGCGGATTGGGACAGTAGTTCCACGGGCAATGGGGGGCGTACTGTGCGCTGGTGATTCAGGAATTTATTCGTTTGATCCGGAAACGGGAAAGAAAGAAATTATTGCCGACCCGGAGGCTGAGAAACGGCCCGATAATCGTTTCAATGACGGAAAGTGCGATCCGTCCGGTCGATTTTGGGCCGGCACGATAAGTACGGTGAAGAAGACCGGTGATGCCAATTTGTATATGATGGACCTTGATCATAATTTGAGTATCAAGGTCCCGGGAGTGACCAATTCGAACGGCATCTGCTGGAATGCGGAGGCAAGTACCATGTACTATATTGATACTCCGACCAAGAAAGTGATGGCCTATCCATTTGAAAATGCCACAGGTATTCTAGGTGAGCCATCTTTGGTGGTTGATACTGATGTTTCCGGTTGGGACGGATCTCCCGATGGGATGACCATTGATGCCGAAGGCAATCTTTGGGTCGCAATGTGTCACGGCGGATCAGTTTTACAAATTGATCCGTATTCGGGGAAACTTATTCAGCAAATTGACTTTCCTTGCGTGGAGACAACATCTTGTGCATTTGGGGGTGAGGACCTCGAGCGTTTATTCGTTACTACTGGTCAACACAAAACCTTAGAGGAAGCAGATGCAGGGAAGATTTTGGTAGTAGATGGATTGAAGGCGAAGGGCGTT
>CAWUUU010000256.1:0-6525 GCA_963924995.1 uncultured Opitutales bacterium
AAATAATTTTAGATTCTCATATCCAGTTAAATTAGGAAGATCTCTCGCATTTTTCTTAAGGAAATCCTCTGTCTTGGAAAAAGTCCTGTTGTAGACCGAGATTTTATAATTATGATCAGCTATATTAAGGGCCAAGTTTTGTCCCATTACAGCTAATCCAATAAGCCCTATATCCGAAGTTGAATCTGTCATTTTTTCTATATAAACTCGGGCTTTGATATTCGCGAGTCAAAACCAAAAATTAGGGTAATGAATATGATTATTGTTTTTTCAACAAGAGGATTTATTCTAGTTCTTTTGAGTTTGATTTATCTTGTATAATTTTAAATTGGTGAAGCAACAGGAAATTTATCTTTAAATGGAAGAGATTCTTCTTGTACAGCATCAGGATTTGAAAAAATTCTCGTAGGATTTGTATACAACGGATTAATATTGAATTTTCTCATCAAGAAGAGCATATCTTTTGAGCTAGTTTGGATCGCTTTAACGGCCATTGAACTATTTGCTTTTATTGCTGCTTCTTCATTTGTTTTCTTAATGGCTGACCTAATCGAAATTGAAGATTTGAGTTCAACGATATCTGCAACTGCAGTATCATAACCAAGTGCTAGCGACGCACCGACAGTTGCTCCTTCTGATACCCCTTGATAGATCGCTTGCTTTATAATTAATCCATCCTCTCCAGATTGAATACCTCCGGTTATCGCACCATAAGTTGAACCGTAACTAACCGCTTCTGCTGCTGAAATTGCTTCAAAGTCATAGGTTCTTTTATCTGGCATTGAGTCATTAATAAGTCCAACTACTTGGAATAGTGCACCATGAGCAGCACCATGTGCTAATGCCCTTGCAATTTCGATTTCGAATTCTTCCGTAACGCCCTTAAGTTTATCCACTAAAGATAAATTTTTCGCTGTTATTCCACCTGATGTTGCTCCTTGAGCTGATTGGTTAATAATAGGTTGCATTAAAGTGGGATAGTAAACTGCTAATCCTGTATTTCCAATTAATGAACCCAATGCAGATCCATTTGCAACATCCAGAATTTCTCTTCGCGTTGTTTTAGCACTTGTATCTTCAATAGTGGGGTCATTTTCAATATATTGACTTGCCGCGTTAATCGAACCATTGGCACTACCTGATGAGGTAGCTTTTGCCAATGCATTCCTGTTGTAGAGTTCCCAGCCATCTTCGAAATTCAAAGATCTATCTAATACACTGGCTATTTGAGCCCCCATTGCTGACCCAAATGATACTGACTCGGCTAGGCGATTTAACAAATAGCCATTTTGTTGCTCAATAGATGATACTATTACCTGATAAGCAATAGAATTGGAAATCGATTCCGCTGCAGTTTCTGGAAATGATAAATCTCTGTATTCTATTGAGCTTGAACTATTATACACGGCTCCAAGAGTTAGACCGGTTGCGAGGGCCTTAGTAACCTCATAGGCAAATAAACTGTTATCTCCTTCCAATGCCGATAGATATTCAATTGCCCCAGAAATTGTAGATTCCCCCAATACTTTTGAAAAACCTTGAATAGCAATTGATGTTAGCGGGGTAGGGTCATGATTAAACAAACCGTCGGCTAAACCCTTAGCAGCAAATTCAAGCAATCGTGTTTTTTCAGGATCAATTTTCATGAAATTAGGTTCTCCGTCAAAAGACATTTCCTGATTAGCGATGGATCTTGATTGGTCGATTGGAGTTATCGAGGGCAATAAACCGTTAGATGGAACCGTAGAATCCTTTATAATTTTCAAAAGTGCCGTTATCGATTCCTTAGCAACGATATTTTGCAAATCAGTTTTATTCGATTTGATGTTCGATTCGGAAATAGATTCGATGAGGATTTGGGATAAATCCTTTGCCCATTTGGGTGCACTATCGTTCCATAAATTTACTTTTTCTGGAATTAAATTCGAAAAAATGACATAGGGTAGTTCCGAAACAGTTGTAGTTAATATATCGCCTTTTGCATCACTAGCATCCAAAAATGCGATTATACTTGATTTAAAACCTCCTAAAATATCTTGGTCTGAAAGATTAAAATTTGTCTTATTTGCGGATAAATAACTAATTGCATATTCGAAGGCTTCTAGCATGCTTTCATTAGGAAAACTAGAGAAAGTTTTAGTTAAAGAATCTGTTAGAGGTGAAATTTGAGTCAGTGCGGTTTGATTTAAATCAACAACCTCCTGAATTGATGTACTAGCAACGGCACTTAATCGCCTTTGATTTTTGACAGTAAAGTCCGCAGAATTTCTTGGAAATTCTTTTAGGTTAATCAAAATCGTTGATTCAACTAGAGCTTTATCGATATTTGCACTTAATATTGATAGAAATAGGCAAATATGCACAGATAAATAAATCGCCGAGCATTTTATACATTTTAACATGAATGACATTGAGAGGTTTCGTAAAGTAACTCGAGTTGAAATAAAATTCAACATTAATGCTCTCTTAGCTTCTTTTGTAACAAATAAGAATACTTTAGTGAAATTCCTACTAAAGTTGAAAATACCATTAAACAAAGTGGAGTTTGACTAGGGAAATCGATTATTGAATAAATTAAAAATAATAAACTACCAATAAGTAAAATTCTAGACATTAGTGATTGAGTAGCGAATAAATTATAAATTATTAAAATTAAATACGGAACAGAAATTACAAATCCTAAGATTCCAAACTCAGATATTTTTTCTAACCAATCATTATGACCAAAACGAATCAGAGGAGTGTAACTATTATGAGCGTTCGCAAGGACTATATTTCTAGTATCCCGAACAACTTTTGATTGGTAAATCGGATTAATTGTTCGATATGAGTTAAATCCATACCCATAAATGGGTTTTTGCAGAATTTGTTTGGTGAGGTCATTCCAAAGTAAAATTCTTAATGGGAGTTTGCCCTGAGCTATTTGCTGAAATTGAGTTTTGAAATTAGTAACCATTTCGTGAGTCGTTTCTTGATGCAATTTCTTACCAAGTTGTAATAGACAAGCGAAAGAAATAGTTATACTTAAAAATAAAATAGCCCATTTTTTAACACTAGGCCTGCAGAAAAATTTTAAAATGACCACTGAAAGTATAGCGATGGTCAAAGCAAGTAATAATGTACCCGAACGGGATCCAGATAATGGAATCGAGATTGTTAGAAAAATTATGGAAAGAAATATACATAAACTTTTGATTTTTCTAAAAGAGTCTAATCCATATCTTTTAAAATTATTTACTAGCAGCCCCGTCGCAATTGTAATAGCAAGAAGTGCGAATGCTGACCAATGATTTTTATAGGTGAATGTAGCAAAGAAATATCTCGGTTCAGGTGTATCCCAAATTCCTAAGATTTCTAATAGATTGTCGGAGGGAATATAATTTAGTTTTTGCCAAATACCGACTAACGCTAAAAGCCCAGCATTTATGGTGACTGTAAAAAGTAATTTTCGAATAGTTGTTCTGTCGTTTAGTAAAAGAAAGAAAATAATACCTATACTTAATTGACAAATTTTATGAAAAAATTTGATCAGGATATTTGTATGACTAATAGCTAAAGTGGGAAAAAAGCCGTTTGGCTTTAAGGAAATTAAATTTTCATAATCATAAATTAACTTTGCACTTGAGGAATCACTTTGTGGAAATTTATCGAAATACCGATTTTTAAAATCAAAAAAAACAGTATGGGAAAGATTTGGATTAACAAATGAAAGGTTTGAAATATTTTTGAAGTTTTCTGCCGCCATAATGATTTTCTCAATATTCGTTTCTTCGGATATAGCTTTTTCAATATTCAACTCATACCATTCTTTACTTTCTAATATTCTATAGGATGGATTAAGGTAAGAAGTTGAAAATTGCAGGCAAAGCAATAAAACTGGTACAAAACTTATAAGGCAGAAATTGAGTGAATGCTTGCTAGAATAAAGGGCGAATAGTGATAGCAAGATTATAGCATCAATAGTAAAAAGAATCCATTCCCCTGCCAAACCTGCCTTAGACCATGAGACTAGCACAATTAGGCAAGTAAGGATGTAAAGCGTGACTTTGTTCAAAACTAAGTATTATGGTTTATACTGCATCATTAGGAGTATGAATCTATTGACAATGTTATATTAATTGATTCATTTAGAAAATCCCCTTTTTAACGTTTTGCTCTATCTGAAATATTATAAGATTGTCTTTCAAGTTGTACTATTTTTTGTAACTGCTTGTTTTAATTTGAATGCCCTTATTGAGGGGGATTTCGGTAAGATCGATGGTTCCGCGACAGTTAGCGGGGAGTACGACTCAAGAGTTTTCGGGATTTCGTCAAAATCCTTTGCGGGGGCAAAGTCTGCAAGTAGCCCATTAATAGCTTCAAGCGAACTAGTAAGTGAAGATGATTTCATTATCCGTTTCTCCCCGGCCTTACATTTTACCAAAAAACTTAGGTGGTTTTCGTTTACTGGGACTGCTGGCATTGAGTTCGCTCAATATATTAAAAATAATGACAAAAGCTATACGCAACCCATTACTACATTTTCTATTGATTTTGACGAAACACTTTCTAAAAACAAGCGAATTTCCAACAATGCGAAAATTCGATTTGATGCAACTTTTGATATAGGGCAAAGCGTCGGAGCGAGTATATTGGAGCAGGACTTGATATCTTATACTTATTTTGTTGCTGGTCTTAACCTTAGGTACAACCACAGCCCAAAATTTGGTGTTGGGGGAGGGACTTCATATAACCTGAAGCATTACCAATCTGGTGCAACTCAGACTAGAGTTTATCAAGATATATCAACATTACCCCTATCGCTTAGGGCATTTTACATTTATTCGGAGAAGCTAGACTTTTATACAGACTATACCTTTACAAGAACAAAAGATGACCAGTCTGGCTCAACTACTTTAACTGATAGTCAATCTCATGCTATTTCGTTTGGAGCCCAGGGTAATTATTCCTCTAAATTATCGGGCAACGCAAATATTGGTTATTCAGTACAAAACTACGATAATTCACTAGTTTCTAAAGAAGATAACATAGTTTCGAGTATTGGACTTAATTGGAAATTAAATTCTAAAACATCTTTTGGGGTTGATCTAAACCGAGCCTTTTCACCTTCGGCTCAAGGATTTTCAACCTTTAGCACTATGGGGCGTTTTAGTGCTTCCCATCGATTGAAGGAAGACCTCACTGCAACAGCCTATTTATCCTTAGGGCAAGTTGATTATACATATCCACCAGCAAGTACTACCTCTAGGGATTCTTCTTCTCTCAACCAGTATGGACTTGGATTCAACCTTCAGAAACAAATTTCTGATAGAATATCCGCGAGTGGGGGCTATAACTATTCATTAGTTGATCGCTCTATGGAAAGTTACGGAAGACATATATTGCGTGCCGATGTAACTGGCAGATTTTGAATAAATGAAAATAATAATTCCATTTGGGTGCGAGAATAGAAAACATTACCAAAATTACTCCGAATTTGTACCTTTAAACCCAGTCAGTTTGTAACCAAAGGTTTCAGAATTAATCCTTGGATATTGCTACAATGAAAGTTTCTCCCAGAACTAGTGTTATCGTTTCATTTATTCGCTTATTTTTAATATTCTTAACTATTTTGAGTGTATCCGTTAATAACCTTAATTCCCAACGAAAATATAACAGTGACCCTTCAATCTTGAAAGATCCAACAGGTTATAAAATAAGAACTGGAGATAGAGTTAGGATTTCAGTTAGGGAACAACCAGAAACAAATGTAGAAGTTCTTATTGATAGTGAAGGTAAAGCAAGAGCTGCCTATTTGGGTGAACTTAAAATTTCTGGTTTAAGTACCAAGCAAGTAGAAAAAATGTTGATATTAGAATATCAAAGACAGTTAATTTTTAAAAATCCTATCGTGAATGTGTACATTCTAAAATATTCTGAAAGAGTAGTATTTTTATCTGGTTCGGTTAACCGAAAGGGTCCATATGTTTTACCGCCAGAAGTTGAAGCCATGAATATTGTTGAAGTTATAGCTAGAGCAGGGGGTTTTAGCGATATTGCCCGTAAAGATAAAGTTTTTATTACTCGGACTTTTTACAATCAAGAGGGTGATGTTAAGGATACTAAAACTTTTCCAGTAAATGTTGAGGCTTTAAGCAAGGGTTCTCTAGATGAAGGATCGTCAAAGAGGTTTTGGATTTATCCTGGAGACAGAATTGAGGTACCAGAAAGGCTGTTTTAATGGAAGAGGATTTTGATAATATAGATTCAAAAATTTCCAATCGTCATAGTAGTAAGACGAAGGGACTGAATGAGTTTTTACTAGTCATTCGTGATAGGTGGTTATTGGCAATAGCTCTAGCCCTCCCATTCTCCTTGGGTTATGTATATCTCAAACTTCAGGATACAGAATTTTATAGTTCATCCTCATCGTTTAGATTAATTCCTCCACCCGCTATACTTAATTTACAAAAGGTTGACCGAGATACTCAAGTACAAGGGCTTGTTGCTAAGCACCGTGAAGGTTTAAATAGTCCGCAATTAAGG
>CAWUUU010000257.1:0-3196 GCA_963924995.1 uncultured Opitutales bacterium
GTGTCCGACCGTAAAATCAAGGTGGGGATCGCAGGTTATGGCCTTTGTTCATTTGGAGGTGCCTTCTTTTATCAAAGTCATCCAAATGTGGAAGTGGTCGCAGCCACAGATCTGGATCCCGCTCGCTGCGCCCGTTTAGCAAAGGCAGTTGGGGCGAAAAAGACCTATCCTTCATGTGAAGAAATGATCAAGGATAAGGAAATTGAAGCAATCTACATCGCCACCGATGCACCCAGCCACGCACGATTAGCAACCAGTGCATTGCTACATGGAAAACATGTCGCCTCCGCGGTCCCTGCTGTATTTGGCTTCAAAGCTGAGGAAGAGGCAGAAGATTTATTTAATGCGGTTAAGAAAAGTGGAATGAAGTACTCGATGAATGAAACTTCGACTTTTCACGCCGACCTTTGGCTTAAAAGAAAACAATACCAGGCGGGTGCATTGGGAAAAATCATCTACTCGGAAGGTGAATATTATCACGACTTCGGCCCTAATGGATTACCCGGATACAACCCAAAGAACGGCAAGATTGATGTAAACGGATGGCGTCGCGGACTTCCTCCGATGTGGTACCCCACCCATTCAAACGCCTATTACGTTTCGATTACCGGTGGCCGCTTTACTGAGGTCTCCTGTCTCGGTACCCCTGGTCTCTACAATGAACACAAGGAAAATCAATGGAAGAATCCATTCGGTACTGAGGTAGGTATGTTTAAAACTAGCGAGGGTGGGATTTCCCGTATGGCGGTGAGTTGGGATATGAAAAATGCCCATGGTGAAAAAGGCAGAGTTTACGGACAAAAGCCCCACAATCCAAAAATTAATGGAGATCGCCCTTCCCTTCCCCCAGGCGTGGGAGCTGGCGGACACGGTGGATCACATGGTCAATTGACCAATGACTTCATCGAATCCATCTTACTGGACAAACAGCCCACCGTGAATGTAAGCGATGCCTTGAACATGACGGTGGCAGGAGTGATCGCCCACAAGTCTGCCCTTAAAGGTGGTGAGTGGATGAAGATTCCACAGTACGATTTATAATCAAAATTTAAAGCTCACAGGTTGCCCATAGGGCTTGGATCGAATAGTGGACATATATGTCTATCTTTAGACTATTTATAAAATCCCTCCTTCGAGTAATGCTTACAAAAGTATTACTCTTGGGGGGCGGGCATTATTTGTCAGGTAATCCAAAGGAACCGGATCTGAGTACAGATTCATTATTCAAGTCCAGTGGTTGTGTTGCCTGTCACCGAGTTACCCAACAACACATTGGCCCGTCCATGGTGGCGGTGGCAGATAGATATGCAAGTGACCCAAATGCATTGGGCATCATCCTCCATTCCCTCAAATTTGGAGGCACTGGAAAGTGGGGTATGAATGAGATGCCTCCACAGGTTCAACTCAGGGAAGAAACGCATAAGCGATTAGCAAGTTGGATAGTAGAGATCAGAAAATCTCCAAAACTCGATCAATGGACTAAAGATGAAGAGATCGAATTGGCCAATAATCCGCAAACTATTTTCGATCAGACAACCAGTCCAGAAATTCAACTTCCGGAAAAACGAGAAGGTACTGTGGTCAAAGTAGGCGACCAACCCATTATTTTTCGCACCTATCTACCGGGGGCCAGTTCGCGGGCAATCGCAGTCGGTTTACCGGGAAATATATCCTATGCATTTGATGCCACCCAATGCCGTTTACTCTACTTTTGGAAAGGTGGGTTTCTTGACTTCAAAAAGTCATGGACTGGGCATGGGGGTTGGTATTCTCACTTACTTGGTCCAAAAATATTCACCGCTCCACCCCATTTCCCTCTTCGTTTAGGAAATTCGGAAGAGATTCAAAAAGTTAAATTTAATGGCTATCGCATGGTTCATGGACAACCCGAATTCCTATACCGAATAGATCAGTTAGATGTACGCCATCAAATCACTTTTCAACCCGAAGAAGATATTATTGTGCAGAAATTCTTTCTTTCAAAAACAGAAAAGAAAATATTCTTTATTGGCGGGGAGAACCGGCAAAATTTATCATCGGAAGATGGAGAGTGGCGAGACAATGCACTACTCATCGACCCAGACAGGCAGGAGGCTTTTACTATCTTCACTCAAGTAATTCGATGAAGAATTTAATTCCCTCATTACTGATAATCTTTTTCTGGGCTACTCCCCTTTTAAAGGCTCGGGAAGCATATCGTGTAGAAACATTGAGTACCCCACCTGGTGTTGTTTGTGAGGTGACCGGTTTGGACTACACCCAAGATGGAACTCTCTACCTCTGTACCCGGCAGGGAGATGTGTGGTCAGAAAAAAAGGGCCAATGGAATCGCTTTGCTTATGGGCTCCACGAACCCATGGGCTTATGTATTGGAAAAGAAGGTGAAGTTTATGTGTCCCAACGACCAGAAATCACTCAATTAATTGATGAAGATGGCGATAATATATGCGATTATCAGAAAACGATTTGTGCGGATTTTTCCATGGAGACAAACTTCCATCAATACACCTACGGATTAATTCAAGACCGCACGGGTAACCTATTTGGCACCCTATCCTGTGCTGGCCTCACGAGACCAGATGGCACCCCCGGCAGTGCCAGAGGATATTCTCCTACCCCCTATCGAATGTGGTCCTACCAGGTCACACCCAATGGTCAGTTCATTCCCTGGTCTGCCGGTTTACGAAGTGCCAACGGAATTGGCTTTAATCTTGATGGAGATCTCTTCGCTGCGGACAATCAGGGAGATTGGGTAGCCACCTCCATGCTCCATCATTTAAACAAAGGAGATTTCCATGGCCATCCGGAAGCGTTAAGATGGGATGAAAATTTCACGCATCGAAAGAATCCTGAAAATGCACCAATCAAATTATTGGCGGGTATGCGAAAACCCCCTGCCGTTCATTTCCCCCATGGTGAGTTAGCCAACTCACCCGGCTCTCCAATATGCGATACCACCGCAGGCAAATTTGGTCCCTTCGCGGGTCAGTTGTTCATTGGCGATATCGTACATCCAAGAATCATCCGAGTTGCACTTGAAAAAGTGAATGGTCAATACCAGGGAGCCTGTTTCTCATTTTACCATGCGAAAGGACTCAAGTCAGGCATCTGTCGATTAACCTTTTCTCCCGATGGAGCATTAATTGTGGGACGAGCCGGAGAAGGAAATTGGGCCCGTGGACTCCCTGGCAGAGGT
>CAWUUU010000258.1:0-2780 GCA_963924995.1 uncultured Opitutales bacterium
TCCATTCCGACTGGGGGCATGGTACGCATCTAAAGCTCCCCAATCAGTGGTTAGTTTGTATCTTGGATCATCTGTCTTACCCTCCCAAAAAAGTTTTACTTCCACAGGAGAAACCCTGTAACCCGGCGCCGAAATTCGACCAGCCCACGAAATTGAAAGGGACGCATATCCCCGCTTCGCATTAGTTAGTGGTGCTTTATAATCAGCATACTGGCCACCACCATGAATCTGTACAAGCCCAGGCAAATACTTTGCCCCCTTCGGATAACCATAGATTCCTGCCATCATCGCTTTTTTTCCTTTAAATACACCAATTCGATAACGAAGAACCTTAAGAACTACACCCTCTTCCTCCCATTCCTTCAGCACTTCAATCTCTAATGGTTCTTTTCTTGGATCAAATCCCTTCCAAGAATCTGCCCAAGTTTGGGTTGCGATACCTGCCTTCAATTCGGGTAAGCTTTCAACCAAAGTATTTTGTTTATTATCGGCGGATAGAAAGGAGTTAAATAAGGAGAGTAGCAAGGAGGTGATACAAATTTTTCTTAAATTCATTTATGATTATATTCCATTTTTTACCTAGTATTGCAATCTTTAGGCAAAATTTACGGAAACAAAACTCCCAACCTTTGAGCTATCATAATTATTGTTATTAAGAAACATTTTCTTGCACGATAAGACTTGGTAATAAATGGTATATCTATATGTCAGATAAAATAAAAGTTATTCCACAAACTTTAGCTGATGGTGGAATTGAATTTCAAGTAAATGCAATGGCCACTTCTATTGTTGGGAAAAAAGCCACTTTTTCTATCAAACGAGAAGTTTTTGTAAAAGATTCTCGCCCAGTTCACGATACTTTGGATCTTTACAGTATTACTTTTACTATTTCTGCCTCCCAAAAGTTTCGTTTATCAGCAGCGGTTATGAAAAAGGCTACTGGTTCCTTTCCCTACTCGGGTTCAAAAATCAGAATAAAAACTTTTGCCGAAGTTAAAATTACTACTGCCGTTTTCTTTAATTCGAACACTAGGTTTAGCCTATCTAATTATGTTCCTAATAACTTACCCCAACGAGCCAAAGTAAAAAACAATGCTCAACAACTCATCGATCCGAAAGACTCTTTCAGCTTCTTTAAAAATCTCACTTCAATTCCAATAGAAAATCAAATTGGAACTATTCTCATCCTCCTGATTGGTGGAATTCTCTTAGTATTTAATTTATTTGTAGGTTTTCACGATCAAATGGCGCCAGAGCATATGATTTGGTTTTATAGCCATTATGGCTCAGATGGAGATGGTTCTTCTCCATTGCTCAAAGCATTAATGGTTAGCGGGGCAATCACCGCCTTCATTTGGGTTACCATGAAAAAACAACTTCAAAAATATATGGCTTTTCATTTCCGAACAAGAATCAGTAAGATAAATCGAAATTCAACGGTTAATATTGGCAAACTTGTTACCGGGCGTAGTCGAGTTGATTTAATTGATCCTGTCCTTCGCATAGTTGCCTGTAATATGGAAAAGGGGAAACATGTACGGGGTTATGGCAGTAACCAGCGAACCGTAAGCTTTAGCCATCCCAACCGAGCAGTCCTACTTTTTTCAAGGAGAGTTCCATTCATTCCTAAAGGTGCCCCAATTCACAATTATTTCAATGAGGAATGCTCCTTCAAACCTATGTTTCAAGCCCTCTATCCGAGACAAATGGTTACACCCACACATGGACTAGACCTCATTTGGGAGGTACAATTCATCGTAAACGATTTAGTTGATCAAGAACTCATTGGTAATCCCAATAGCTTTATACAAAAAGACTTTTACTCGGCATGAAAAAGCCGAAGAGAAAACTCCTTCCCTTCGATGATTTTCTTGGGCTCACCAAACAAAATTTCGAAGATCAACGAGTGCTCATTTTTCATGGAATAAGTGGATCGGGAAAGAGTGCTAATTTAAACTACCTCGCCCACCACCATCCATCCTTCAAGGGTAAAAAAATAAATTGGATCTGGACCCACCATAAAAGATTCCACACTCAATCTATATCCAATTATTCATTGGTAGTGGTGGATGAAATTATCTCCCCGGTCCAACTTCCTGCGGTTCGAAGACTCCTTCAAACCAATCAAAGAGTCGCGGTTGCATCTCACCTGCATTCACTTTGGTTTAAGCTTTTCTGCCCCACCACTCGAACCCGTTCATTTCGTACCGATTCATCCACTGAGAAAATTTCCACCTATTTACGAAGAAGAAAGATCTCACACTCGCCTTTAGCTATTAAAATCTTTGAGGAAAATTACGGATCCAACTATGTCGATTTGCAATGCATCCTCGAAAATGCCCACGGAAAAAGCTTTGATCATGCCCTCGGATTAAGCCAGAAATTCATGAAAATTTCTAAATTCAAACCAAAGAATTGGATTCCATCAATACCCAGACTCCAGTACGATTAATAATAAATTATTCATTTTTAAACGATCATCTGAAGAATCAAAAGATCGATAAAACCAAAAAAATGATCCCTGTACTTGCCCCCATCAAGCATCAGCGCTTGGATATAACTAACAAAATGGATCAACCAGAAAAAGAATTTTCCCTCGATCAACCGAAACCTAAGGGTCAGGCACGCAGGCCCCTCGCAGAACGAATGCGCTCCCGTTCAATTGCTGAGGTTCTGGGACAGGATCATATCCTTGGTAAAGGATGCCTTCTACCCAATTTAATCCGTGATAATCGGGTCAGTAATTTGATTCTCGCCGGCCCTCCAGGATCAGGAAAGAC
>CAWUUU010000259.1:0-3033 GCA_963924995.1 uncultured Opitutales bacterium
AAATTATCTTGATGGGAAGTACCTTGGTCGAACTGGATCTTTCACTGTTCCTCCTTTTCGAGCGGTTGACAATATTCCTAGATGGGTTCCCCTCTGGTTTCCAGGTGGAGGCAAAGCACATGCCTATAATTTATTGGGAGGCAAGCAAAGTAAACTCTCTTTTGAGATTCAGAAAGATAACGGGTCAGAACTATCAGAACTTCGAGTTGGTTTAAAGAATTTTGCCGATCGAAAAGAGAAGCTCATCTCTAAAATCAATTTTAATCGAATACAGATATCAGAAAAAGAAAAAAACAAAGCTAATTCTGAAGCTATGTACAAAAAACTCTTACTAGAATCTAAAAACTATAAACAACTTGAGGAAACTATTAACACTTTTTCCGCTACTCTAAAAGCAAACCCAGCCCTGAGTGCTGTGATACAACCGCAGATTGATTCTAGAAAAAAGGAAATGATCGAGTTTCTTTACAATTTGACCACAAAGCAGAAAAATGGGTATGCATCTGCTTTTAATAATGTTGATGCAGAAAAAAGTTTAGCAGAGTTAGAGAATATCGTTTCAACTTTAAAAACAACATTGGCTAATAACCCAGCTATCTCAGGTATTATCCAACCGCAAATCGCTTCGAAAGAAAAAGAAATTAGTGCAATCAAAGAGAAAATTGAAAATAATCAAATTGATATTGATCATGAGGTGTTAGCCGAACAAAAAAATGTATTAATTAACGCTTTACTGAGTGATGTAGATTTAAAGAAGATTGATCTCGGTAATTTTATAAAAGAACTAGCTATTTTGGATCAGACGATGATTGCGCTTAAGGAAGAACTGATGGAGTTCGAGGCGAAGGGGGCTCATGTGAATGAACGAATCAGTCAACTTGAGGGTAAATCTTTAACAGAATTGGTTGAAACAAATAGCACATTGCGCTTGGTGTACAAGCGAGAAGAAGGAGACAATGGAAATGGCCAATTAGTAGATTCGTTACCCAATGAAGTTCCCTTGTTTCGAACTCGTGCAATTTATACTTTGGGGGTCGAAGCACTTCTAGCGTATTACGGGCTAGATGAAGAGAATGTTGAAATTTCTGGTGATCATTCAAGTTTTTCAATCTTTGATCGTAAAGGAAATACAATAATAGATGCGCCACTTACAGAAAAGCAGTTCTTAGAGGTTAATTGGTTTTCTCGATGGTCTAAACAATCGCATGAGAAGACTTTGGTAATAAAAGCAAAAAGAGCATACGGAGAAAAAGATTTTGCTTTATATTTATCATTAATTCCAGGGATATTAGAGAATTTTTTGATAAAGATAGAGGGTTTTCAATTGCCTAGCAGTGTACAAGAATATCCCTCTGCAATGAGGGATTTAGGATTGGGTGAAAGCGAGGTTGAATATGCACGCAAGCTCTTGACTTTAACCTTACCAGCGGAGGGAATACCAACTTTTGATCAATTGATGAGTGTGATTGATGCCATTGCATATTATTTCATACCTCCTTCTCTTGAGTCTAACTTTAATCCTATGTGCGGAATGAGAGATGTAATTCAAAATAGCCTTTTTTTGGAGCAGGTTGAATCCACAATTATTTCTTTGGAGGAACAAATACAAAAACTTGAAGGACCCAAAGCATTGGGAGCAATTAACCAAGCATTGGAGAAAAGCCCAAGTAGTGAAAAGTTGCTTGTTCAAAAAAATCAAGTGGAGCAGGCAATTACTGTTAATAAAAATAATTTGGCTTCGCAGAAAGAAGAACTCGCGAGAATCAAAGACTTCTTTTCTCGATTTGAAGATGCCATTGTTCTAATTGGACCCGAGGAAGCAACTTTTCAGGATCTAGCACCAACTCCATTTGATAAATCGGCTACTCCAAAAGTTGGAGTTCATGGAAATCTAATTAAAACTCTTACTTCAGGGTTTTATATCAAACGTCTTCCGATTGTAGTCGACCATGCTGCAACTATTATAATCTGTGTAATCATGGCCTTACTTGCGGTCTATCAAGGTAATAATTCTAGTTGGGTGAAAGCCGGTGGAATTATTCTTTTCCTTGGATATATATTTTTCTGTTTTGTTGCTTTTTCAAATACTCATGTTGTATGGCCAATTACAACCCCCGCTTGTGCTGGATTAAGTACATCTTTTATTGGACTGGCTGCTATGGTTGTTATTGAGCAAAAGGCAAAGGGTCGCTTAAAGGGAATGTTTGGAAGTTATGTTTCTTCTGAGCTCGTCGATCAAATGATTGACTCTGATGAGGAACCCGCTCTAGGGGGAGTGGAAACTGAAATCACTGCTTTTTTCAGTGATGTACAAGCATTTTCAAGTTTTTCTGAACTTCTCAGCCCGACTGGTTTAGTGGACTTGATGAACGAGTATTTAACCGCAATGACTAATATCCTGCAGATGGAAAGAGGCACTCTAGACAAATATATTGGTGATGCTATTGTCGCCATGTATGGTGCCCCGATCCCGATGAAAGATCATGCGTACCAATCAGTGAGAACGGCAATCTTGATGCAACAGGAACAGATCAGGTTGCGGGAGAAATGGTCTGGGGAACCAGGTAAGGGGGGGAACTGTCACGGGTTAGTCTCAAAAATGCAGACTCGTATTGGCTGTAATACAGGCACTGCAACGGTTGGGAATATGGGTGCATTAGATCGATTTAACTACACCATGATGGGCGATATGGTTAATTTGGCTGCTCGTTGCGAGAGTGGGGCCAAAGCCTATGGTGCTTACATCATGATAACTGAAGAAACCAAACTAGCATCAGAAAAAACCCAGGATGATATTGCATTTCGTTATCTTGATAGAATTGTGGTTAAAGGCAGAAAGCAACCAGTTGCTATGTTTGAGCCGACTGGATTTATGTCGGAATTAACTCAAGAAACACAGGATTGTCTAGATTGTTTTAAGCAAGGTATCGACAAATATTTAAAGCAGGACTGGGATGGGGCATTGGGTATGTTTGAAAAGGCTAAGGACTTAGAACCAAATAAACCGGGAATAACCCCTGGTGTTGCTGATAA
>CAWUUU010000260.1:0-19528 GCA_963924995.1 uncultured Opitutales bacterium
GCGATTTGAGATAACTGAAAATAATAAATTTTCGGTTAATTCAATTCAGGTTCGAGGAAATGAGAAAACAAAAACCACGGTAATAGTCCGCGAACTTGCATTAGCTCCAGGTGAGACTTTTGATTTGCTTAGAATGGAAACCAGTGAAGCTCGCTTAAGGAATACGCGGTTTTTTGAAAAAGTGACTTTAGACGATGAACCAATTGCATCCCAAGATCCTGAATTACAAAGCAGTCGAAGGAATCTAGTCGTAAATGTAGAAGAAGGTCGTACCGGTCATGTTTCATTTGGAGTAGGTTTTAGTACTTTAGAAAAAGCCATGATGTTTGCGGAGTTCCGCCAAGGTAATTTTGATATTATGCGATGGAGAAGCCCGCATCGCTTACAAGGAGATGGTCAGAAATTTCGACTAAGATTAAAATTAGGTGCTCGTAGTAATGAGGTTAGACTTGCCCTTGAAGAACCTTGGTTTATGAACAGAAGAATAGCTGCCGGTTTTGAGTTGTTTAGAGAGAAGTCAGATTATTACAGTTCATACTACGATGAAATGAGAGCTGGCTTCGAGGTGTATTTTAGAAAAAGATTATTTGAGCTAGTTGAGGGACGTCTATTTTATCGCTTAGAAGATGTTGTTATTAGCGACATCGGAATATCGGCCCCGCTTTTTATTACCACTGACGGAAAGTATGATAGTGCGAAAAATGAGATTGATAGAACAATTTCGAAAGTGGGCCTTAGTCTTACTAGGGATACTAGGAATAGTATTTTGTTCCCCTCTGAGGGTAGTATCGTAACCTTGAGGAAAGAATTTGCTGGTGGGCCTTTTGGCGGAGATGCTGATTATGGGCGCTTTGAACTACAGGCGGCTAAGTTTTTTGAGACATTTGATCCAATGGAGCAAGTACTCTCAGTCGTTGGAAGAACTGGAACGCTAGGGCGATTTGATGGAAAAGACGCGGATGTTCCCTTCTTTGAGAAATTCTTTTTAGGTGGGCCCTATAATTTAAGGGGTTGGGATTACAGAGAAGCAGGCCCTCAATCTTCAAGCGAACCTAAAGGTGGTAATTCGTATAGTTATTTAAGTGCAGAATATACTTTTAAAATCGCTGATCCATTGCGCTTTGCTTTCTTTTACGATGGTGGTTTCCTTAGAACAGGTGATTTTAAATTTTTCCCGGGAGATGGTATGCAAGGTTGGCATGATAATTGGGGAATGGGTGCTCGTATTATGGTTATGGGAATGCCCCTTCGTTTAGATTTAGGATTCCCTATAACTGACCCTAGTAAAACTGGGGGGGCACCTCAGTTTCATTTTTCTGGTGGCACCCGATTCTAACTTTCAATATTAATTCATAACCTAACTCACTTCTATTATGTATAAGCTTTTTCTTTTTTTGACATCTCTCCTTTTTTTATCCTCAACGTCTTTTACCTATGCCCAAAAAGTGGCAGTAGTAGAGGTGCAAAAAGTTTTTGATGGATATCAAAAAGTGAAGGCAGCTAGGGAGAGATTAGATAAATCTAAGAAGATTGCGATGGAGGAACTGCAAATTTTTCGAGCCGAAATGGAGAAAATCGTAAAAGAACTTAAAGAAATGGAAGAAAAAATCAAAAACCCAAATATAGATAGCACGGATCTTAGAAAAAAATATCAAGAAAAAGTAGAGAAAGCGAAAGTTAAACAAGATGACATGGTTTCCTACGATAAGCGTGCAAAAGCTACTATTTCACAAAGACAAAGAAATCTACTTGTCGAGCATCTTGCGGATATTCGAAAAGCTGTAGAAAAAGTTGCGACCGCTAAGGGATTTGATTTAATCTTAAATTCGTCAGAAACTCAGTTAGGTGTTTTTTATGCGGGAGAAAAATATGATGTCACAGAAGAGGTAATTGTTACACTTAACGCAAGTTCAGGAAAAAAATAAAGTACGCCCTACCCTTCAACTGAGCTGAAATGAAGGTCTTATGAACTTTAAGATAGCTTTTAATCAACTGCTTAAACTTCTTCCACAGTCAGTCGTTGATGGAAGCTTAAAACTGTCCGATTTGAATAGCATTGCATCTCTTGAAAGGGCAGTTGAGGGAGATATTTCGTTTCTCGGCAATTCAAAATATAAATCTTTGGTATCAAAATCTAATGCATCTGTTATTTTATTACCTAAGGATTATTTTGGCTCCCCTAAGGATAACCAAGTTTTCATCCGAATGGATGAACCATCTCGTGGTTTAGCGTCTTTATGTAGTCATTTGGAAACTCAATTATATCCTACGCCAGTAGCCGAGATTCACTCCACTGCCTGGGTTGATTCAACAGCAAAATTAGGTGCAGGAGTCACGGTTGGAGCATTTAGTTTTATTGGAAAAGATGCCTCAATTGATGATCATGCTAAAATAGGTTCTCATTGCCATATTGGGGATTATGCAAAGATTGGTCGGAACAGTAATTTGCATCCTGGTGTAAAATTATTGTCTCGGTGCGAATTAGGTAAAGAAGTTATTGTTAACGCCGGAGTTGTTATCGGATCTGAAGGCTTTGGCTTTGATCAAGTTGGAGGTACTCATAAAAAGATTCCGCATCTGGGAAGAGTCATAATTGAAGATTATGTAGAAATTGGTGCAAATACTTGTGTTGATCGAGCTCGATTTGAGGAAACAAGGATCGGTGCGGGATCTAAAATTGATAATTTAGTCCAAATTGGTCATAATGTGAGAATTGGTAAGGATTGCCTGATTGTTGCGCAAGTGGGGATTGCAGGCAGTGTTGAGTTTGAAGATAATGTTGTGGTTGGAGGGCAAGCTGGCTTTGCTGGCCACTTGAAAATCGGAAAAGGCGCAAAGATTGCGGGCCAAGCTGGAATTACAAAAAATGTTGACCCCGGCGCTTTTCTCAAGGGTAACCCTGCATTGCCCTTTCAATTAGCTCAGCGAATTTCTATTTTACAAAAAAGGTTACCAGAATTATTCAATAGATTTGATGGTATTGCCGATAAGGAGTAATTTCTAAAGATGCAAAACGGAAAAAAACTTAAGATTTTCACAGGTAATTCAAACAAGCCATTGGCTCAAGAAATATGCGATTATCTTGAAGTTCCATTAGGAGATGCAACTGTAACCTCATTTCCAGATAATGAAAGCTTTGTTCGTTTTAACGAAAATATTAGGGGTATGGATGTATTTCTAGTTCAATCGACCTGCTCGCCTGCTAATCATAATGTAATGGAATTATTGATTATGATGGATGCAGCGAAAAGAGCTTCTGCAGCCAGAGTTACAGCAGTACTGCCTTTTTTTGGTTACTCAAGACAGGATCGTAAGGATCAACCCCGAGTTCCTATAACCTCAAAACTGGTGGCGAATTTATTAGTAGCAGCAGGAGCGAATAGAATATTGACTATGGATTTGCACGCTCAGCAAATTCAGGGATTTTTTGATATACCGGTTGATCATCTTTATGCATCTCCTGTATTTTTTGAGGAATTAAAAAGTTGTGATGTCCAAAACATGACAATTTTTTCACCTGATGTAGGGGGAATGAAAATGGCAAATGCCTATGCGGAAGTACTTGGCTGTCCTCTTGGATTCGTAGCTAAACGTCGAACAGGAGCAAGTACGGTTGAGGCTATGAATTTAGTCGGAGAGGTTGAGGGAAGAGAAATTCTGTTGATCGATGATATGACAGAGACTGCTGGCACATTGATTGCAGCAGCAAAAATATTGAAGGAAAGAGGAGCGAAAAAAGTAAGTGCAATTGTTAGTCATTGCGTGTTAAACGATACAGGAAAAGAAAGATTAAGGCATGGTATTCTAGATGAATTGATCACGACGAATACCGTTGATATGGATATTGACGAATTACCTATAAAAAAATTAAGCGTTGCACCGCTTCTCGGTGAAGCAATAAGGCGGACCAATACTGACAGCAGTATCTCAAGCCTCTTTCAAATAAAGGGTTTTTAAGTTTTTTATAAAATTAGACAATCGCGTAGATTAAACTCGCTATATCGGGTATGAAGCCATTTCGTATATCCACTTTCGCATTAGCCGTATTGTTTGTAAATGTGAGTGCTCTTGCACAAAACAATGGGTTTAGCTTGAAGGTAGAAGATGGAGAGATTGATCGTTCTTTAAATAGGGCACCCAATAGCTACTCGCCTTCGTTAAGAAAGGCTACACCAGCCGTTGTTGCGGTTACCACTCAACAAGTGGTAAGGCGACTTTATCCCGGAGGTTCTTCTAACCCGCGTGAAGAATTGCTTAGGAGGTTTTTTGGCTTACCTAATTTTAATAGTCCGCGAGTAGAAGAAGAAATGGTGCCTGCTGGAATAGGTTCGGGCGTTATTGTAACTCCAGAGGGACATACAATTACAAATGCTCATGTCATTACAGATCCAAGGACTGGAGAGTTAGTCGAAGAAGTGACTATACAATTAACAGATAAAAGAGAATTTCAGGGAAAAATTATCGGTTTTGATCGATCTACGGATGTGGCCGTTCTTAAAATAGATGCCGATGAACCATTACCTTATGTTAGTCTAGCTAACAGCGACCTTTTGGAAGTTGGTGACATCGTTTTTGCGGCTGGTAACCCTCTAGGAATTGGGATGACCGTAACCATGGGAATTATTTCAGCGACTAAAAAATCAGAGCTGGGGGTACTTGAGCAGGAAGGGTCGTATGAAAATTTCATTCAAACTGATGCAGCAATTAATAGGGGTAATTCAGGTGGGCCCTTGCTGGATGCAAGGGGTCGCCTAATTGGGATTAACACAGCCATAATTTCTCAGACAGGTGCTAGTATGGGAATTGGGTTAGCTATACCAGTTAATATGGTTAAAAAGGTACTTACTGATATAGTTGAAAGAGGAGGGATTCGGAGGGGCTTTCTTGGTGTCGAACTGGCTTCTTCGAATGATGGTTCGGGTGCAATCGTAAAAAAGATCGTACCTGATAGTGCCGCTGATGTCGCAGGATTCGAACAAAACGATCGAATTATAAAAGTTGATTCACAAAAAGTTGATTCGATTAATCAATCGAGATGGGCTATTTCGCAAACTGCACCTGGTACTAAGATTCCAATTGAAGTTATACGAAGTGGTAAAAAATTAACATTATTTGTTACCCTAGATTTAATGGGGAGCAAAAATAGAATATCTATTCCTGGAGTATCCTTAGAACCATTGACTCAAGAGAATCGCCTTAAATTTCAAATACCTTCTACTACGAAAGGAGTGGTTGTAATCAATTCCACTGGAAAAGCAGAAACTTTTAAAGAAGGAGTTGTGATTGTTGAAATTAATGGATTTCAAGTAAACTCGATTCAGGAAGTAGAAGAACAGATAAAAAGTGGCATCAATCGCTTTTATGTCTGGTATCGAAATAAGTATCGCTTCTTAGCATATAGGGTTCCCTAATTAGCTCCCTGGTTTTATAGGTTTCAGCAACCTTAACTCATCTGGTAGATCATTTGGGTTGTAAGTCGGAAAATCTAATTTGAGAAGGGGTTGAAAGGGGATGCCAAAATCAAGCTCTTCAGTACTTCGATCGACCAAGGAGGTTACTGCACAAATATTACACTGAGTTGCCTTTAGGATTGTAAGTGCTTCAGCAACCCTTCCTCCCCTAGTGACAACATCTTCCACAAGCAGAACATTATCTTTGGAAGAAAGGGAAAAATTTCTCCTTAGGGCAAGTTTATCATCCACTTTTTCTAAAAACAAAAATCGACAGTTT
The DNA here is from genome assembly GCA_963924995.1 of uncultured Opitutales bacterium. GTDB lineage: Bacteria > Verrucomicrobiota > Verrucomicrobiia > Opitutales > Seribacteraceae > Seribacter. The sequence goes on from CAWUUU010000260.1 coordinate 5,731, forward strand.
AATTGTCTTGCTACTTCCTGCCCTAGTACTAGTCCGCCCATTGCTGGAGAGACTACTGTGTCTGCTGTCGTGCAGTCCAGTTGGTTTATCAGTAGTTTAGCTAGAATTGTCACTTTATCCAAATATTGACAGACTTGAGCACATTGAAAAAAATGTCCGCTTCGAAGACCTGATCGCAAAATAAAATGCCCGGTGAGCAGTGCTTTAGTTTCTTTAAAGATAGAGATTACCTCATCATCGGTTTTATTTTTCATTCATTCCACTTTTTTGATTCGATCGCATTAAGCAACAGAAATCCCCTCATAAGATTTAACAAATCAATCCTTATAGAAGAAAGATAATATTTTTCTGTCTAATAGTTCGTACTCTTAAATGTATATTTAAATTTTCCGGATTGAATATTCGCAAACAGACTAAAACTACTTAGAGACAACAGGTTTTTCCCAACCTAGGTTGATTTCTGGACCCATATTATGAAGTTTTGCGTTTATAGTTCTAAGTTCTTGTTGCTTGACTTCTACCACTTTATCCATGGATAAGCGTACATTTTGTAATTTTGTGGAGGAACTGACATATTCCTCCGATCCTGCAAATGAAGGAATTTTGGATCTAAATACCGCACCGTCTGCATCAAACTTAGCTTTACATTTATCACAACAAAACCCAATTTTTCTTCCTTCAAAAATTGAAAATTTAGAATCATCAAGATCCTTTTGTGAAACTGGACATTTTTTGTTTAATGGAACGGTGTCTGTTGTTTTACTACTAGCCTGGTTGGCACTCTCTTCGTGTTCTTGGACCTTCAGTTCTTCAGATTTAACGAGATTATTTAAAGAAGATTGGAGCTTATTTTTTTGCGCTAAGAGGTCATCATAAATTTGAGCATCAACAAAATGTTTTTTCAAGGACTCGGCTCCTTGGTGAGTTACTTTGGTTTGCCAAAGAAAAACTTTATTGAGCTTAGTAAGCTTTTGGAGATTGGGAACTGATGCATCGGATATTTGGGTGCCATAAAGATTGAGGTATTCCAAGTTGGTTAATTTGGATAAGTGGGCAGTAGATGCGTCTGTTAACGAAGTATTTTCAAGGTGTAAGCGGGAGAGAAGCCTTAATTTTGCAAGAGAGGCGATTCCTTTGTCAGTGACTCCTGTTCGGGCGAGGTTTAGCCAAAGCAGTTGTTTGGCAATTGGTTCAAGTAATAGAATTTTACTATCATTAAAATTTTTACCTGCATAGGATGCATTGACATAAATCGCATTGGTGTTTTGTGCGATGGGCATAACCAAAATACCTTCTTTACGAAGATTTTCCAATACGAGCGGGTTGGCTGCAGGAACTATAGGAAGTTTAGGCTGCATTTTGATGCTTTTTGATAATAGCTTCTTGGGCATATTGTCAAAAACATGAAGAGCGGATTTTTTAGATCCTTCATCTAGGTCAGAAATGAGGAGGTCAAATGAAGCCCCTAAAGAAATCCAGGCTTTCATGACATCCAGTTCTTCCTTGGTGACAGGGTTATAGTGATTTGAATCCTCCATTGGGGGCATCGCTTCTTCGTCTTCCTTGGGAAGCGTTATTCGATAAATTAATTCACTGTCATCAATATTTCCCTTAATGACAATATCTGCGCCTACCCCACTGCCCCCTTTAAGGAAATCTTCTTTTGTGTGAAGTTTTAATTTGCCCTTACTTTTATTCTCCCCATGACATTCCTGGCATTTTGCAGCAAAAATAGGCTGTATTAAGCTATCGTAAATTTTATTGGTAGATTGATCATTCTTGGCTTGTAGCAAAAATGAATGAATCAAGATCGGTAAGATAAATGTAAAATTAAAGAGCTTCATAATTCGATTGGGAAAAATTGATTAAAGAGTATTATAAATGTTATGGGATTTAATTTCTAAAGCAAGAGAACGATTATTTAATGAGTAAAAAAATTGATTGGGGTAAAGAACTTTGGTGCATCTTGTTTTTTGGTTGTATCGGATTTACAATTTGGCCTTTAATGGTCTATTATTTGGGACAAGTGCTACAGGTAAATTATTTTGTCGATCTCCCTTTGAGGGTATGGGCTGAGGAAAAAGTGTATGGCCCTTTAACTTATTACAATGTGCGGTCGCTCTCTAGCTTAATTTTTTTGTGCTTCCCGTTTATAGCCTCAATTTTTCTACGTTTTCTTCTTAATATTGCCCGCAAATAAGAAATTTTAAATCACTTGTGGAATTAAGCTTTCTTGGTGTTTACAAAAGTTTTCATATGAACCCTTCTTTGCCAATAGTTCCTCGTGGCTTCCTTGCTCAATAATTTCTCCATGATTGAGAAAAATGATTTGGTCAGCGTCCCGAATCGTGCTGAGTCGGTGAGCGATTATGAGTGTCGTTCGATTTCTGGTTAGTCGGTTTAATGCGATCTGTATCTGCCTCTCAGTTTCAACATCAACGCTTGATGTTGCTTCATCTAGAATAACAACAGGCGGAGACTTTAATATTGCTCGAGCTAGTGTGAGCCTCTGTTTTTCTCCCATGCTTAATCTAATACCCCTTTCACCAATTAATGTATTGAGCCCATCGGGCAGCCTTTGAACAAAATTCCAAGCACTTGCGACTTCGAGCGATGAAATTATGTCTTTGTCATTTGAAGAGGGTGAAGCAAGTAAGAGATTTTCTCTTATCGTAGTGTCAAATAAGAACGGATCTTGTGAGACTAGTCCAATGTTGCTTCTCAGTGAGCTTAAAGAAAACTTCCTAACATCGATATCTCCTATGGAAACATTTCCTTTTTCTACATCATAATAACGAAGCAGAAGATTTGCGATCGTACTTTTACCCGCTCCTGTAGGTCCAACTAACGCAGTTGTTGAACCCGAAGGTAAAAAGAAATCTAAGCCTTTTACGATAGATTGTCTTTCATCGTAAGCAAAAGTTACATTCGAAAACCTAATGGAATGGTCAGACTGAGGAAAGGGGCTTGCAGGGATTGGACTCTTGATGGCAACTTCTTCGTCAAGAATTTCAAAAACTCTCTCACCCGAAGCTTTTCCGGCAGAGATCATATTATTGATGGAAACCAATTGTCTGACTGGTTCGTAGAACATATTAGTGTAGAGTAAAAAGGCAAAGAATTGTCCATTCGTAAAAGCCGGGTCAGTTTTCAAAAGATATGCCCCCATGCCAACAACCGCAAGGATTCCAAGAGAAGAGGTAAAGCTTGCACTAGGTCCTTGAATAGACCACCTGTACATGGCTTGGAGTGATCTAGTTTCTAATTCCTTACTGCAAGCAAGAAAGCGTTTTTTCTCTCGCTTTTTTAAATCAAAGGAATGAATTAAGCGATTACCCTGAATATCTTCAACTAAGAGGGAGTTAAGATCACCAGAAGCCTCTCGGACGGCCTTCCAATTCTTCTTAGAAATTCTTGAGTAACGGAACGCCATTACTATTAAAATTGGAAGAGGGAGAAAAACCAGGGCAGCAAGCCTTGGTTCCTGTATAAACATCATTATGGTTACTCCAATTAAGGTAAGAATTGAGATAACTCCTTGTTCGGTTCCGTCTAAGATGGCTCGTTCTACATTCTGGACATCTTCAACTACCCTTGAGGCTATATCACCACTTTTTCTGCGATCATAAAAATTGATGGGTAAATCAAGTAATTTATCGTGAAGAGCTTTTCTAATTCTTATGATAACTTTTTGTTCTAACTTATTATTCGCTCTGATTCGTAGGCAATTTAAAATTTCCTTTGCAAGAAAAAGCCCTCCGATCAAAAGAATACCATTGATGAGAATTTGTGAATCACTGAAGCCTTCGATGAAAATTTGATCAAGTACTCGTTGAATTACCGATGGAACCAACACAGAGAGTATGGTCATTACAAAAGCCAGTGACAGCGTCAGCCCAAAGAGAAGTCGGTACTCAAAAATGTATCCCGAAACTCGCCTTATAATTTTTTTGTTTTTGCTTTGTTTCATTTATGGTGTTGAACAGATAGACAAAACCTTTTTTTACATTTTGACAAACATCGACGATCAATTAATCGAAGGTCCCACAGGTGCAATCCTGCTGGACCTTCCATCTCCTTACCAATCTCATCCATTTGGACTTCTTCATCTACCGCGTTTTATTGGTAAGATAAGAAAACATTTAAAAAATGAACTTCCTAAGAGTTATCAGAGGAATTTCACTAAAGGATTCGACGGCTTTTTGTGCCTCCATTTGGGTGTTGAGCCTAAAGATGTAATTGAGTGCGTACGAACTTCCGATTCTGACAAAGAATTAAATTTAAAGTTAAAAGAGCTATTTCCGAACGAACTGAATCCACACATTTGGAATCGAAAAGTAGTTCAAATGGGAATGTCCGATATGGCTCTAGAAAAATTGGAAGAAATTAAATCAGATCTAGGAGCCGGAGACCGTGAGGATTTACGTTCTTTTGCGGATGTGATTGATTATGACGAGGGTCGCATAGAATAAACTTTATCCTAAGTTCTTTTAACCGTTAATAGGGTCAGGTCGTCTCGATCCGAAGACGTGGAGGAGAATGCCTCAAGGCTACTCATGAGAGATGAGTTAAATGAACGGGGGCTTTTTTCTTTAGCTCCTTCGAGCTTTTCGCATAAGCGATCTAATCCAAATTCCTCTTTGGATTGATTTTGCGATTCTGTGACTCCATCTGTGTATAACACAAGCATATCTCCATGTTCAAAAGCACAAGTTTGATCCTCGATAACTTCTTCAAAAAGATCGGATGGAACCATTCCTAGGGCCATTCCGTTTCCACGCAGCTTCTCTACTTTTAGGTGATCATTATTAACTTTTCCTAAAAGTGCAGGTTCATGACCAGCGCGGGAGAATGTGATGGTATTAGCTTGGGTGTCAATAATAGCTAGGACTAAAGTAATAAACATATCTTCCCGAATTCTTTCCTCTAAGTCTTGATTTAGTTTAATTAGAATTTCCCTGGGAGATTTAGATTTATTGACATAGTGCCTAAGGTTAGTTTGACAAAGAGCCATAAGGAGAGAGGCGGGAACGCCCTTGCCCGATACATCAGCAACTGAAACAGCAAACTTGGAAGCTGAAAGCTTGTAGAAGTCATAAAAGTCACCGCTGACCTGTGAGGAAGGAACATATTGAGTATCGATTTCCAATCCTTTAAAATCAGGAGACTCTTTGGCTAGGAATAACTCTTGTACATCTCGAGCTAAAGTAAGGTCCGAGTCCATTCGCGTTTTTTCAACTCGTAGATTCATTGCGTCAGAATTCTTAATTGCAAGCGCTGCTTGTTCTGCAAGGGAATTTACAAGTGAAAAATCTGTTTCGCTAAAGGGCAATCCATTGGCAGGGTTTGCTACAACAAGAACTCCTGAAATTTGATCGTCATGCAATAAGGGTGAATAAATAAGAGAGCGAAGCATTAATGATGGATCATCATGCTTAACTATCCTAGGGTCGTTTTGTGCTTGGGGAACATAGACTGCCTTGCCTGTCTTTGCCACTTCTCCAATTATACCTTCTCCATCTTCTAAAATTTCAGAAGCAAGAATTTTCTCCAAGAAACGAGCACGGGTAGTACTCGTTTCGGCCAAGGGAGATCTAAGTTTTCGTTGAGGAGGAAAAAGACCTTCTGTGGCAACGCTTTGAAGTTTTCCATTCGCGAGTTTTTCATAGACGCATGCACTTATTGCACCCGTTGTCATTACAGCTGTATGTGCGATTCTTTGGTACAGATCTTTTCGAACGACTCCCTCCCCTATTGCGACGGCTAAATTATGCATAAAATCAACAATAATTTCCTTTTCTTGTTGAAGGCGAATTTTTTGGTCGTTGAGTTTACTCGTTTCTGATTTTGCTTTTTTCCTTGTATAATTCCACGCAAGAATTCCAAGAAATAGTCCTGCTAGAAAATAAAGCAATGAGTTCATTAGAAAGATTGTTAAGCCGAGTCTTCGACTTTCTGTTCAAGGTAATTTACAACATCTCTAAACATGCGAGAATTTTTTTGATTTAATTCCAACAATGTTTTGTGTGCTTGGTAAATTACTTCCGGACAGGCATTCCCTTCATCAGTTTTAACTTTGAGGTTTTCTAGATCATTAGGTCCCGAAATACATTCTGAGCTAACAAGTGCAATTTTGTGGATACCAAGATTTTCAACAGTCTCTAGGTTTCTACCAACGAGATTAAGAAGACTCAGGCTCCCTCCATCCCCATCTCTTTTTAATTTTAAGGCAAGTCCCACTAAAATGCCCAAAAAAGTGCTATCCATACTGGAGCAATTTTGGAAGTCGATTACAAAAGTTTTACTTCCACCCTCAACCATTTCATAAAGAAAAGATCGGAGAGGGGCACAATTTAAGTAAGAGGCTTTTTCTTTGATTCGAACAAAAACTTCTTCGTTTGTAGCGCAAACTTGATAAATCGATTCTTTGTTCACGCTCTGTTGTCGAAGGAGTTGAGGATTTCAGGGTAAGTCCCGAACGGTTTGTATAAGGATATAAGGTAGAATTTTTATGTTCCTAAAGTGCCCAACTTCAATGCCCGTATCGACTCTTGTAGAGTAAAGTATATCTTTACTTTCCCAATTTACTCGGTCGATGGTAAGACTTAAGTCCATGCTCAGAGTGAAATTATCGCTCAGTTAATAAATGTGAAATTACAAAGCTTCTTTAATGGCGTTAAAATCAGGAAGTTGCTTGGGATCCTCGGATGACCATGCAAATGTAATTTTCCCGTCTTTTGAAACGACAAAGGCAGAGCGTTTGCTGACTCCTTTGAAGCCAATAAAATCTTCATAAAGTACTCCGTATTGTTCTGAGACATCCTTATTAAAGTCGCTCAGAAGAGGAAAGTTAAGGTTTTCTTTTAAAGCCATTGCCTCTTGTGAAAAGGGACTATCAACACTTAATCCGTATACTTTCGCGTTTAAATTTTCGTAAGAGTTAAGATCGTCCCTGACGGAACATGCTTCTTCAGTACAAACTCCCGTAAAGGCAAAAGGAAAGAAAAGTAAGACAACCGAAGATTCTCCTTGATGAGAACTGAGGGTTATATCTGAGAGTCCTTCAGGCGTTTTTGTTTTAAGGGTGAAATCTGGGGCAGTTGCTCCTACTGATAATGTCATGGCAGTTTCTCCAATTAATGGGGGAATGAATGAGTATAAATTAGGTAACGGACTACACGCCGAAAGCAAGCGGAATTCTTAATTTTTTAATAAGAATTCATATTCTACGCTCGATGAATACTAATTTTCACATTATAAATGACATTTTATGAGTGTAAAAGAGTTGTTAAAAAACACCGAAATTGTAATTGGTGAAGAGGAATTCAGTGAAAAAGTCTCCAATGGCGAAAAATTAAAAATTAAGTTTGGAGTAGATCCAACACGCCCCGATCTTACTTTTGGTCATTTAGTTGTCTTTAATAAATTAAAACAGTTTCAGGATGAAGGACATGAAGCTATTTTATTAATTGGAGATTATACCGCAAGAATTGGTGACCCTAGTGGTCGATCGGATTTACGCCCCGAATTAACAGAAGAGGAGGTAAATGAGAATGCCAAAACTTATCTTGAGCAGGCATTTCGTATCATTGACCCAGAAAAAACTACTGTACGGAGGAATAGCGAATGGTTTAGCAAGATGAATTTTGCTGATTCATTGGCACTTTCTAGAAAAATGACCGTGGCAAGGATGCTTGAGCGAGATGACTTTGAGAAAAGATTTAAGAATAACCAACCCATTTCAATGGTAGAATTCATGTACCCATTAATTCAAGGTTACGATTCCATTGTTCTTGAATCTGATGTGGAGATAGGAGGTTCTGATCAATTATTCAATATGTTGGTTGGTAGAACCTTACAGAAAGATGAAGGGGCAGAGCCACAAACCGTCTTGACGATGCCATTACTTGTTGGTCTCGATGGCACCAAAAAAATGTCCAAGAGTTACAACAACTATATTGCCTTTAATGATAGCCCAAAAGACATCTTCGGAAAGACGATGTCAATTTCTGATGATACAATGTGGGATTACTATAAACTTCTGCTTTTGAGGGATAAAGATGCTATCTTGGATCTGAAAAAGAATCATCCAATGGAAATGAAAAAAGAATTAGCCCGGGAATTAACCGCTCTTTTTTATGATTTAGAAACAGCTGAAAATGAGAAACAATCATTTTCTCAAGTCTTTACTCAAAGGGAAAATCCGGAAGAAATGGATTCATATTCGATCGCTAAAATTCTTGCACCAGAAGATTCTCCTAATGTTTTAAATATTCTGGCAAAAACTATGATTTTTGAATCAAAAGGGCAAATTCGTCGATTAATTCAGCAAGGAGCAATCAAGATTAATGGACAAAAAGTTGAGAGTTCAGAAGATATAATAAATTTAGGAAATACTGAATCAGGCGTGGTAGTAAAAGCTGGAAAAAAAATATTCTTCAAGGTTGTCGGTTAAGATAAAACCTTTTTCAAAAAGGGAGAAGTAAGGCTTTTGGGAGAATTCAAAATTCCAGAGGTTATCCCTTTATACAATAGTTCCCCACCATTTTTTCCACCGGTCGGACCAAGTTCAAAAATAAAATCAGCTTCTGCGATAACATCGGTATCATGTTCAATCACAATCACGGTATTCCCTTCTTCGACCAATCGATGGAGTAATAAGATTAGTTTTTTACAATCTAAGGTATGCAATCCAATTGTAGGCTCCTCTAAAATATAGAGTGTGGGTTTAATTTTGCTTAGTTTCCTATGCTTTTGTTTATCTAGACCAAGAGCTAATTCGGCGGCTAATTTAAGTCGTTGTGCCTCTCCTCCAGATAAAGTGGGGGAAATTTGACCCAGTTTAATGTATCCAAGCCCCGTTTCAATCATGAGTGAAAAAGTTTCGAAAAGAAAGTGATCAAATTTAAAAAAATCGGCTGCTTCTTCGAAAGTAAAATCTAGGATTTCAGATATATTTTTTGTATTCCAATACAATCCAAGAATTTCTTCTTTATATCTTTTACCATTACATTCTGAGCATTGTATGTACGAATTGGGTAGAAAACTCATTTCAACCTTAATGCGTCCGGCACCTTTACACACTTCGCACCTACCACCCTTTACATTAAACGAAAAGTGACTCGGAGGGAATCCCTTCGCTTTTGATTCTGGCAAAGAGGAAATCATCGTTCTTATTCTATCCCACACACCTAAATAAGTTGCAGGAGTGGAACGGGGAGTTTTACCAATTGGGCTTTGAGTAACTTCAATAGCTTTATTGAAAATATCCCCATTTAAGATTGTTCCATTATCTAATTTTAAATTGGCGGATTTTTCCAAAATTGCACTTTTAACTGCTTGGTAAAGAAAGCCTCGAACCAGACTCGATTTACCTGATCCTGATACTCCACAACATATTGAAAGTCGGGCGGCAGGGATATCAATGGAGAAATTTTTAAGATTTCTAAAATTAACTTTTTTTATCTTAAGCCAATTATCATTCAAGGCAGCTTTGGACTTTGAAGGCAGCTTTCTCCATTTCCCGCGTATGGGATGTTTAATGCCATCGCGCATGTACTCCGCTGTTGAAGAACCCTTAATCTTCGCAACTTCAGCAGGTTTTCCAAGTCCAATAATCTTCCCCCCATTATGTCCTGCCTCCGGTCCAATATCGATAAGGAAATCAGCTTGTGAAATAGTCTCGGGATCGTGTTCTACGACAAGTAGGGAATTACCTCTTTTCTGCAAATCACGCAGGGAGCGCAGGAGCTTTTGGTTATCTTTAGGGTGAAGGCCAATGGAGGGTTCATCTAAAACATACAACACACCTGAAAGATTTGAGCCTAATTGGGCAGCCAATCTAATTCTTTGAGCTTCCCCTCCGGATAATGAAGATGTTTCGCGATTTAGAGAGAGGTAATCGAGTCCCACCTTTTTCATAAATTGGAGACGTTCAATTATTTCTGGTATGATTGCATGAGCCACAGTTTCGAGTCGTTCGGAAAGCTGAACACTTTTAAGAAATACAATAATTTCTTCCGGAGTTAGCTGGAGAAGATGTGGAAAAGACAACTTCTTTTTCTTGGCACCGTATAATACGACATTGCGACTAATTAAGTTGAGGCGTTCACCTTTGCATTCTGTGCATGTTTCTCCGTCTTCCATTTTCCACCATTTTCCCGTCGCGGGTAAATCGTCCTTCATCCATTGGTAAATTTTTCCATACCCTTTGCAAAATGTACACCACCCTCTTGCCGAGTTCCAAGAAAGAAGGCTAGGTTCTAATGTGGGATATGATTCACCATTTGAAGAATCTACCCTGGAAGTTGAATACCAAATGCTTGTTTCACCATTCATTGATGCGAGAAGGCTTCTACCGCTTCCAATTTGTAAGGAGTTTCGAACGCTTTGTCTGATCATGCCTCGATCTGGAATACTCGTCCATTTCTCTAATAGAACTTCAACATCATGTAAGCGATATCTATCCAATCCTTCAAATCCAATTGTTTCAAAAAACTGACCGTCACACCTAACAAAATCATACCCCTTGTCTCTTGCCCAATTGACTACGGGTTTGTGATGACCCTTTCTGCTCGTAATCAAAGGAGCAAGAAGGCAAAGCGGTGATTTACTGGTTGGTTTGCGAAGGCGAATTATTTTTTCGATTTGGTGCGAAATCTCAGATTCACTTGCAATAGATAATGGGTTCCCATCTGTTACGCTAAGTTGTGTACCAACCCGGGCGTATAACAATCTTAGAAATTGAGCCACTTCGGTAATCGAACCGACCGTTGATTTTTTGGTTCCACGCGTAACTCGTTGTTCAATTGCGACTGTGGGTGAAATTCCAGATATTCGATCGACCGCAGGTTTCCCCAGTTGTTCTACAAATTGACGTGCATATGAAGACATGGATTCCATAAATCTTCTCTGCCCTTCCGCAAAAATAACATCAAATGCAAGAGAGGACTTTCCTGAACCTGAAGGCCCGGTAATAACAACAAATTGGTTAGTGGGAATTTCGAGGGATATATTTTGTAAATTATTCTCACGAGCCCCTTCAATTTCAAGAGTATTAAAAGTCTCGTCTCTGGTTAATCTTTTTTCATGAATATTCTTTTCTACATGCTGGTTTTTCTTTTTTAAGATTGTGGCAGTCGGTGTCTTTAACTTTGCTAATTTAGAAGGCGGTTCCGATGCAATCAATTGACCCCCATTTTTTCCTGAACCTGGCCCCATTTCCAAAATCCAGTCTGCCTGTGCGAGCACATGCGAGTGATGTTCTACAATTAAAAGACTATGCCCACTCTCCACAATATCTTGCAGGCTTTGCATTAACTGCTTAATATCCTCCAAATGTAAGCCGGTTGTAGGCTCATCAATAATGAGTAAAGAGGAAAAATGCTCTTTTTTGAGAGTGGTCATATATTTGACCAACTTTAACCGTTGAGATTCTCCCCCAGAAAGTGTGTTTAATGGTTGTCCCAAGGTTAAATAGCCAAGTCCCACTTTTTTTAATGCACTGAGCTTCCTTTTGGTTTTGGGGAAATGGTCGAAGCGAATGACCGCCTCTTCAATTGTTAAATTTAGAGTTTCTAAAACATTTAATCCGTCTAATTGAACGATTAAAATCTCATCCTTGAACCTTTTACCATGACAATAACTGCAAGGAATTTGGACATCAGATAGAAATTGCATCTCAACAATTTCATAACCAAGACCGGAACAAATATCACACCTCCCATTTCCCGCATTAAAGGAGAAATCGTTAGCGGAAAAACCAAGTCTCTTCGCGGACTCAGTCCTTCCAAATGCTTCCTTGATCGGGCTCCAAGCATCTGAATATAAAACGGGATTTGATCTAGGGGAGCGAACTACTGAACTTTGATCAATTACAACGACCTCCTCAAAGCTTATATCACTTGTAACATCTTTAGCCTTGGACGGGTTAACCATCCCCGAATAAATTATATCGTGTACTAGCGTTGATTTACCTGACCCAGAAACCCCTGCGATGCAGACAAGTTTGGACAAGGGTATTCGAGCACTTAAATTTTTTATATTATAACAGGATGCATTTTTAATGTGCAAATGGGGGTCAGTTCTTCGAATTTTTCTTTTTTGATTTTTTAAAAATTCAGGGAGATAGTCCCGAGAAAGCCATTGTCCAGTTATAGATTTTTGCGATTGATGGAGTTGTGTAACCGTTCCTTCAAAAGAAATTTCACCTCCTTTCACCCCGGGTAAAGGGCCAATTTCAAAAACTTTATCCGCAGCATTAATTACTTGTTCATCATGTTCGACCACGCATACGCAATTTCCTGCATCTGCAAGAGCACGAAGGATTGAAATAAGTTTGTTAATATCTGTTCCATGAAGCCCGATAGTCGGTTCATCTAATGCAAACAGGGTATCTGTTAAAGAGGCTCCTAGACATGAGGTTAAGTTTACACGCTGGGTTTCTCCACCACTTAAACTTCTAGCCGACCGATCTAAGCTTAAATAACCAAGCCCCACATCTTGAAGATAGGAAAGCCTCGCTTTAATACTTTCAATAGCAAGATCAGATTTTGGGTTTCCCGTAAGTTTATAATTGGAAATTTTCTTTAAAAGATCGTCAATTGGAAGGCGGTAGAGCTCCGGTAATGTGGATAATTTCCATTTCCAATGGAGCGACTCCTCTTTTAAGCGGTTTCCGGCACAAGAAGGACAATTAAAATAGCCCCTGTATTTAGAAAGAAAGACTCGAACATGCATTTTGTAAGTCTTTTTCTCCAACCAATTAAAAAATACATTAATACCGTACCATTTTTGATTCCCTTCTTGATACCCTGGATCGCCTTGCCAAATGAAATTCTGTTCTTCCTTTGAAAGTGTTTTCCATGGTGTATTGATAGAAATACCTTTTTGCTGACATGCTTGAATAAGTTCACTTTGACAATGTCCATAAATCTTTCCTGAAAAAGCTTTGATAGTACCCTCCGTAATTGATAACGAAGGGTCTGGAACGACTAGGTTCCGATCGATTTCAATAACCCGACCAAATCCCTTGCATTTTTCGCAGGCCCCTACAGGGGAATTAAATGAAAAAGCTGAGGGGTTTGCTGTGGCGTACTTTTGTCCACTAGTTGGAGATCGAAGGCCTTCATAAAGCAGATTAAGAATGTCTCCATTTTCATCTCGAATTTGCCCCAAGCCATGTCCGTGCTTTATGGAAAGAGTAATGGCTTCTATAATTCTTGATTTATTCTCTTTCTTACTACTAACCCGATCGACGACCACAAAGATTTCTTGTTCATTCCAATCAGAATTAATGATGTCTTCTAAGTGAGAATATTTTTGATGAAAACCACGAGCATGACCCGCTTGTATTAAAAAAGTAAGAAATTCTCTGGAAGGTAGATTCACCGGTCTTGTAGCTACAAACCCAATGATAACATTAGAGTTTTTTCTATTTAGTAATTTGGATGCTTGGGAATGAGGGGTTTCATGTAGGAGAATTTTTCCTGAATCGGGGTCTATAAAACTTGCTGCTTGAGAAAACCATACTTTAAAATAGTCGCAAAGCTCTGTCATTGTGCCAATAGTCGATCGTGAATTACGAATCGTATTTTTTTGCTCTACGGCAATAGATGGCCTAATGTTCTTAATCGAGTCAACTTTAGGTCTCTGAAGAGTTTCCAGAAATTGACGGACATATGGACTAAATGTCTCGACATATTTTCTTTGTCCTTCTGCGTGTAGGACATCAAAAAGAAGAGTTGATTTCCCTGCACCACTTAAGCCGGTAAATACAATGAGTTGCCCGGGGAATAAT
>CAWUUU010000261.1:0-2841 GCA_963924995.1 uncultured Opitutales bacterium
GATGGGACGAAATTGACGATGTATGGGGGAGGAATTATCCGGGTCCGTCCGGATGGAACCGAACTGGAGGCTTTTGCCCATGGACTGCGCAATATTTATGATGTCGCGATTGATCCCTATATGAATGTGTTTACCCGTGGGAACACCAATGATGGAGGAGGGTGGAATATGCGCTTTATTCATGAGGTACAAACCGGGCAGTACGGATACCCCACTTTATTTAAACGCTACACTTCAGAGATCATCCCTGCCTTGGTGGATGTGGGGGGAGGGTCCGGGACGGGGGCAATGTATTTTGATGAGCCCGGATGGCCAAAGAAGTATACCGGAGTGCCCATGATGTGTGACTGGGGAAGGGGGCATTTGTTTATTCATCGGGTAAGTCCAGATGGTCCGACTTTTACCCAGCAACAGGAAGATTTTATCAAGTGTGGAAGAATCACGGATGTGGACTGTGATGGATCCGGCCAATTATTCATAGGTAGTTGGGGGAGTTCAGGATTTAAAGGCGGTACGGATGGTCACATATCGCGGGTTGTTCCCAAGGGTTGGAAATATCAGGGGTTTCCAAACCTGAAGAAGAGAAATACAGTTGATCTAGCTAATCTTCTTTCTTCCCCCAGTGCTAAGACTCAGTTGCATGCACAGCAGGAAATTTTACGAAGGGGGGGCAAAGGGAAAGAGGTGTTGGACATAGCTTTGGATTCTACTCAAGCAGCCAAATCAAGAATCGCCGCAATTTACACGATCAAACAATTACTGGGCGCTAAGTCGCATTCCCATCTTGCAAGGTTGGCGAATGACACGACGGTGGCCGAGCATGCCATCCGAGCTTTGTCGGATCGAAAGACTCAATTGAAAAAAGTACCGGTTGAGATTTTCACCACTGCCTTAAAAAATAAGAACCCCCGGGTACAGGTTGCAGCTGCGGTCGGACTTGGAAGAATAGGTAATAAGAAAGCAGCGAATGCACTGCTTTCAGTGGCTAATCCCCCCGTCGCGGATTCTTTGCCAACACGAAACTCCGTGATCGAAAAAGAGGCTTCTAAGAAATCGGATTATCAAAGCCCGATTATCGATGGAAAAAAAGTTCATGAGTTTGATATTGATATAACCGGATGGAAAGAACTTCATCTCACTCTTGGTGACGGCGGGAATGGAACAGGTAGTGATCACGGTTCCTGGTTTGATCCTGTTTTAGTAAAAAAGGATGGTTCGATTGTAACACTTACTGATTTGAAGTGGTCCAAGGTTACACAGGGCTGGGGCAAAACCCGTATCGGGTTTAGTGCGACTGGTACAAAGCTCGCCCGAAAGGATGGCCAGCCGATGAAAATAGGGATTGGCACTCATTCGATTGGTTCAATTATTTACAAGAAACTGCCTGCCGGTACAGTTCGTTTTAAGAGTACGGTCGGACTGGCCAGTACGGATCATGGTGGAAAAGTTCGCTTTTATGTGAGTAAGGATCCAGTTAAAAAGCTTAAAGGTAGCGGGAAACCAAAGTCACCCGAAGGTCCCCATGCCACTCCGAATTCTGCTGTCGTTCTGCCCCATATCGCAAGGAAAGCCCTGGTGGACATGAACGCGGGTGAAGCTTGTATCGGAGCAATTGGAAGCGTAACCCAGGAAGGTGCTTTGATGGCTCTTAACTATATGCACGATCGTGATACTGTAGATCACCTCATTGAAGAATTTTCGAAATTGAAGGATTCGGATATTAAACAAAGAGTGGCTAAGACCTTGATCCGACTCGCGAACCGGGAAAAGGTTTATGATGGAGAGACCTGGTGGAGTACCCGCCCGGATACCCGTGGCCCCTATTATTATCCGACTGCTTGGGAGAAAACAGAGAAGATTTCCAAAGTGTTGGTGAGTGCGGCCAAGAATGGATCGGCAGAGTTGAGATATGTGATTTCAGAACTGGCGAAGAAGGATCGAGTTGAACTACCAGGGTTGCCAAAAATAGAAGAGAGCCAGGGGGTTGCCAGGAATGAACCTAAGGTAAACTTGAAAAAAATCATGGATAAACAAGGACAGGTGGGGGAAATGAGCATTGAAGATGTGACCATCGCCCTTGGTAATACTAAGGGGAATATCAACAATGGACGGGATTTGTTTGCCAAGCAGGGATGCGTTGCCTGCCATGCATTAAACAAAGACGAGGTACAAAAAGGGCCTTATCTCGGACAAATTGGAGGAATTATGGATGCGGAGAGAATTGCCCTGAGCATTCTGCGTCCCGAACAGGAAATATCTCAGGGTTTTAAAACGGTTTCAATCACCACCAAAAAAGGAGGAGCTCATGTCGGTTTTGTGACCAATCGTTTGAGTGATCAGATCGAAATGCGGGATATCGCTGGAACGGTTACCACTTTGAAGACTTCCGAAATAGCCAGTGAAACCCTGTTGCCAATTTCGATGATGCCCGCGGGTCTGGCCAATGGAATGTCGATGAACGATTTTGCTTCGTTGGTGCATTTCTTGGCCAAACAGAAAAACTAGAAAATGATAATTATGAAAAAATATTACTTATCAAGCCTAACTTACCTTATCTTTTTTGCAGGAAGTTACTTAGTTGCCCAGACTCCGCCGAATGTAGTTATTTTATTGGCTGATGATTTGGCCACATCTGACCCTGTTGATACCGAAAGAATCGAGCGTCATTTCTCTGCCGGGCAAGTATTCAACTACAAAGACCCAATCCTCTTTGAGAGTGATTTCGGCGGGCATGGGCTCGACAAGTTGAACCTGTCGGAGGATAATCGCTATCGTTTGGCCAAGACAAATCCCAATCGACTTAGGATCACCGATGCTCCGGGAATGACGGGAGGGGAAAAG
>CAWUUU010000262.1:0-13374 GCA_963924995.1 uncultured Opitutales bacterium
AGTAATTGGAGGGCCACACAGTCTCTTGATGATTACTTAATGACTAATGGAATACCAGGAATTTCAGGCGTTGATACTCGTGCCATCACCAAAAGACTTCGTATTCATGGTGCCCTTAAGGCATGCATCAGTACTGAAAACATTAGTGAAGAAGATGCCCTTAGAAGAGCTCAAGGGTAGACTGGAATTGTTGGCCAGGACTTTGTTAAGGAGGTTACCTGTAAAAAATCATTCACCTGGGATCCAACCGGTGAGAAAAGCAAGTCCTTCACTGTGGTGGGAACTAATCTCCCTTCTACCTTTGAAAAACAATGTGCACATCGCTTAGTTGCATTTGATTATGGGGCCAAAAGAGCTATTTACAAAAATTTACGCCGGCACGGCTTTGAAGTTATTGTGTTGCCAGCCGACGCCACTGCAGAAGAAGCGATTTCCCATAAACCAGACGCCATCTTCCTATCAAATGGCCCTGGAGACCCATCTGCCCTGGATTATGCCCATAAAACTATCCAGTCATTAATCCCCGATTATCCAATCTTTGGGATTTGTTTAGGACATCAGGTACTTACGCACGCCATTGGTGCCAAAACTTATAAACTGAAATTTGGTCATCGAGGGGGAAACCAACCGGTAAAGAATATTGAAACTGAAAAAGTCTCAATTACTTCTCAAAACCATGGTTTTGCTGCTGATAAGGACAAGCTCGAAGAAATGGGTGCCATTGTGACTGAATACAATTTAAACGATCAAACCGTATCTGGTATGAGACTCAAGAATAAGCCGGTTTTCTCCGTACAATATCATCCGGAGGCTTCTCCAGGCCCAAATGATGCGAACCATCTGTTCCAAGCATTTCATCAATTAGTAACCGAGCATAAGAGTACATTGGCATAAACTGGTTACCCAATCGCTTTCAATTGAGGTTGAACATTTTTTATTTTTCTAAGGTTTAAATTCCTTTCTTTATAGTAAAGAATAAATCATTGATGAATTCGGATACTGAGGAAAATATAAAATGCGGAATTGTATATGACCCCGTCTTTGAAAAGCATCAGACCGGATTAGGGCATCCCGAACAAAAAAATCGGGCTTCGTTTATCTTTCAAAAACTCCAAGACCAAAAATTACTCCAGTTCACTAAAAATATACCCGTTCAACAATGCACCTTTGAAACCCTTTCTTTAGCCCATAATCAGGAATATCTAAGAAGATCAAAAAAGGAAATAGATACTGGATTATCAAGCCTAAGCACAGGAGATACTGCCATTTGTGACCAAACCTGGAATGTCGCATCCTGTGCAACTGGCGGAATTATCAACGCAGTAAAGGAAGTGGTCGCAGGCAGGCTCGAAAATGCCTTTTGTATAACTCGACCACCTGGACACCATGCAAGTTCGGATAAAGGAATGGGTTTTTGTTTATTTAACCATGTGGCGATTGCCGCCCGTTATGCTCAAAAAAAACTGGGTATTCAGAAAATTCTTATCGTGGATTGGGATGTTCACCATGGTAATGGGACTCAAGATATTTTTTATGAGGATAATTCAATCTTCTTCTTTAGCACACACCAATCTCCTTGGTATCCAGGAACAGGAGGAAGGGAAGAAAAAGGAACCGGTCAAGGATTAGGCTATAATCTCAATTATCCCTTTCCGGCAGGTTCAGGTAAAAAAGAAATTCTTGATTATGCATTCGCCTCGGAACTTCCAAAATACATGACCCTGTTCAAACCCGAGTTAATTATCATATCCGCTGGATTTGATTCTAGAATCAACGACCCACTTGGACAGTTTCAATTAGAGGATCAGGATTTTTTTGAACTGACAAAAATCATTATTGATCTCGCTAAAGAATACGCGAACGGGAAAGTTATTTCAGTATTAGAAGGGGGCTATAACTTGAATGGATTAGCCTCTTCTAGTATCGCCCACCTCCAAGCATTGTTGGGTAAAAATCGATGAATTTTAAAATCTTTTTAAAAATCACCAGTTCATTAGACAAATTTCAAATATTGGGTTATGATGAGATATTCAAAAATTAATTCGTTCAGAAAGTTCTGCACCTTCATCAAAAGTTAACGATTCTACACGCAAAGGAAGGCAAAAGCAGACTAGAAATCGATGAATTTTTAAAGTGCTATTACCCTAGCACTTTTTTTTGTCTAGTTTTCTAATCAATAGTATTTAAATTTTAAAAAAGTTAATCCGCCGATTGGACAAATTTAATAAGTTGAGTTAGGATAAAATGTTCAGAAAAAAAATATTCTTCAATATTGAATTTCCATTTCCTCTAAATAGAAGGCTTACAATTAGAGGAAAGACCAATACTTCAAAATTAGAAGATTTAAAAAAGTGCCGAAAATCGGCACTTTTTTAATTTTCGGGCAACTCAATTGCACTACCCTAACGCACCGACTTTCTTGACTAAATGGAATTAAGAGATTAGCAAGAAATTATGCTTCGTGGAATTTCACCTTTACTCAGTCCCCAACTTTTAGAAACTCTTTACCGAATGGGTCATCATGACGAAATCGTTTTTGGTGATGCCCATTTTCCTGGAGAAAGTTGTAACGATACAATCATCCGAGCAGATGGTTTACAGATTAATGACCTACTTGATGCTATTTTACCGCTCTTTGTATTAGATCATGTAATCGAACAACCAGTCATGATGATGGGCCCTCTACCCGAGGATAAAGCGAATCCAAAAATCGCTTCGGATTATCAAAAAGTTCATGATGGATACGATGCGATTGTCAAAAAGCATTACCCTAAAACTGCTCCAATTTCACTCGTTGATAAGTACGACTTTTACGACCAAACAAAAAAAGCTTTTGCAGTCGTAATGACTGGAGATACTCGAATTTACGCTAATTTAATCTTAGCGAAGGGCGTTACCACCTGGTAACTAACCTCTTGATTTCCCTCCCGAGATATTCACGGTGGTACCATGAATGTAGGAGGCACGTTCAGAAGCAAGAAACACAACTAAATCAGCAACTTCTGACAATTTCCCACTTCTACCCAAAGGAATCGAAGAAGTACTACCGTATTTTTCACGAAGTTCTTCTGCAGTAATTCCACGGGTATAGGCAAGAGATTCTTCGTATGCAGGACTCCGCATCGAAGTGGTTTCCATGATACCTGGTCCTACCCCAACAACTCGTACTCCTTGCCTGCCCAATTCTTTAGCCCATGAACGAGTTGTGTTATGATTTGCCGCCTTGGTTGCGGCATACACACTCTGTCCTTCGCTACCCTCCATACCCGATTCAGAGGTCATGTTGATTAACACTCCACCCTTACCAGAAGCAAGCATGACACGGGCAGCAGCTTGGGCACAAAGAAATTGACCCTTCACATTGACTGCAAATACTTTATCCCAAATTTCTTCAGTTAATTCTTCTTTGCCAGTTGGATCCACTAAAAGCCTCGGTACATTAATTCCAGCATTATTCACCAGAACATCCACCTGACCAAATTGATCAACTGTAGTTTTGACCATCGCTTCTACATCTTGCTTGGAAGTAACATCACATCGGGCAAAAATTACCTCACCAGGACCTGCTTCGGATGCTTCAATCACTGCCTTTGCTCCAACATCTTCTGCAAAATCGGCGATGACCACTTTTGCACCCACCTCCACGAATCCTTTCGCTACTGACAGTCCGATGCCTGCGGCACCACCTGTGATAATGACCACTTTACCTGTAAGATCTGTCCAACTCATAATATTTTATTTTTGTAAGTTTAAAGGATAAACAACCTGATAACCTTCATAAATTGCTTCTTCTACTTGGCGAGACCATTGTTCGCCATTCTCCGAAAGAACACGGGCACCCGCAAGTAAAGCTTGCGAGGCTAAACCATCAGACTTTCCTGCCGCCTCAGTAAAGGACTTTGAATTCACTTCCACATAGGGTAGATCAGGTAGTTCAATGAAAGTAAAAAATGAGCCAAATGGCTGATTTTTTTCAACCTGTTCCATCATGTCTGTGACATAATTTAAGCCACAAATTCCTTTTACCATCCAATCAAAACTGACAGGATTCTTTGCTTGCACAACCATGTCATCGGAATGGGGTTCTGAAGTATTGGTCAGATTCCATGGCACATTTGATCCACAAATCTGATGGCGAGAAACATAATGAGCCTGCCTTGAAAGGATGGGCACATCCGTATCACCATCCACAAAATTAACCGCAGCTGAACGGGCTAGATTCAATTCTATCGATTGATAATCTCGAACTGCATCTGCACCTCTTCCCGCAATAAAAACATCTGTAAAACTTGCAGAAGAACTAAGTTCCACATTCTCAAGTCCGGCCAATGAATGATGAGGTACATAAACCTGGCACCCGTCCGGTAATTTACTCAAGTAGGCATCAATGCGTTCACGGTCTTCTACAAAACCAAGCAGAGCAACTGCAGGGTTTTCTGCGAGTCCAGAATGACGAATTGGATCATTCGGACCAACATTATGATGCATTGAACAAATTTGAGCTTCAGCTTGCTCCTCTAAAGTACCAAACTTTTCACCGGGACCTATTGGCATATTAATTACCAACTTTGGATCCGCTGCACCGGCGTAACTGTTTAGATTTCCGCCTTTTTCTATAATAGCACAGGCTTGATCGTAACTTTCCTGCGATGCATAATTAGTCCAGATCACACTTGGTTTTCCATACTTAATTAATTTGGAAATAATCTCCGGATCCTTTCGATCAATTAATTCCACCCGAGTACCTCGTTTTCTCAGATCTGAAATCAGTGCATACTTATTCATTTCCTCGAGTTTTGCAGGTGAACCAGTTACATAGACTACTTGGGGCAATTGATCGTCGGGCACACTCGCAACAATTGTTAGATTGATCATGGCCATCCGTGCAGTTCCGGATAAATAAGCCAAAATCGAACATGGTGGGACACCGTATACAAAATCACCTTGTTCATTGAAAGTGAAAATATGCTTATTGGTTCCAAAATTACAGGCAAATGGTTCCGCATGAGCCAGCGAGATCAAACTCGTATCATTACCTGGCTGTACCTTATTGAAAAGATTACCAAAGCCCTGAGAACGAATAAATCCAGGAGCAATCCCTGGCACCGCATTAAATCTCCGTAATCCACCCAAATATTGATAAGAATATCCGAGTGCAGCCAGAACTCCCGAATCTTCAGGTTGAAAACTGAGAGGGTTAATCGGTTGACTGGCGTGACCTGGAGTAATGACCACGATATCACCCGGGCTAATCTCAGAATCCGCTGGTGATTGAAGAACTAATTGTAAGGTCTCATGGCCTAAGGCCACTTTTTCTACTCCTGATGGAACTCGAGCATGGGCATCAAATTGACGAATAGCTTTTGCATCTGAGGCACATCGGCAATTACCAAAACTCGCGAGAACAAAATCATTTTCAGTAGTTACTGAAGGTGGGAGTTCATCTGAAAGCAGTTCAATTCTATCCGGACCAGTAAGAAAAACACCGAGATGTTTCTGACGTGATTCATTGAGTAAGGAATTGGTTCGAGATTGTAATGAATTATTCATGGTTTCTTCTTTTATCTTCTCATGGCTGATTCAAGTAAAAAATCGATTTACCTTTATTCGGATCCTTGTCGATTAAATCAAATCTAAAAACGAATTATATTCCCTCTCTGTTTCGATGAACAAGTTCTCCAGTTGTTGGATTGGTCGTCAATTGATGTCCGGGTAAAGGAATGATTCGTTCGTGGATTGCATCGATCATCCAAGATGCTTGTGGGAAGTAATCTTCTTCCACTTCAGCACAAGGTGTTATCCAATTACGCGAACCGACCACCACTGGAGGGGAGTCTAAATCATCAAATGCCAATTGGCTTATATTTGATGCAATATCCTGCATCACCGAGCCACGGGCACAAGCATCTGAGGACAACAAAACCTTACCGGTCTTACGAACCGATTCAATTAATGGATCATAATCCAAGGGGTTAATCGACCGACAATCAAACACATCACAGGTGATACCATATTTTGCTTCAAGGATGTCCGCTGCCTCTAAGGCACGATACATAGTAGCCCCTACCGTGATTATAGTCAGATCTTTTCCAGTTCTTCTCTTTGCTGGTAGTCCAAAAGGGATTTCATAATATTCCGCAGGAACTTCCTTTTCAAATAATTCCCCGATATCATAAAGGCGCTGACTTTCAAAGAATATCACCGGATCACTGCCCGCCAATGCGGTATTTAACATTCCCTTGGCATCATATGGAGTGCATGGAAACACAACTTGAAGGCCGGGGATATGGTTCACAATCGCACTCCAATCCTGTGAATGTTGAGCTCCATATTTCGAACCTACGGAGACACGAAGCACCACAGGCATTTCTAAAATGCAAGCCGACATACTTTGCCACTTGGCCAATTGATTGAAAATCTCATCCCCCGCTCGGCCCATAAAATCACAATACATTAACTCTATTAGTACACGACCGCCCTCTAATGCATAGCCCACTGCACTACCCACTATGGCAGCTTCAGAAATTGGCGAATTGAACAGACGATGGTAAGGAAGGGATTCAGTTAAGCCACGGTAACAGGCAAAAGCCCCTCCCCAATCACGATTTTCTTCTCCATATGCAACCAAAGTTGAATCTTTTTGAAAACGATGGAAAGCCGCTTCAAAAATTGCATCACGAAATTGATAAACTTTATTTTTGGATACTGGTTTTCCATCAATAATACCGGCTCTGGATTTTTTTGCTATCGCCTGAACTCGTGGATTCTCGGACGCGGCTAAAATTAATTCTGGCTCTCGAGTCGTATCGTAATTTTCTACTTTTCTCTTGGAGAACATTAATCCACCAATTTTTTCAGAGGCGAGTCGTGGAGAGACTTCCAAATCCGAAGCTAAGCGACATGCCTGAGTCATTGCTTTGGTAATATTTGCCCGGCTTTGATCAATCGCTTCTTCAGTGAGCATCCCCGCTTCAATCAAATCCTTCGCATAGGAATTTAATGGATCAACTGCCTGCCATGCTTCGACCTCTTCTTTTAAACGATAAGAAGATGCATCGGAAGGCGAGTGTCCGGAATAACGGTAAGTGATCGTCTCAAGTAAAACTGGACCATCTCCATTCTCAATTAATGCTTTCTTACGCTTGATTGCATCTATCACCGCCAAGGGGTTATATCCATCCACCCGTTCGGCATGCATTGATTGGGGATTCACACCGGCTCCCACTCGAGCAAGATAATCAAAAGCCATGGTCTCCCCAGCTGTTTGTCCACCCATGCCATAAAAATTATTCATGAAATTGAAAATGATCGGCAAGCCGCCTTTCATTCCAGTCTCCCAAAGTTCATGAAACTGGCGCATCGAAGCAAAATTCATTGCTTCCCATGTGGGTCCACAACCCATCGACGCGTCTCCCACATTGGAAATCACAATTCCATTCTTTCGATTTACTTTCTTAAAAAGAGCTGCCCCCATAGCAATATCAGCAGAACCACCCACAATCGCATTATTGGGCAAAATTCCAAATGGGGGAAAGAACGCGTGCATCGAGCCACCCAAACCACGATTAAATCCATTTTCGCGGCCAAAAATCTCGGCTAATGCACCATAGAGTAAAAAGTTTCTGGCCATATCCTTAACCGAGTCCGAACCTTCTTTCTCGACCACTCGGTAACAATCGCCACCAAGAAAATTTTCCATAATTTCAATCAAAGAGTCATCATCCAATTTGCGAATGGCAGACATTCCCTTGGCCAAAATCTCACCATGTGATCGGTGTGAGCCAAGAATATGGTCATCAATACCCAAAAGAAAGGCTTGCCCAACCGAGGATGCTTCCTGCCCGATGGATAAGTGAGCAGGTCCCTTATGGTCATACTCAATTCCCTCGTAAGAGCCTTGAGTTTTAATGGATTGAAGCATGTTTTCAAACACACGGATAAGAAGCATATCTTCATAAATACCAACCAGGGCTTCAGGCCCGTAGGCTGCTTTCTCCTGGGTAATATCTTGCTTGTACTGATTAAGCGGAATTTCAACAAAAGGAATGGTTCCGGCTTTGCGTTCTTTTGCGGGTTCTATTATTTGTGACTTAGGCATGACGAAATAGGTTTAGTAGTAATAAATGAGTTATCGAACGGCCATGAAGACATCCTTCATAATCTCGGAGGTAGTGGGGTGCGGGAAGACAATCTCTGCAATTTCCTCTTCGCGTAATTCGGTTTCTAACATCGCAGTTGCACCAAAGATCATTTCTGAACAGGCACCTCCTACCATGTGGACTCCGATTAAACGATTAGTCTCAGCTTCTAAGACAACTTTACACATTCCTTCCTCTCCGGGATTTTCTGCAATGTAACGAGCGTTGATCGCCATAGGTATTTTCCCAGTCTTTACCTTCATCCCACGTTCAATCGCTTCTTCCTTGGTTAGTCCAACCACGGCCACTTCTGGACTGGTGTATACCACTGCGGGCATCGTATCATGACGCATTTGATCCTTCTGTCCTTTGATATTGTTAACCACGACCTCGCCCATCCGACTGGCCGCATGAGCAAGCCATGCTTGCCCGGTCACATCTCCAGCAGCCCAAAGACCTGGTAAATTGGTCGCTCCTCGATTATCCACTTTGACTCCACCTCTAGGGTCAAAATCTAAACCGATATCTTCTAATCCTAATCCTGCCACATTGGGACGTCGTCCAGTGGCCACGAGCACTAAATCCGCATCCATATCTTTAGTTTCACCCTGCAAATTATAACGAACTGATTTTCCTTCAAAACTTTCGACTTTCGCACCCAGTTGAAAAGTAACCCCTTTCTTTTCTAATTCCTTACGAAGAATTGCCGCAATTTCAGAATCTAAATTTGGACAAATCTCAGGCATGGCTTCAAGGACAGTAACGGGCACTCCCACAGATGCATAAACACATGCAAATTCACACCCAATCACTCCACCTCCCACAATGACAAGATTTTTGGGCAAAGTATCGATATTCAAAATTCCGGTGGAATCGACAATGTGCTCCGCTTCGATTCCAGGAATCGGTGGAATACTAGGGGAAGATCCAGTACAAAGCAGAATATTTTCTGCTTCATGGGTTTCCCCATTAACAGAAAAAGAAGAGCCCTTAAGCAATTTGGCTTCTCCTTCAATCACTTCCACTTTGTGTTTTTTCATCAAACCCGCAATTCCATCTCTCATTCGATCCATCACCGAATTTTTATGTGCATGGGCTTTCCCGAAATCAAATGACAGTGAACCTGCCTCAACTCCAAAGATCGATCCATGCTTGGCGTGATGATAGGTTTTCGCAGCTTGCAGAAGGGTCTTCGAAGGAACGCATCCCTCGTTTAGGCAGACGCCTCCAAGCTTTTTCTTTTCAATCATAACCACTTTTAAACCTGCAGATGCAGCTTTTTTAGCGGCCACATACCCAGCGGGTCCGGCTCCAATTACAGCAAAGTCATATTTCACAATTATTCTTCTCCTTCAATTATTTGTGGGTTTTCACCCGGATGATTTTCTAAATGAGTTACCAAGGTTTGTAAAAAACGGGCAGCAGGTGCCCCATCAATTGCTTGGTGGTCGATTGTTAAACTTAAGGAGATCTGATCCACAAAGGAAACTTCTCCATCCGCACTTCTTTTGGGTTTTAAACTAATTCCACCCACTCCAAGAATCGCAATTTCAGGTGGGTTAAGAACGGGAGTAAAATTTTCCACTCCTAACATACCAAGATTGGTTAATGTAAAGGTTCCTCCAGATAAATCATCGGGTTGAATAGTACCCTCCCGACAAGCGATGGCCTTTTTCTTAATTTCAGAAGCAAGCATTTCAATAGACATTTTTGATGCTTCCTGAACAACTGGTACCATTAACCCTCGTGGAGAATCGACTGCAATGCCAAGATTCACTTCGTGGAATACAGCGAGGCGGTCACCAAGAAAATGTGCGTTCATCTCTGGATGTACTTTCAATGCGGCTAAGATTGCTTGGGCAATTAAATCGTTGATCGACACTTTCGAATCACCATCTGCCAAGCGTTTTTTACGATATGCCTGACAATTGGTTAGATCAAAAGAGGAATGCAGAGTTAATTGAGCAGTTCCTTGTAATGACTGCATCATCCGCTCGGCAATTAATTTACGAATTCCTTTTACCGGTTCTACCTCCGCACCCTCAATCGAACCTGGTTGGCGCATATCGGAGGCAAGTGCCATTCCTGCGATACCTGATCCACGAACAGGTGCTTCGAGACCCTGTTCCTTCGCACGAATTCGGGCGCTTGCTGATAATCTTGGAGTGCCGGCAAGAAATGCATCGATATCCCTTTCAATCACTCGTCCTCCCGGACCAGTGCCTACTAAAGTTTCCGCATCCACGCCCAAATTCATCGCTTTCTTACGGGCTCGTGGACTGACTCCCGAAGAAGGTTTATAAGAAGATGTAGATGAATCAGCCTGTGAGCGCGCAATTGTTTGCTGTACGGTTTGTGCATTCGCCGTTGGAGCGTCTGGAGTGGAATTCGCAACCGGTTCAGGAGGGGCAGTTGCACCAGCACCTTGAGGACGAAGATCATCGATATTTTCACCCTCTTCTCCAATCGCAATTACATTGGCGAGAACAGGAACATCGTCATCCGCTGCCCAAAAAAGTTCGAGCACTGTTCCAGAAGCAGTGGATTCAAGGTCAAAACTTGCTTTATCAGTTTCAATTACTGCAAGGACATCGCCTTCAGCCACAGTGTCGCCAGGTTTGACTTTCCATTCCGTTAGAATGCAGCTTTCTACTGATTGTCCCTGACGGGGCATGATTACTGGATTTGCCATAATATTATTTTCTAGGTTATAGGCTTAAACAACGCAGACTTTCAATCCACGCTTTTGTAAAGATTTTATAAAGATTGGGGGCAACTTTTGATCACTCACTAAAACATCGACCTTGTCCCAATCCGAGACTCGGGCGAAGGATACCTTTTCAGCTTTACTCGAATCTGCTAAAAGTACTAATTGGGATGCCTGTTCGGCAACAAGTGCTTTCACAAATGCTTCATTGGGGTCCGTGGTGGTCAATCCATTATTTAAACAAAATCCCATCGTTCCCATGAAGGCACGGTCTACTCGGACTTGACCGAGAACTGCCGAAGTCAAAGGACCCACCATCGTCTGGCTAATCTTACGAAGCTCCCCCCCTACGAGGATTACCCGAGGTTCGGAATCAGCCAACTCAGCAGCGGCTCGTAAGGAGTTAGTGACCACTGTTAAATCATTTCGGTCTTTTAACAATCGAGCTAAGCATAAAGTAGTACTTCCACCATCCAGGAAAAGCGACTCTTCCTGACCAATTAATTTATACGCAGCCTCGGCTATCGCACGTTTTTGTTTAGAAAATTGATTAGTCTTATCATCAAAGACCGCTTCCTCAAGGTGACTTTCCATGCTCACGGCTCCACCATGTACCCGACGCACTTTTCCTTCCTCTTCCAAAACTTCGAGATCACGCCGAACTGTAGCCACTGAAACTTTGAGTTCCCGACGCAAATCTTCCACACGGGCAATACCGCTTTCTCGTACGAGTAAACGAATATGCTCTCTTCTTTGGGGAGCTAAGGTTGGACAGGCTTCACGAATCATAATGATCGAATAAGATTGGTTTTGATCGTTTTTGAGAGAATTGCAATCCTAGAATGATTTTTTCTTAATTTAGATGGGCGAAAGACTATAATTTTAGAAATTACTTAAAATTAAAGACTGTAACTCACTCTTTTCGTCCAAGGGAACGTCTTTCCAGATCTGATCCAATCCAAATTTCGGCGAAGCCCACTCATTCTCCATCGTGGCATATTTAAGGGCAACACTCGCCCCCTTGGCTAATAACCGTGGCTCAACTCCGGCCTTAATCGCTAATTTCATTGATCCGAGCAAACGATCATCCCAACCGAGTTTACGAATCGGATCACGAGTCACTCGATCCACAGGATCACGAAGAAATGGATTCACCATTCGATTAAGAGCGTCTTCCACATGCTCCTGAAAACCGATTTCTGTAAATAAAGAATCGACCACATGAGCATATTCAAGACAAAGTCCGACTCCTACTTCCTTGAGAAACGATTCTTTAACCAAGTCGATTAGATCAGAGCGATGTCCAGCGTCGTGCATGAAAGTAATCCCCTCCTCCTTTGCCAGGTAGCCTAATAATGCATGGATTGCATTATGCCCGAGAAACTTGGTAATCGCAAAAGGATCAAGTTCAGCCTTAGGTACAAATTGAGTAAAGCCTCGATTAAAATGCTTGGGCGCTTTTTCCTCAATCAAAATTTGGTTAAATTCTTCCACTAGAAAAGCACGATTCAATCCCTCCACAATTGGAATCAATCCTTCCTTATTAATTCGTTGTTCATCTGCCACGACCGAACACATTTTCGCAATTACCGTTTCTGAAAAAACAAAACGATCTTCCGGTAAATCTGCTAAATAGTGTGAACATGCATCCCGTAAACGAGAAGCTGCCCGAGAATCATTCTCGGCCGCATAAATGACACAGGAAGGAAGGTTGACAGAACTCATTTTCTTACTCAATCCCTCACTAATCAACTTGGCCACCGATGCCTCGCCGGCGTCGTAAAGTTTAAAACTAGGTAATGCAGTACATAATTCTTGGGCTTCCGCGATCGCCTTGATTAAATGTTCACGATCCTCCTCCACTAAGGGGTTATAAATTTCAATCCCATCAATTTGTTCGCTCCTTAATCGAGTGGACTCGGCAATATTACAAAAATAAGTACCACTCCCGCGCCTTACATGCTCAACTAACTCCTGATCAATTTCCGAAACGACCAACCTTGAAAATGACTGCGAAGAAAATGCCTCTGATAAAAATAAGCCACCCTGTATCGCTCCAAAACCAAAGCCAACAAAGGTAGACATCTTGGTTAAGCAGACATGACCTGACGGGCAAGTTCTGTAACCTCATCCGCACTCATTTCTGCATGTAAAGAATCTTTTAATCGTTGATCCCCTCTTGGAGAAAAGATTTCTCCAAAAGAAGCATAAAATTCATTCTTGGCCGAGGTGGAAGAAAATTGATTACTTGCCCACTCGCTGAGGTAGCCCATTCCTGTATCCCTTTGGAGGGTCGAATGAGCATGAAGAATCCAAGATCCTCGAATGAAGACTGGTTGTAATGGGGCCAATTCAGTCGACGAAAAATCATCGACAAATTTTTGCCCTGGGCTGTTCATCTCGGTACCCCCAAGTAAGGGAAGATCAAGGTCTTCGGTTAACTTGACCACCTGTTTTAAATTTTCCAATTTTTGATCCGGTTTTCCAGGAGTGTAATTCCGATCAGGAATAATATTAAAGGCAGCCACC
>CAWUUU010000263.1:0-4216 GCA_963924995.1 uncultured Opitutales bacterium
CCATTCTTGGTAATTTGAATATCATCCTCCAAACGGATACCAAAACCTTCACCGGGCAAGTAAATTCCGGGTTCCACGGTGAATATTGAATTCTCTTTAAATTCAGTTTGTCCATTGGATACATCATGAACATCAAGTCCAAGCGAGTGACCTAATCCATGCATATAGAATTTTCGACATGCGGGTTGATCGGGATCCTGTTTTTTAACATCGGCCTTTGTGATCAGCTTAAGACGGAGCATTTCCTCGGTCATCATATCATGAGAATCCGTTTGCCATTCTTTGAGAGATTTCCCAACAGTCGCATTATTAATCGACTGACGAAGAACACGCAGCACTGAATTGTAGACTTGTTTTTGTCGACGAGTGAATTTCCCACTAACCGGAATGGTACGGGTAAGGTCAGCATTGTAGTTTGCGTAACAAGCACCGACATCCATTAAAAGTAAATCGCCTTTTTTACAGATTTGGTCGTTTTGTAGGTAATGCAAAACACAGGCGTTTTCACCTGAAGCGACAATGGGCGTGTAGGCAAATTTACTTCTTCGACGAATAAATTCCTTGGCCCACTCGGCTTCAACTTCATATTCGGCGACGCCTGGTTTTACCATGCGGAGAACTTTGCGAAAACCGCGGGTCGTTACATCAATCGCTTGTTTGATTAATTTGATCTCCTCGCTTTTTTTGCAAAAGCGTAAGCCGTGCAAATGAGGGGCAAGTCGATCAATCTTATGAAGGGGGTATTGGTTGCGAATACCTGCGTTAAATCGCTTATCCCGAGTCTCCACTTCATTCGCGGCCCGACTGTGTTCGTTTTCATTAAGAAAGAAAACTTCGGCTTCCATCGCCAGAAGTTGAAAAGTATCATCAAAGTCTTTAGTCCAGTAAACTGTTTCGATACCCGAAATCTTTTGTGCGTCTTCTTTGCTGTGTTTGTAGCCTTCCCAAATTTTTAAATGTTCACTCGGTTCACGTAGAAATAGAACTTCACGGTGCTTAGGATTGGAGGCATCGGGGAATAAAATCAAAATACTTTCCTCCTGTTCAATACCGGAAAGGTAAAACAAGTCAGAGTTCGGATGAATGGGTAGACTGCCATCCGCATTGGTAGGTAAAACATCATTCGCGTTCGTAATTGCGAGTGCTTTTTTGGGTAATTTTTCGCAAAGGTCTTTTCGGCTTTGGGAAAACAAATTTGAGTTAATGGCAGAATGTCGCATGAATTTTAGGTGGGTAAGATAACTAAAGCATCCTCTAATTTCTTCGCAAGCCTCAAGCTTTAGTTCGAGTTCAATTTTAATTGATCACTAAATTTTGAATTTGTCTTAATATCTTCTTAGGTCGTTATACTAAACCATGTATATAAAGTTACACCTATTATTTTTTTTGAGCAGTTTTTCAATAATATGGGCGGCAAAGCCCAATATCGTATATGTGATATGCGATGACCTAGGATACGGGGATATTCAATGTCTCAACCTAAAAAATGGAAAGATACCCACTCCTCATGTGGATCGTCTTGCATCCCAAGGTATGATCTTCACCGATGCTCATTCCGGTTCCTCGGTTTGCACACCCACTCGATATGGGGTGTTAACTGGTCGATACAGTTGGCGAACCAGCCTCCAATCGGGCGTAGTTCAAGGTTTTGCTCCCTGTTTAATTGCGCAAGACCGACCAACCGTTGCCAGTTTTCTCCAAAATGAAGGTTATCATACTGCGATTATTGGGAAATGGCACCTCAATTTTAAATACCTTGATCCAGAAAGTGGAGAAGAATATTCGAAGAAGAAATATAAGGCCCCTCCTGTAGGATCAAAAATTCCCGACGGTCCCATTCATCGGGGTTTTGATTATTTTCATGGATTTCATCATGCCGGTAATATGGAGGCGGTGATCGAGGATGATAAAGTCATCGCTCACGATCCTGTAATCAACATGCTTCCACGTTTAACCCAAAAATCCGTTCAATATATCGAATCTCGTAAAGATTCAAATAAACCATTCTTCCTCTATGTGCCCCTCGGTTCTCCGCACACCCCCATTGTTCCCACTCCGGAATGGGAAGGGAAGAGTGGCCTCGGGAAATATGGTGATTTTGTCATGCAGACTGATCATGTGGTCGGAGAAATTCAAAAAGCTCTTACTAAAATAGGACAGGTGGATAATACCTTGATCATTTTTACCAGCGATAACGGTTGTTCCAAGGCTGCTGGAATTGGTGAACTGGCCAAGCAGGGGCATATTGTAAGTGCTGATCTACGGGGATCCAAAGCGGATCTCTGGGATGGCGGGCATCGCATTCCATTCATCGTAAAGTGGCCCGGGAGGGTAAAGCCTGGATCTGAATCTGATCAATTAATATGCCTTACTGATCTATTTGCTACGATGACAGACCTATTGGGACAAAAAGCCCTCGAGAATAGTGGGGAAGACAGCGTAAGCTTTCTTCCTGCACTTCATGGGAAAAAGATTGTTTCAAGTCGAAAGGGTGTGATCCATCATTCCATAAGCGGACATTTTGCCTACCGGCAGGGCCCCTGGAAACTCTTACTGGCAAAGGCATCAGGTGGATGGACTTCTCCCAAAGAAAAGCAGGCTCCTGCTGGCGCTGCACCTGGACAATTGTATGATATGTCTACTGATTTGGGCGAAAAAAAGAATTTGTATGAGGAAAAACCTGATATGGTTGCTTCGCTACTTGCATTACTTGAAAAAGATATTAAGCGGGGGAGGAGCACCAAAGGCCCCAAATCAAAAAATGACTACAATAATATTAAGCTTTGGAAAAGCGGAGAGCCAAAAAAAGGTAAGCGACCTTAACTGTACTGTTTACGATACTGCCTCGGGGTCATACTCATCCTTTTACGAAATTGTGCAGTAAAAGCACTTTGATCACAAAACCCTAATTCGTAACCAATATCAGTTAGGCTTCGGTTCGATTCCTTGAGTAATTTACAGGCCTTTTCAATGCGGATTTGAACGGAGAATTGTTGAGGGGTAAGTCCGGTTACTTCTTTGAATCTCCGATTTAGTTGGCGATGTGACAGGCCATACTGATTTGCTATCATTGCAATGCTGGGAGTGCCTTCATTACTCTCTTGCAGTTCTTCAATTACCATCTCCATCTCTTTGTCTCGAGTATGATTAACTGGAACTTTTTCGTATTTTTGAACCGTTCCCATTATTCCGATAGCTCTTTTTCGCCTGTCAAAAATGGGGAATTTATTGGTAATGTACCATGACGGTGTGCCTTGCTGGTTAAGAAATAATTCAACTAATCCTAATTTGGGTAATTTTTCGCGTATTATAGCTTCATCATCTTTCCTGAACTTGTTAGCCAGAGGTTCCGGGAAAAGCTGGAAATCGTCTTTTCCCAGCAACTCTTTTTGTGATTTAAGCCCCAATCTTCTGTAGAAAAAAGGATTGGCGAAGATTAAACGAAAGTCTTTATCTTTAACAAAAAAAGAAACACCGTTTATTTCTTTCAGTATACCAAGAAAGTTATGATTTGGATCGATTTCTTTAAGGAAATCTTTCGGGGAAGCCTTTTTTTTGTCAGGATTAATATGTCTAACTTTCAATAAAAAATGACGAAGTCAATCTATTGTTTAATATAAAATTATGATATTATTAAGAACCTTTAAATATTATCCCCACCTTTATTCCCGAAAAAATGGACCGTACGTTTATATTTTTTTTCATAGCATTTCTGACTTTTCAAATAGGTAAGACTTTTGCCGATCCGATAAGAGTTCTTTTTCTTGGACACGAATCAACACATCATAATTCTAATCAGTATTACCCAATCCTGTCTAAGTCTCTTGGACGGGATGCCATTTATTTTGATTATGTCACCAGTGTAAACCAAGCATTAGACGATCCTGAGTACCTTAACCAATTTGATGGCCTTCTTCTCTATGCCAATCATCCCAAGCTTTCTTCCGGTCAATGGAAAAATTTACTGTCTTTTGTTCGTTCGGGAAAGGGATTTATTCCGGTTCACTGTGCCAGTTGGTGCTTTGCCAATATCCCCGAGTATGATCAGCTTGTCGGAGGCCGTTTCAAGAGTCATCAGGGTGCTGTCTTCAGCCCGAGAGTTGTGAAAGTCAATCATCCTGCCGTTCAGGGGATCGGTAACTTGGAGGCATGGGATGAAACTTATTTTCATGAGCGGCACAATTCGAAGAACCGGACTGTGCTGATGGTGAGGGAT
>CAWUUU010000264.1:0-7025 GCA_963924995.1 uncultured Opitutales bacterium
GCGGGCGAAGCGTTGGGCGATAGTCTTTTACGCGACATGCGCGAACTACGGACCATTCCCCACCGTCCACGTATTTTAGTTTTGGTAGGTAAAGGTCATAATGGAGGGGATGCTCTCATTGCGGCCAAACGTTTACTCAAAACTATTCCCACCGCCCGTGCCGTGCTTTGGCAACTTTGTAAATGGCAGAATTGTCGACCTCTTTGTCAAAGGGCTCATGATGAATTGATCGAGTTGGTTGGTAATCGAGTGGAGGAGGTTGAGATTTTGGAAAATCTATCAGGAAGAGAAGAGATAGAAAGTGTCCTCGCTGGTTTAGTTAAAGATCGAGATTTCTCAGCATTGATTGATGGCTTGCTCGGTATGCAGGCAAAACTCCCTCTTCGTTCTCCAATTTCTGATTTAGTTTCAGTTATCAACCAATGTGATGAGATTGCGGTGCGTGCTTCTGTGGATATGCCTACAGGTATTGGGCCGGGTTCTAAAAGCGAAGCATTACGGGCAGATTTTACTTACGCCACAGGCATTGCGAAGAGCCTGATTATCGAAGATGAGAATCAAAAATGGACGGGTCGGTTACGCTATTTAGATCTTGGTTTTTTTAAAGATAGTTCTAACAAAAGCCCTTCAGTTTCAAAGACGGAGGTTCTATGTGGTTCCGCTTTAAAGAAGTTGCGTAAACTAAGGCCTGCAGTCTGCGACAAGCGCTCCAATGGTCATTTATTTCTGCTCGCGGGTTCAAGGGAGTTAGGTGGAGCCGCAATGATGGCTGCACAAGCCGCCCTTAAGGCAGGGGTCGGTCTTCTCACCGTAGGGATTCCCGAGTCCCTGCATGCTTCTTTTGTTGCCCAGCGACCCGAAGCGATGTGGATCCCTTTGCCCGAAACTCCCAATGGAGGGTTAGCTCTTGAGGGGTTAGGTAAGTTACGCCAATTCTTGAACAAAGCCACCGCTTTGGCGGTTGGTCCAGGACTGGGCGCGGAGGGTGAAACTCATTCCCTGATACGTGAAGCTTTGAACTTATGGAAAGGCCCGGCAATTATTGACGCGGATGCCCTGCGCCCTGAGATTTTGGATAAGATCCCGTCACCAGATCGATTGATCCTCACTCCGCACGCTGGTGAATTTGACCGTTTGGCCGGTTCTCAATCTCTTGATGGATATTCATCCAGTAGAGGCTCCGTAGTAGTTCTGAAAGGTGCTCATTCTCAAATCGTGTCTCCCAAAAAACATCTTTTTTCATTCTCGGGTAGCTCACTTCTTGCACGAGCTGGAAGTGGCGATTTACTTACGGGTATTCTTGGATCTTTACTTGCGAAGGGTGAGCATGATTTGTTTTCTACCGCGGCACTTGGCGTGTTGTGGCATGGTCGGGCAGGGGAGGTTCTCGCTCGCCAACATGGACAGGAAGCAGTTTATGTAACTGATATTTTAAACTATTTATCCTTCGCAATACGAAATGACTTCTAATCAACCCACTCTTCTCGTTCTTGCTGCAGGCATGGGCACCCGCTATGGCGGGCTTAAGCAACTCGAATCTATTGGTCCAAGTGGGGAAACCTTGATGGACTATTCAATTTATGATGCTCGAAAAGCTGGCTTTGAAAGAGTTGTATTTCTTATTCGAAAGGAAATGCAGGAAACTTTTGAGGAACAAGTGGGTAGAAAGTATAAAAATATTTTGGATGTGGAATATGCATATCAGGATAAGGATGATTTACCCAATGGATATTCTTGCCCAACAGATCGGCAAAAGCCCTGGGGGACAGGGCATGCAGTATGGGCAGCTAGAGAAGTTTTGAGCGATTGCTCTTTTGGAGTTATTAATGCCGATGATTACTACGGAGCCGAAACATTTTTTCAACTTATTGATACCTTTTCTCCCGTTACCCGGGGAGATGAAAAATTATCCTGTGCAATGGTTGGCTTTCAATTATCTGAAACTCTCTCAGAATATGGATCAGTTTCTCGCGGGATTTGTAAAACCCAAGGTGATCGCCTTTTGTCTGTAGAGGAATGGACTGGTATTACTGGTCAAAATTCGATATCAGGAAAGAATTCAAAGGGACAGGAAGAATCATTGAAGGGAAATGAAATTGTATCAATGAATGTCTGGGCATTTCCCAAAAGTGTCTTTTCTTATCTTCAGACCAGTTTTGAAAATTTTCTTTCTACTCTCTCAGATCCAAGTAAATCAGAGTTTTACCTCCCCGCAGCGGTGGATGAATGGATACAAAGTGGAAAAGTTGAAGTTATAGTTCGCTCGGCAAGTTGTGAATGGATTGGGGTCACTTACCAAGAAGATAAACCTCGTGTGGTTAAATCTATTGCTGGATTGGTGAATAATGGAAAGTATCCAAGCCCCTTACTTGGATAATTATTAGTCAGTTTTCAATTGAGGTGAGAGGGGAAATCACCATCAATAATAGAAACAATTTACAACCAAATTTTATTAGCTGAAGTCAGGTGTAATCTCAATTTTTTCCCCAGCTTTTATTTGTATCTTACCAGATTTATCAGGATCGTTATCGTTCCGATAAAGTTGTACAGTTAAAGATGCGTTTTTACGAGGAGGGGACCATGCCCATTTACCAATTTCGATGAAGTTCATTGGTACACCTTCATCCCAATTAAGCCCCGGTCCTTCTCCTCGAAGGTAGGGTTTATTACCAATCCCAATCATGACATTTGCTACGACTGAAGTGGTGCCAGTCTGAGAAATTTTTGGTTGGTTCGGTTCTTCCTTATCTGCAAGAGGAGTCGTAAAGTTTTTTGGATCAGTTTCCTGAAGAATTGCATCTACTTTTCTGATTGTTTCTTCAGGGTCAGGTAATCCTAGATCGAGTTCTTTATCGTAGGCGTCCTCTTGGGTATTAACTTCTTGGGGTTCGGTTTTTTCAGATTGATTTTCGATTTCTCCAAGTTCCTCCGTGTTTTTATTGCGGTTTTCTATCTCCTCCTCTTCAATTTCAATCTCTTCTTCTACGGGAGCGAAGTCATCTTCATCGGGCCCTAAATCCTCTTGCTCTGTTGAATCCTCTGATTGATCGAGTTGGGTTTCATTAGTGTCTTGAGTCTCGCTTACTTGATTTTCTTCACTAAAAACAAGGCCTTTATCCGATTCGTTTAAAGAAGTTTCCTCTGTAGGTTTAGGAGTTAAATTTTCCGAGTCCAAACTTGAGGGCAGGGTTTCATCAATTTGTTTAGTTTCCTGATTCTCGTCTTCCATTCTTAAGGAAGTATTAACTTCTTTTTCGATAATAACCGGTTGTGGAAATTCAGTAGGTAATTTACCTACAATTTTATGAAGATCTTTAATTTCTGATGTTAATGTATCAACGGCTTTTTGGAGGGAGGGGATAGATTGAATAGCTTGGTCGAGAATGGGGTTGGGTTCAGGTAGGAGAGGAGTTTGAACAATAAATTCTTCTAAATTGGTAATTTTTTGTATTAGGCTGTTTTTAATTTCTTCCAGGTTATTGGGAATTTGATTAAGAGCCGGGTCAAATTCCGAATCTTTTGCTAATGCTTCAGAAATAATTTTGTCTACCAAGGTCGGAACTTTATCGACTTTTACAGAAAAAGCTTCGAGTTCACTTCTCATTTCTTTGATATCAAAATAAGTCTTGCGATGAAGTTCCTCGTCTTTTCTCTTTGAGGGGTCAAAAGCAATTGCAAGAAAACGATCGATCAGGTGGGGTATGAAAACAAGAATGGATGCCAAACCAGAAGCTAGAATACATGTAGTGAGCTGCCACTGGTCAAGGGTTTCACTTACTTTCAAATGAAGATAAGCAAATCCAAGAACTAATGTAATAATAAACAAGGCTGCCAAATAGAAAGGCCATTTGGTTACCCCTTCTTGATCATCTTCATTATCTGTATAATCCATCACTAATTTATAAGTCGAAATATTTTCTGTTTGTTTTTATTGAAAGAACCAAGCGAAAAATTAAAAAGTCGCTCATTTATGTCCGTTCTCGCTCGATAAATCCAACTTTTCTATATACTTTGCCCAGCATTTTATAGGCTCGCTTTTGAGCTGCATCAGCTCCTTGGGAAAGAACTTTTTTGAGATAACTTTTATCCTGAATCAATTCGTGGTATTTTTCACGAACAGGTTTGAGGGAATCGCTTATCAGTTCGGTCAATTCAGTCTTAAGTTCGCCATATCCTTTTCCCGAAAAATGTTCTTCGAGTTGCTCGGTATTCTGACCTGAAAGAGCTGAGTGAATTGTGAGAAGGTTTAATATACCGGGTTTTTCTGAAGTGGCTTTAATTTCAGAACCAGAATCAGTAACTGCAGAGGAGATTTTCTTTCTGATTAAGTCTGGCTCATCAAGAATAAAGAGAGTTGCCCGCTCATTTTTATCAGATTTTGACATTTTACGATTCGGGTTATCAAGGGACATAATTCTAGAACCGATCTTAGGAACATAAGGTTTTGGAATGGTAAAAGTTTCAGAATATTGATTATTAAACTTCTGAGCAAGATCGCGGCAAAGTTCAATATGTTGGCGTTGGTCTTCACCTGCGGGTACTAAGTCCGCATTATAAAGTAAAATATCGGCTGCCATTAGGACTGGATAGCAGAGTAATCCCGCATTAATCGAAGCCTGTGACCGAGCACCATCATGAGTGAATTTTATTTCATCATTTTTCTTATCTGATACTTTGAATCCAAGCTTTGCGGTTGCATCCTTAAATTGGGTCATTCTTTGTAGTTCTCCAATCGGCGTAATACAAGTAAGGATCCAGGCTAATTCAGTATGTCCAATCACATGGGATTGAACAAATTGATGGCATTTTTCAGGATCAAGTCCACAGGCGATATATTGAGCCACGCAATCAAATACTGTTTGACGAAGAATTGCCGGTTTTGAAGGTGTCGTGATTGCATGAAGATCAACTATACCAAAAAAGCATTCATGATTCTCAAGCATCTCAGTCCAATTACGAACTGCTCCTAAATAATTGCCTAAGGTTAATTTTCCAGTTGGCTGAGCACAGGTCAGAATGACTTTTTTTTGATCTCCTGAATTCATAAGATTTTCAAAATAAATAGTTTGTGGACATGATATTTATATTTTATATATATATTTTAGAAATAATCACCCTAAAAACATATACCCCCATCAGTTATGGATAAAAAATCCACCCAATCGATTCACGAAGATTTGAGAGATCTTCTCAAGCGTTGCCCAGCAGGGACATATGAAGCTGCAATTGCTTTTCGTGTTGATAAGGATGTCTCGCAAATTGAGAAAATTGTCTTGGGTATAATTGATAGACACCTTGAACCAGAGCAAAGAGAAATCCTTTTAGATAGTGATGATTCTCTTAGAATGTACGAAGACTTGGGTATGGATTCACTGACAATGCTTGAGATTGTCATGCTTATTGAGCAAACTTTAAAAGTGAGTATTGATAATGAAGAACTTCGAGATTTAAGAACTTTAGGAGATGTTAAAGCCTACCTTGATGCGAAAGCCCGTGGTCAGGAACCACCTAAGCGGTCGAAGAGTTATCGTATTGAAGAGATTGCGTCACTGATGCCTCATAGAGAACCTTTTCTATTTTTAGAAACGGCCAAAATTGATGGTAAAGTAGCAACCGCTACATACAAAATTTCAGGAAATGAGTATTTCCTAGAGGGTCATTTCAAAGAGAATCCTGTATTTCCGGCGTCGATCATGATCGAAGCACTTGGGCAACTTTGCGTATTTTTTCTTCTCAAAGGTGATAACAGTTCCTTGAGTTCTAAGGTTGATCCTAATACGATCTTTTTTACCTCATGCGATGGAGTTAAATGTCGAAGAATATGTAAACCTGGCGACAAATTAACGATGAAGGTACAAGTTTCTAGAATTCGACATCCGTTAGCTTGTTTTCAGGGAGAAATAACAGTTGAGGGAGAAAGGACTGCACATGCAGAAGAAATCAAGTTAGCATTTGATTATTTTCCGATAATTGACGCACAAAATGAAGATTCCATTGGGCAAACAGCACAAAAGAAGATTTCCTCCAACGGAAAGATGGGACTCGCTACTAATGGAAGTAATGGGAATACTGTAGGTAGTCAAATTCCAGACCGTTTTATTAAATACGACCCAAAGTCTTAATTAAACCTTGGGCTTTTGCTTCTCCACGATAAAATAGAAATTGATTAGGGTCGCTTTTTTTTACGCAACCTTTCCTCGTCCAACGGAAACTTTCGTGAGACGAGAACTCCGTGCCTTCAAACAAATTGGTTTCAATCCAGATTTGTATTCAATTTGGAAGGGTCATTCAAAGTGGGAAGGCAAGCAAGTCTATCGCTTTAAATTTGTCAGATTGCTATCTTTGTTTTTTTGGATTCCCTATTGGAGTTGGATAAGGCCTGGAGCCTTTAAGGAAATTTTAACTGAACTTTTAGCAAAGCCATGTCCAAATTTACAAAACTGGAACGAAACATTTCTGGCATTGGGCTTTGCATTAGTGGAAGCACGTGATTTTAAAGTCAAAAAATATTCACTAATTCACGGAATATGGGCAACGATGCCTGCAACTGCTACACTGGCTTTAAGTAAATTAATAGATGTGCCCTTTTCTATGGGGGCACATGCTTATGATGTTTTTAGGACAGGAGGAGACTGGTTACTTGAATTAAAATTTCGAAATGCAGTATTTATAAGAACTTCTTCATTATCCACTGCCAAAAGAATTGAGGATTTAGGAGTTCCTTCTGAGAAGGTTAAATTAATTAGACGGGGTTTATCTCATTGGCCTAATCGGCTAAATTTTAATCTGGTAAATTCGGATCGAATTGAATTGTTAAGTGTTGGTCGTTTGGTTGAGAAAAAAGGGTACTCTCATCAACTTAAAATGGTAAATCTTTTGAAGAACAAAACCGTTCCTTTTCGACTTAGAATTGTGGGAGATGGTCCTATGAAGAAAAACCTTGTAAAAGAGGTACATCGATTGGATTTATCTAAACATGTTGAATTCCTTGGAAGCTTACCTCAAAAAGCAATTCGAGAATTGTA
>CAWUUU010000265.1:0-2549 GCA_963924995.1 uncultured Opitutales bacterium
AATCCAACAGGCTCGTGGCGAATGGATTGCCCTACTCGATTCAGACGATACTTGGCACCCGTCCAAACTCGAAGAGCAAAACCAATTCTTACAACAAAACTTAGGTCTTTTATTTTGCCACACCGATGAAGCTTGGATACGGCGGGGTAAATCTGTCTCGCACCCCGCTTATTTAAACAAATCAAATCAAGATATTTTCCTCAAAAGCCTGGCCCGCTGTATTATTTGTCCATCCTCGGTAGTCATGCATCAAAAAATCTTCGAAACGATCGGTTTCTTCGATGAAAAACTCCCCGTTTGTGAAGACTATGACCTATGGCTCCGCATAGTACTTCAATACGAAATTGGCTACCTCGATCGAAAACTAGTTACAAAACACGGCGGACATTTAGACCAGCTTTCCACCACCTATTGGGGAATGGATCGATTTCGTGTACAATCCTTACAAAAGCTCTTAGATAACCCTAATCTAAAATCCAGCCTGATCCCTCTCATCTTCCAAACTCTTATCCAAAAACTTGATATTTTAAACAAAGGATTTTCCAAGAGAGATAAACAACAAAAAGCCAAAGAATTTAATCAATTGAAGCAATTTTATTCTCACCAACTCGCCAAGCACAACGAGACACTTGTCCCATCGTGATGAATTTTGTCTGTGCCCTACTCCCCGAAGCCATTCCTCTGATCGAAGATCTCGGTCTTCAAAAACAAAGACTCATTTCCCCCTTCGCTCTTTTTAAAAATGAATCCCATCAATTAGTGATTTCCGGAATGGGTAAACAAAATATAGCCACCGCGATTGGATTCCTCCATGGAATTGCCCCCAATAAACATACCCCCTGGCTCAACTTCGGACTGGCAGGTCATGGAAATGCTCCACTAGGCACCGCTTGTCAAATTATTAAATGTACTGACACCACTACCCAAAAATCTTTCTATCCTCCTCCCATCTTTTCGACAAAATTAACCAAAACTATTCTCCACACCTGCGATCAACCTTCCACTGAATACCAAGCAGAGACTGCCTACGATATGGAAGGCTCCGCTTTCTTCGAGACTGCCACACGCTTTTGCCCTCGCGAACTTGTGCAATCAGTCAAAATTATCTCGGATAACCCAGAGTCTCCACTCTCACACTTTGATAAATCAAAAGTATCCTCACTGATTACCCCATCCATCCCCATAATTAAAAAACTGATCGAAGAAATGGAAATAATTGCCGAGGAACTTACCCCGCCCCTAGAACTCGAAAGTACATTCCAGGAAATTACTCGGCAATACTCACTCACCGAGACACAAGTACACCAAGTGAGCAAAATGATCAGGCACGCCCACCTCCTCGAACTTCCACTCTCTGAAATCCTCACTCTGTTTAAAAATTCTTCAAATATAAAATCAGCACTGTTTCTCTCCAACCAACTGCTCGAAGAAAGGAAAATCTTTCCATGATCGATTCAATTTACTTCGAGGAAAGTATAGCCCAACATCCACGCACCAAGGAATTTTTCAAACGATTCCCACAAGCCACCCAGATCCCCTGTTCGAACTACAAGGAAGTCTTTAACCCCAGCGGACAAAACTTTCGCCTTCAAAAAAAGAACCCCGCCCTTATTCTCGCCGAAAAAAAAGGGAATTTCGCCCTGCCCATCCCCGAAACCTATGGCATTGGAGGAAAAAGGAATTTTTACTTCTCCCACCTCCTCAACTGTCTCTATGATTGCCGGTATTGCTTTTTACAAGGCATGTATCCATCTGCCCACTATGTCCTCTTTGTCAACTACGAGGAATTCCTTGACGACCTAGAGGTTAAAACAAAAGAAGACAGCAACCAACCCACCTGGTTCTTCTCTGGATACGATTGCGATAGCCTGGCACTCGACGGGGTCTCTCATTTTGTAAAATCCTTCCTTCCCTTTTTTCAAAAAAATCATTCCGCTTACCTCGAACTTCGTACCAAGAGCGTAAATATTAAGCCTCTCCTACAAAGCACTCCCCTTGATAATG
Organism: uncultured Opitutales bacterium; assembly: GCA_963924995.1. Lineage (GTDB taxonomy): Bacteria > Verrucomicrobiota > Verrucomicrobiia > Opitutales > Seribacteraceae > Seribacter. Next base: position 2,005 of record CAWUUU010000265.1, read on the forward strand.
TAATCACCGCCTTTAGCTTTACCCCGCAAGAAATTAGCTCACAACTTGAACACGGTGTCCCCTCAGTCAAATCACGCATCCAATCGATGAAAAAACTAACCGACCAGGGATGGCAAGTTGGGCTACGAATTGATCCCCTAATTGACTGCGAAGATTTCACCTCGCGCTACCAAAGACTTTTTAAAGATATATTTTCTCACATTCCCCAAGATAAAATTCACTCCGTTTCTTTTGGTACCTTTCGCATGCCCACCACCTTTTTTAAAAAGATAGAAAAACTATACCCCGAAGAAAAACTTTTTGCCGGACGACTTGAGAATCGCTCGGGCACCCTTGCATATCGACAAGAAATCGAGCAGGAAAGGAAAGCCACATGCTTAAAGTTACTGTTAACTCACATCGATCGGGATAAAATATTCAATTGTGAAACCGCATCTTCTACAAGCATTTAAGATTATTTAAAACAAAATCCGATTGCATTAAAACTCAAAATCCTTTAGTTTCAGATTCTTGGTTCGCCACCTTAGCTCAGCTGGTAGAGCACC
>CAWUUU010000266.1:0-23377 GCA_963924995.1 uncultured Opitutales bacterium
CTTTACTTGTTTCTGGACCTCGGTTGATAAGGTCGCCCACAAAAACAACTTTACGCCCAAGTGGATGAATAAACGTGCCTTTTTTTTCCTCGTAACCTAGTTTCTTTAACAACTGGATCAATAAAGATGCATATCCATGAACATCCCCTATAATATCATAATCAAACATATTTTTAACTGCGTATTAAATTTAATAAAATATTTTGAGGTTTCACCAATTCAACTAAGTACATTTTTTCCCGAGCGTTTGAGAATTTAGTTAAGTGTCTCAATCGATCTATTTAGTAAGGATAAATTGATTCCTTTAGAAGCACAACTTTTGTAAACTCTTTTGATTTTAAGTCTATTTTGTCTTTAAGTTTCATCAATGTAGAAAAACTCCTTACGAATTTTAGATTGAATTGAGAAATTGTGTAAAGACAGTCATTTTCAAACTTTAAGCTAATTCTTCGTATTTATTTCGTATTTTATTGAACTCAATATTTTTTAGATTAAATGTCATCGATATGTTTTCGGCTTCAATAGGCAACCCTGACCCAAAATCTTTCATTTCTTAAAACCTATCTTAATATGCAGGCATTGCCTCCAAAAAAAAATCGACCATTAGAACATGCTCGTTTGTCTACTGTAAAGTTGCCAAGTGGGGAAGTTGCTACTCCTGTATTCATGCCTGTTGGCACGCAAGCTACAGTTAAAGGCATTCTTCCCCGTGACCTATCAGATGTAATTGGCGCATCAATTATCTTAGGAAATACCTACCACTTAAATCTTAGGCCTGGGATTGAGGTAATTCGCGAGGCAGGTGGTCTTGCCCGTTTTATGAATTGGGATGGACCTGTTTTAACAGACAGTGGTGGATTTCAGGTTTTTAGCTTAGCCAAGTTGAGAAAATTAAGTGACGAAGGTGTCCGTTTTAATTCTCATATTGATGGATGCGAAGTTTTTCTTGGACCCAAAGAAGCGATTGAAATTCAGGATGCACTCAAGTCAGATATTGCGATGTGCCTAGATGAATGTCCTCCTGCAGAAGCAACTGAAAATGAAATTGCCCAGGCGGTAGACCGTTCGACGAATTGGGCGAAATCCTGTAAGGAGGCTTGGGGTGAAACTGATGCAGTTTCAGAAGGTAGAAAGTTATTTGGTATTGTACAGGGTGGTAGATTTCCAGATCTGAGAAAGCGGTCCGCTGAAGAATTACAAGAAATTGGTTTTTCGGGTTATGCAATTGGAGGGGTAAGTGTGGGTGAATCTGAGGAAGAAATGCTCGAGCAGGTTTTCACCACAGTCGATTTTTTACCCAGGGAACTTCCGCGTTATGTAATGGGAGTTGGTACACCTACTCAACTGCTCAAAATGGTCGGTTTTGGTATTGATATGTTTGACTGTGTACTTCCTAGTCGTGCTGCGAGGCATGGAACTGCATATACTTCTTCGGGTAGCATTAATATACGAAATGAAAAATTTAAATTCGATTTTAACCCATTGGATCAGGAAACGGATTGTTTTGCCTCTCAGAATTTTACGCGATCGTACATTCGTCATCTTTTTATGGCCAAAGAATCTTTAGGAGGAGTTTTGCTCACTTTGCATAACCTTCGATTTTTCGTAAAATTAATGGAGGATGCTCGAAAACAAATTAAGGTCGGGAATTATTCGAATTGGGCAACTGATTGGATCGAACGCTACAACCTTGGTTCTAAGCAATAAAAAAGCCGAGTGATTACACGGCTTTTCTAATAAATTATTTTTAGGTTTGTTACTTAGCTGGTAGCTTGAGCTCAGAATCTTTTGGTCCCGCATTCTTAGGTGCTGAACCTTTCCATTCGCAGATATATCCTTTAACCTTTCCTGAGAAATCAGTGGTGTCGGCCCATTTACCTGTCTTTCCATCAAGAACTAGGAAATTAAAGCCATTCAATGCTGCTGGCTTCTTGTCTCCCCAATGCTTGAATTTGAAAGGTTCACCGTTGTCCCAAGTCCATTTTCCTTCTTCAAATTCATCGGTGCCTCCAAGCCAAACTAAGTGATCTTTTGTCATCCGCCGAACGAATTCGTTTTCTTGCACATTTGAGATTACTACAAGTTCTCCTCCAATGTCGTCACAGGCAAACTTTGCCTCCCACCAAGTACTATTCGTATCAAGAAATGCTTTATAATGACTGCCTCGAAAAGGAACTGAATCCTTGGGCGGTTCAACTTTCTCTGCAAAAAGAAAGCCGGTGATTAAAAAAGTCAATGAAGAGATGAATATATTTTTAGGTATTGATTTCATATATGTATATTAGCTAATAGAAGAACATTGGATTTTCGCAACAAATTTTAAGATTTTTTTGAAAAATATGAAATTAATGTACTTTCCTTTGGCTTGACTAACTAACCTGATTCAAGCAAATTATTCACTTTGCATACGCGAATAAAATGATGTCGGGACGTAGCGCAGTCTGGTAGCGCACTACGCTGGGGGTGTAGGGGTCGCAGGTTCAAATCCTGTCGTCCCGACCATTTTTTTCAGTTCATACTAAGACGTTTATAATTATGTCAGATCAACTTAAAGTAGGATGGATTGGATTGGGTGTAATGGGCTTCTCAATGGCAAACCATTTATTAGATAAGGGGCTGAGTCTTAGTGTTTATTCCAGAACTAGAGAAAAAGCCAATCCCTTACTCGATAAGGGCGTGAATTGGGTGAATAGCCCAGCCGAATTAGTCGAGGAGGTTGACTATCTTTTTTCAATGGTTGGATACCCATCTGATGTGGAGAGTATTTATTTTGATAACAACGGAGTTTTTAGGAACTTGGGAGAGGGTAAAATTCTCATTGATATGACAACTTCAAGCCCAGCATTGGCCGAACGAATTTCACGAAAGGCCACGGAACTGGGGTCTTTTTCCTTGGATGCACCAGTAAGTGGGGGAGATGTGGGGGCCCAAAATGCGAGTTTAGCAATTATGTGCGGAGGAGATCGGGAGATTTATGATCAATCTTTAAACCTGTTGCAAATAATGGGAAAGAATGTGCAATTTTTTGGACCCGCAGGATCTGGCCAACGGGTTAAAATGAGTAATCAAATACTAATCGCATCGACTATGATTGGGACTGTAGAATCGTTGCTTTATGCAGAAAGGGCGAACTTAGATCTTGGAAAAGTGATCGATCTGATTGGGAAAGGGGCTGCGGGGGGTTGGTCTTTGGATCAATTAGGACCACGAATGGTTAACGAGGATTGGGCACCAGGGTTTTATGTTAAACATTTTATCAAAGATATGGGAATTGCCCTAGAGGATGCCGAAAAAATGAATCTTAAATTGAAAGGGTTGGAGTTGGCTATGACCTTTTATGAGCAAGTAAAGAATGCCGGTCACTCGGAGAATGGCACCCAAGTATTGATGAATGTATTGAGAGACTTAAACGAACAATAATTTTCATTGATTAAAAGAATGTTTCCAAATCCTGTGGAATCAGTAGTGTAATTATTTAATTTCAAATTATGGTTATATTAGTAACAGGTGGGGCTGGTTTTTTAGGCAGTCATTTATGTGAGCGTTTGCTTGGGCAAGGCCACGAGGTTTTGTGCTTGGACAACTTTTTTACAGGTCGTCGAAAGAATGTTTCTCATTTGATGGATCATTCTGATTTTGAACTTATTCGGCATGATGTGGTTGATTCATTTAAATTCGAAGTCGATCGAATATACAACTTAGCCTGCCCGGCATCTCCAGTTCATTATCAGTATAACCCAATCAAAACAGTAAAAACTTCCGTGATGGGAGCGATTAATTGTTTGGGCTTAGCGAAGCGAGTGGGAGCACGAATTTTGCAAGCCTCGACCTCTGAGGTTTATGGGGATCCTGAAGTTCATCCTCAAACTGAAAGCTATTGTGGTAATGTGAATCCGATTGGGCTTCGTGCGTGTTATGACGAAGGAAAGCGTTGTGCAGAAACTTTATTCTTTGATTACCATCGTGAGAATAAAGTGGATGTTCGAGTCGTTCGGATATTCAACACTTATGGTCCGCGAATGTTAGCAGATGATGGACGGGTGGTATCGAATTTTATTGTGCAGGCACTTAAAGATGAAGATTTGACTCTTTATGGAGATGGTTTGCAAACTCGTTCGTTTTGCTACAGGGACGACTTGATTGAGGCTATGATTCGAACGATGGAACAGGATGAAACCGTGGGTCCGATCAATATTGGAAATCCAAATGAATTTACAATTAAGGAACTTGCTGAAACTGTGTTGAAAAAAGTTCATTCGGATTCCTCCATCGTTGAAATGCCTTTACCTGCTGATGATCCAATGCAGCGAAAACCAGATATTTCCCTCGCCCAGAAAGTATTGGGATGGGAACCGAAAATCCAACTTGAGGAAGGTCTTGACCGCACCATACCTTATTTCAAAGAACTTCTTGGAGTTTAAATTTTAAAATATGAATCCTCTTGCTCCCTTTAAATCGATCCTAAAAAGCCTCAAAGGCAGGCATCATCGAAAGTACATTAAAAAATGTGCTCCTGCAGTCCGCGAAATAAACCGGATTGAAAAGGAGTATCAAAGTTTAAGCGATGAACAACTCAAAGCAAAGACCCCTGAATTAATGGAACGATTTCAACAAGGGGAGACTTTAGATACGTTGCTACCTGAAGCCTTCGCGGTTGTAAAAAATGGTGCTCGGCGACTTTGCGGGCAAACTATTGATATCTGCGATCAACCAATTTTGTGGGAAATGGTTCATTATGATGTCCAGCTGATTGGTGGAATGGCATTGCATGATCGGCATATTGCAGAAATGGCTACTGGTGAAGGGAAGACACTCGTGTCCACATGCCCGCTTTATCTTAACGCAATCTCAGGTAAAAATTGCCAATTAGTCACCGTGAATGATTACCTTGCCCGTAGAGATTCTCATTGGATGGGAGCGTTATTTGAATTTCTTGGACTAACGGTTGGATGTATCCAAAATAATATGCCTTCTGCCGAAAGACGTTTGATGTATGAGAAAAACATAACTTATGGAACTGCATCGGAATTTGGATTTGATTACTTGCGAGATAATGGAATGGCGACTTGTAAGGACGATCAGGTGCAGAAAGATCATTTCTTTTGTATTATTGATGAAGCGGATTCAATTCTTGTTGATGAAGCGAGGACTCCGTTAATTATTTCTGGCCCGATGAGGGATGATCATCCCTTGCCTTTTGGTGAGATGAAGTCCTTGGTGATGAAGCTTTTTGATACACAGTTGAAACAATGTAATCAACTTGCAGAAGAGGCTAAAAAGGTATTTGGGAAAGATGAACTATCAGATGATGAGGCGGATGAAGCGACCGCGAAAATTTATCAGGTTAAAAAAGGAATGCCCACGAATCGTCAATTTATGAAGATGATGGAAAATGCTCAAATACGGAAGAAATTTGAAAAGTTCGATTTGGAGATGAATTCCGATTATAACAAAGAAAGAGCTCATCAATTGAAAGAAGAATTACACTATGTAATCGATGAGAAAAACCAACAAGCGGATTTGACTGAGGTGGGCAGATCTCTCATAAGTCCTAAAGATCCTGACGGCTTTGTGATACCTGATCTAGCTACAATTTATGTGGAGATTGATCGTGATACTGAATCGAGTGATGACGCAAAGCGTGAAAAAAAGGAAGAAGCGGAAACAGAATTTCAAACAAGAAGCGAGAGAATTCACACAGTTTCCCAACTCTTACGGGCATATGGATTATATGAAAAAGATAAGCAATATGTAGTCCAAGGCGGAAAAGTGATGATTGTGGACGAAAATACTGGTCGTCTTATGCCTGGGCGTAGATGGAGTAATGGACTTCATCAAGCGGTCGAAGCGAAGGAGGGAGTGGCCATTGAGAAAGAAACTAAAACATATGCCACAATCACCATCCAGAATTATTTTAGGATGTATGACAAATTGGCCGGAATGACTGGAACCGCGGAAACTGAAGCAGGGGAATTTCATGACATTTATCGTCTTGGTGTAATGGTCATACCTACGCACAGAGATTGTGTGCGTAAGGATTTGAATGATTTAATGTTTAAAGGCCGCCGTCAGAAATTTAATCAAGTTTTAGAAGACCTCACGGAAGCGCATAAAAAGGAACAACCCGTATTGATTGGTACCGCATCGGTAGAATCTTCCGAAGTTTTTAGCCGAATGCTTAAGCGTGCCAATATTAGACACACTGTATTGAATGCGAAATTTCATGAAAAAGAAGCAGAAATTGTTTCTGAGGCTGGACAGCGTGGTGCGGTAACTATTGCCACGAATATGGCTGGTCGTGGAACGGATATTAAATTGGGTGAGGGAGTGAAGGAACTTGGCGGTCTTCTTGTTCTTGGAACAGAAAGGCATGAATCTCGAAGAATTGATAGACAATTGAGAGGTCGATGTGCTCGTCAGGGAGATCCAGGTGCTTCTCGCTTTTATGTTTCTCTTGAAGATGATTTGATGCGCTTGTTCGCAAATCAAGGGGCACTTTCAAAGATGTTGGAGAAATCTTTTGGGGATGATGAAGTTCTTGAGCATGGTACTTTAGATTGGTCTATTCAAAATGCCCAAAAGAAAGTGGAACAACAAAATTATTCCATTCGAAAGAGGCTTCTTCAATATGATGATGTGTTAAATCGTCAGCGCGAAATTGTATATTCCATTCGAAATGATGTATTACTTGAGGATGATCCGGGAAAGATTCTGATCGAATTGGTTGAGGAGGAAGTGGAGGGGAGAATCGGAGGAATTCCGCTTACTGAGTTTAAGGCGACTCGTGCGGAGGATATGCCCGAATTAGAATCATTGCTAGCTTCTTGGGTGAATGTAACTTTCCCGCTTTCCATTCGTTTAGAAGATTTAATTGGAAAAACTGAGGACGAGGTAAAAGCTCTTTTGCTTGAAAAAATTACCGGAGCTTATGAAGGGAAAAGAAAACTGGAAGATCCCGATCAATTGCAAAGTTTAGAACGATATGTAGTTGTCAATGCAGTGGATATTCATTGGCAGGATCACCTAACAGAAATGGATGAATTACGTCGAAGTGTTGGCTTGCGTGGTTATGGGCAAAAAGATCCACTGAGCGAATATAAAAACGAGGCATTTCGTGCATTTGAAGAAATGATGGTTTCAATGAGGTCCGATGTTTGTTCAGGAATGTTTCGCTCTTCGACCAACTTGGCTGCCTTTGAAAATATGCTCTCTAATTTAAGTAATGTGGCGAAAGTTTCAGGTCCGGATACTTCCTCGGGCGGTGGATTTGATCGTTTTTCTGGCCCTGGTCTAGGGGGAGCAAGTGCGGTTCAATCCGAAGCTCCAGAGATTCCTAAAATTGCGGTTCCTGTGGTTCGTGAAACTCCCAAAGTTGGACGGAATGATCTTTGTCCCTGTGGAAGTAGTAAGAAATATAAGAAATGTTGTGGGGTAGGGGTTGCTTCCTAATTTTCGCTTTCTGCGAGTAGTTGCCAATGTTCCGCTCCGATTTGTTCGGGTCTGAGGTTTCTTGCTAGTTTATTAGAGTCGAGCCAACTATCGATTCTTTCTTTTACTTTTGGATCCTCTTTTTTAATGAGCGATCCGATTTGCTTTCTTCTTTGCGTAAAAATCCGCCGAATTAGTGATCTGTCTTCTTGGTTAAAAAGAAAAGGTTTTTCCAACCTATTCATTTTGACGAGGACTGAATCAATTCCGGGTATAGGAAAGAAGCACTGCCTGGAGACAGGATGAGTTTGAGCATGGGTAAAGGCAGCTTTTAGAAAAATAGAGAGAGCGTTATACTCTTTGGTACCGTGTTTGGCATTCATTCTCCCCACTGCTTCTTTTTGTAGCATCAATACCATTCGTAAGGGAATCCTTTTTGTGTGAAGTAAGGATTCCATCCATGGAGATGAAATCGCGTAGGGTAGATTAGCTACAACTGCAAATTCATTAATATCTTCTGAGAGATTGGCCAATGGCTGCTTAACCGCATCCCCTTTAAAAAGAAATAATTGTTTATTTTCAATATAACTAGAGAGAGTTTTTTGAAGATTGATAAATAGCCCGTCATCAATCTCAATTGCGAAGACTTGGTGGTTATTCGCAAGCAGTTGTTTGGTTAATGTCCCAAGTCCGGGTCCAATTTCAACCACTGGAATACCTTCGGGCAAATCCGCCATGGCAAGAGATTTATGAACAATATTCCCATCGATTAAGAAATTTTGACCAAGTTTCTTCTTTGGCCTGTGGTTTAGCTTTTCTAAGATTTGTGAAGTTTCTGTAGGGGAAAGAGGCATCGTATTGTAAGAAAGAATATAATAGAGGAAGGAGGTTTAATCTCTTTGTTTCATCTTATGGATGAGCCCTTCGACATCTTCCGCTCTCATTAGAGCTTCTCCACATAAAACTGCATCTGCTCCAAAATCTCGAACTTGCCATGCGTCTTCGGGTTCACAAATTCCACTCTCACTTACTTTGATAATATCATTTGGAATTTGTGGGATGAGTTCTTCTGAGATTTGTAAGTCAGTAACAAAGCGCGTGAGGTCCCGATTATTAACTCCAAGAATCTTAGGGTCATGTTTAAGTGCTTTTTCAAGTTCTTCCTCTTCGTGAATTTCATAGAGGCAATCCAATCCACTCACATCCGCCGCTTCGCGAAGTATTTTTAATTCATCGTCCGATAATGCTCGAACAATTAAAAGAATCGCTCTGGCACCTGCCTCAAGTGCTTCAAGCACTTGGATAGGGTGAACCATAAAATCTTTTCTTAGTGTTGGCATTTCGCGTTGATGACTTCGCAAAAAATCATTTACTTCCCACAAATCTTCAAGTTGACCACCAAAATATTTTTGATCGGTCAGAATCGAAAGAGCATCTGCATCTGCATTAAGGTAACTACGGGCCTGGTCCACCGCAGAGATACCTTCAGCAATATCCCCTGCAGATGGGGACTTTCTTTTAATTTCTGCAATAATTGAAAGCTCGTCTTCCGCGAGAGAGTCACGAAAAGAAATCCCGTTTTTCATTCGTTGACCTAATTTTTCAAGATCATTCAATTTAACTGGACGAATACGCGAGGAAATTTCCTTTCGTTTCCATTCCATAATTTCTGCTAATTTATCCATGTAATTGAGAAGTTATTTTTTATTCGAGTTGAGATTGAATTGCCATGTTTTGTAACTCATACAGAATGCGCGAGAGTGAGCGAAATTCAACGACTAAGAAACATTGTTACACAACTTCGGGCACCAGACGGTTGTCCATGGGATCGAGAACAAACCCATCAATCACTCCTTCGGTGCTTAGTCGAGGAGGTTTCTGAGGTCTTAGAGGCAGTGGATAACAACGATTTTGAATTAATGGAGGAGGAACTGGGTGATCTTTTATTACAAGTTGTTATGCATGCCTGTTTAGCTGAGGAAGACAAACGGTTTGATCTGGAAGATGTGGCACGTGGTATTTCTGACAAGTTAATCCGAAGACATCCTCATGTATTTGGAGAAAAAGACGAAAGGGTCGAAACTTCTGGCGAGGTCGTTGATCGATGGGAATTGATTAAGGCGGAGGAAAAAAAACAAAAAAATGGAGATAATGAAAAAGTAAGTATCTTTAAAAATCTTCCTCCTCGATTACCAGCTTTGCTTTTTGCAAATGATATTTATAAGCGAGTAGTTAAAAATAAATTAGAGCAAAACGGCGAGTGGTCAGAAAAAAATGCCGAGGATACTGCTCAAGAACTAAACGAAGAATTAGCCGGAAAGGCGCTTTTTGAATTGGTTGCAGCTTGTCGGAAAAATGGAATTGAACCTGAATCTGCACTTCGGAAATTCGCGTCTTATCAGGTCAAAAACTTAGAAGATGAAAAAGCACTTTAAATTTGTTGATCATTACCAATGAAAGAGCGAACGGAAGAAATCTTCCTGAGTAAGCAAGACCCAGCCCTTAAAATCTCCTGCTTGATCCGAAAGTCAAATCGTGCCCGTAGAATCAATTTACGAATTCGTTCCAAAGAAAAAGCAGTTCTTACTCTTCCTCGATGGACGAGTTTTAAAGAAGGCTATTCCTTTTTAACCAATCAAAAAAATTGGCTTGAACAAAAAGTTAAAAATTTTCCACTTACCCAAAATTTAAGCCAATATTTCTTAGATGGAGGTCAAATTTGGTTAAGTGAAAAACCAGTTTTTCTTAGATGGGAGATTGATACAGACCGAAAGCGATTGTTTACTGAATCGCTAGAAGATTGTATTCACCTTTCCTTTCCTGATGAGGAGAATATTGAAAAGTCTTTATTAGGATTCTTAAGGGAGTTGGCTCGAGACGATCTAAGGTCTAGGTTATTGGCACTTTCAAGTGAGGCAGGATTGAATTGGGAAAAAGTCAGAATTGGAAACCAAAGGAGCCGGTGGGGTTCATGTTCGGCTAAAAAGACGATCTCTTTGAATTGGAGATTAATCTTGTTACCTTATGAAATTGCCAATTATGTTATCTATCATGAACTAGCTCATTTGAAGCATCTAAACCATTCAGCACGATTTTGGGAATACTTGGAGAAAATATGTCCGAATTCAAAAGTCTATGATAAGAGTTTGCTTAAAGTAGGAAAGACTGTGATTCGTTTGGGACATGAAGACTGACCGAGTAACTGTTTCAGTTCTATTTTGTTACTCGACCCAATTCCCAGGCAGTTCTTCCCCCTAAAGCACGAAGAAAGCGGAGTGCATCGCCCGTTTCATCAGCAACATCCACTGGGGTGACTCCATCTGGTCCATAGCGGGAATTGACATCCATTTCATAAGACAGGGCTTTCCGTACGAGATTCTTTTTGCCTGAAAAAGCTGCTCCATGCATGAGGTTATAGCCATCTTTTGCAGCAATATGTGGATTTGCTTTTTTGGACAGTAAGAAATCGACAACCTCTTCTTTCCCTGAGACCATCGCAACGAGCAAAGGAGTTGCTCCAAAGGCATCTTTTACATTAATTGAGACTCCTTGATTGAGAAGTCTTTTTACTTCCTTAAGGTCGCCTAAACCTGCAGCCACATGTAAAGGGTTTTGATTATTAACCCCAATTTCCTTAAGTAATGCAACGATAGCTCGATGTCCACCGGCTGCGGCAAGGTCGATCAAATTAGTACCGTGAATATCTTTTGCATGGGGGTCAGCGGAAAGGGCAAAAAGAATTTCAAGCATTTCTTTTTCTCCACGAAGAGCAGCGGTCATTCCGGGAGTTTCGCCTTCATCCGTTCTGGCATCCACATCCGCACCCTCTTCCAAAAGTAATTCGAGAACCTGAATATTTCTTCCCCAGGCTGCGCTATGCAAGGGAGTGGATTCATGCCTGCCCCGAACATTTGGATTGCCTCCGTTATTGAGGAGATAATCAACAATAAGAGAATTTCCCTTATATGCAGCATAATGTACGGGGCTATGTCCAAAACGGTCGGTTGCATTAATTAATGAGCCTTGCTGCACTGCTTGAATAACTAAGTTGAAATCATCTTGAGCAATTGCCTGGAAAATCGATTGATTCGCTTGGTCGATTATTGTTTGTCCGACATGTTTAAAAATGACCTCCCAGCCAGAACGATTAGTATCCACCAGTCTAAGTTGAGTCACCAATTCATTATTGATAAACTTACTGGTCAGTCGGCTGAAATCATCGGCGATATTTAATAGTTTTAATTGAGGGAAGCTCAGTGATGAGTGCTTTCTAATTGATTGATTTGCATGGACTATATTTAAATCGAGGACGAAAGAATGTTGATTAAGCATTTTTTTCCGATTTTTGGAAAGCGGGATGATCGGTTTTCTTTTTTTGATTTCACGAAGGTAGTCATTGCTAGTAAGCCACAATTGTTTACCCTGGTCAGTGAGATAGAGTTGATTAACATCAAGTAGGGAGCGTAAAGAACTTGCAGAATTTAGACCGGCTAGAAGTTGCTTAAGGGCAAGTTTTTGGTCAATACCGACTCCAAGGAGTAATGCAGGGTAAAGGGAGGGCGAGAATTGTCCATTTGGGCGGTAATTATTTTTTTCATTAAAGTGACCACCGGCAAAAATAAAATCCCCGTTGGGAGCAGTCAGCAGTTCAGTAAGAGTCGCATTAAAGCCGGGTAAGATGCTGTCTTTATTTATTTTTCCATTACTCAGTATTTGGAGCAATTGATCAGTAGCTAAAGTGGTAGTTTGTTGAAGTTCATTAGTTGGAATGCTCAGGCGTATGACGAGTGGTGAGTCTCCAGGAATCTTTTCAAGCATACTGATTTCCTTGACTGGAACAGAATCATTATTCTCAGCGGAGGAGTATTCTAAAGTGGTTATTTTCATCGATCCCCGATTGGATCCCATGTGCAATCCAAACTGTCGGATGAAAAAAGGATCAAATAAAGGAAGCAATGTTTTCCATTGATCATCTGGCCAATTCTCTTCAACCACCTTTGCAAAGCCACTTCCATCCAAATAAAATGATAAGTCACTTGATCGAGAAAAGTGCTCTTTGAGAGAATTGGGAAATCGATTCTCCTTGGCTTTGGTGAAAATTGAATGAGAGAGTTTATCGAGTTCTTGCCTTGCTGATTCTGAATCCTGGATTACCGGGCCAACTCCGATGATATGAAAAACTTTTCCCTTCCGTCCGAATTCGATTGGAACCCCATTTTTTTGGTATCGGGTAAATTTTCCTTTTTTCTTAGTAAAACTCATTGACTCTGCAAAATTGGCAATCGTTTGATCTATTTTTTCAATATCCTCAACCGCAGCTAAAAGACCATAGGAGAGAGGATTTTTTTCAGAATTACATGTACGTACAAAGAATTGCATCGGCGGCTTGAAATTAAATCCATTATGTTCTTGCTCAAATAAAAGAGATTTTAATTGGGGAATTGAGAAATTTAACGCGTCAATAAGTGGTGTCCAAACTTTGCTTTCACTTAATTTAGATTTCTTTAAAACTGCTTCCATATTGAGAGAGACTACGAGAAAAGAATCTTCAGGAACCCGGCTTGTTGAGGCGGGTAATGCGTTTAAGCACAATGAGCACAGTAAAGAACTGCTCAGAGAGAATAGGAGTAAAAATAAGCTTCTTGATGAAATGGAAATTGTCATAGGCATAAGATCAAAGTACTTTGCGTTACGAAAGGGTCAAATTATCTTTCCATTTTTCCAAATGTTATTTTCAATGTTTAAAACTTTATTTTTATGTTTACCGGAATTGTAGAAAATGTCGGACGAGTCATTTCTTTTAAAGAAAAGGCAGAATCGTGGTTGCTCGAGCTTGACCTTCCATTTGAAGACACTGATGGAATGGAGGCAGGCGCCAGTCTTTCTGTCAATGGTTGCTGTTTAACATTTCGTGGTGATTCCGTCGGGTCGGGGTCTTTTGATTTATTGGATGAAACTTTGGACAGAACAAATTTAGGCAGTTTAAAGGATGGAAGCTTGGTTAATCTTGAACGATCAATGCTCGCTAATGGTAGAGTGGGGGGGCATTTTGTAACCGGTCATATTGATGCATGCGGAGAAATTGAAATTTTTGAAGAACGAGGAAAGAATTTATACCTCCAAATACAAGTGCCTTCGACTCATCGACAATACCTGGTTGATAAAGGTTGTATCGCCGTGGATGGATGTTCGCTTACAGTTTGTGATGTAAAAGGTGATTCTTTTGCGGTCTGGTTGATACCTCATACGCTTGGAAAGACTAATTTAATGAGTCGTCAACCAGGAGATCAACTTAATCTCGAATTTGACTTGCTGGCCAAGTATGTTGAGAAACTAGCTGCAACTTCCGTGAGGAAATTATCTTGATGAACCTCTCAGAAGCTAGTTTTGCCGTCCTTGAAGAACTCAAGCTTATGCGCGACGAAGGTCTTCGGGAGATTTACCTGGAGGATGAGACTATTGCGAACTTGGAAAAGAAATTGGGCCCGGTAGTTCCCGTAAATCCTGCTGAAACCTTACTTGAGCCAAAAGAAAAAAAGCTTGATTTAGCACCCAGGAAAACTGAGCAGACTACTCGTGAATCACCACCCACTACCTCCATTCCCTCTGCACAAAAAAGCACCCCAAAAACTATCATGGTCGAAGGTGCTGATTTATCTAATAAAAATGATGCTAAGTTTTCAACACCGCCTGTTCTTTCTCTCCCAGATGGAGATAAGAGGGTAAGATGGGAATGGTTAGAAAATGAAGTGAAAAGCTGTGCGATTTCCAATTCTGAATTAAATGATGGCGGCCAAATCATATTTGGTCGAGGCGACCTTGATGCAGAACTTTTCTTTTGTGGGGAAGCACCCAATGAAGACGATGAAAAGGCTGGTGCTGCTTTGGGAGGCCCTGCAGGGGAATTATTGGGTAAGATTATTGAGGCGATGGGTTTCGCGGAATCCTCGGTTTATATCTCCAATATTTTACATTGGAGGCCGAGTAATGAACAAGCGTTTGGTCACCGTCCACCAACTCAAGCAGAACTTCAATTCGGATTACCTTATTTAAAAGCCCAAATTGAAATAGTTCAGCCCAAAGTAATTATCGCACTTGGTAAAATTGCAACTGACGGATTTCTTGGTTCTGATCCGAAGAGAAGGTTGGGTGATGTTCGCGGAAACTGGAACGAGTACGAAGCTACGCCTTTGATGGTAACTTATCATCCCTCTTACCTGCTTCACAATCCCAGTAAATCAGGGAAAAGAAAAGTTTGGGAAGATATGCTCAAAGTAATGGAGCGAGTTGAGGCTTCAATCAGCGAGAAGCAAAGAGGTTTCTTTCTGTAGCCCATATTTTTAAAACCTTTTATGTCCGTCCAAAAAGTTCTCTTGGTTCTTGGTGGAGAACCCCCTAATGAAGAAAGCCTTCTTTGGCGAATGGAAGAAGCAGATATTGCCATTGCAGTGGATGCAGGTTGGCTTGCTTTTCGCCATGCAGGGATTTTCCCCGATGTGTTAATTGGAGATTTGGATAGTTGGGGTGGGGAAAGTAAAACCATTGAAGTACCAAGCGAGGTTCAACTCATTGAAGATAAAAATCAGAATAGAACTGATTTTCAAAAATCACTCGACTTTTTGAAAGATTTTCCAAACCTTAATGAAATTGTCATACTTGGAGGTCTAGGCAATCGAACAGATCACTTGTTATCCAATTTCAAGATAGTGTGCGGTTTGAACCCTGAATTGACTGTTATTTTTGATTCTGAGAAAGAATGGGTAAGAAGAGTAACGGCGAAAGCACCTTTAACAATTATTGGGCAAGAGGGTGCAACGGTGAGTTTAATTCCTATTACTTTTTGTAAATCAGTATCAAGTGTAGGGCTTAAGTGGGAAATGAAGAATCAAGACTTATCTAGTGACGCATCATTTAGTCAGAGCAATCTATGTTTGAAAAATGGAGCTAGTATATCCCTCACAGCGGGAACCTTATTGGTCATTTTACAAAAATATTAATTGTGTAAAGTGCGAGTCCATCACGGACATAAAAAAGCCCTCTTTAAAGAGGGCCTTTAATTAAAATTTTGATAGAGTAATCTATTTGTAATGAGGAAGATGACCTCTTTCCATAGCTGCTTTGAAGTATTTCTCTGGATCTTTCTTCCATCGGCGTTGTGCACTTGAAGACCAAAAGTAAAGTGTCTTTCCTTTAAACTCGAGTGATTTAGAACTTGGATTAATTACGCGTTCTGGATAAATGGGGCAAAACTTTTGATCAAGAAGCTTAACCTTGTCTACTCCGAGTTTCTTTTGCTCATCTGAACTGAAAAGCTTCGCAAGTGCTGGGACGGCTTTAATGTAATATGCTTGGTTACTATCAAAAGCTTTCACGCAGGAACCGCAGCAGAAATAAACTTTTTTTCCAAGAACTTCCGAGAATTCTTCGGTGTCAATTTCATCTCCTGCCATGAGGGCACAAGTTTCTTGCTCAGCAAAGAGAGCATTCGCTAGTAAAAAAGTTAAAAGAAGAGTTATAGTATTTTTCATATATCAGACTAATGTCCTAAAAGTTGGATTTTATCAAGACTTTCAATAATTTATACAATCTTTCTAAATTAATCAATTTGACCTTTCAATGAAAATAATTGTGCATGTTAATTATCCATTCTTATGATGAATGCGGAAGATTTAGAAAAATACCATACAAAGCTCTCTCAATTGAGTCTTGAAATTTTGGATTATCTTGAAAAAAGTCAAGATTCTGCTTCTGCGGTTGAACCAGACAACGCCCTGGGTCGATTATCCCGAATGGAGGCGATGCAGGATCAACAAATGGTCTTGGAGCTTCGACGTCGTAAAAAGAGGCAATTGTCGGATGTCGCGAGTGCATTAAAGCGAATAGAGCAAAATAGTTTTGGTTCATGCATGTTCTGTGGGAAAACAATTTCTAATGACCGGCTTGATGCTTTTCCTGAAGTCCACACTTGTGTGAATTGTGCTTAAAGAGCAGTTTTATTCAATGAATAGGTACTTTATTTCCTTTCCCTTATTTGTATTCATCTCCTCTCTCTTTTCTAATAGCTCTCCATTACCCAATGGCTATGTATTAGTCTACCAACAAGATTTCATTGATTCATCATCCCTCGATGATTTTGTGACCACTGACCAATCAGTATGGAAATGGAGAAAAGGCGATGAGAGTGGATACATCGAACATTTCAATCGAAGCAATTATAAATATAAAGTGAGGTCTCCCTACAATATAGCACTCATCAAACAAATTGAAGTAAAGGATTTTATATTGGATGCAAAACTTCAACAAACCGGTAAAGAATATGGGCATCGAGACATGTGCGTATTTTACAATTTTAAAGATCGTTCAAATTTCTACTATACTCATATTGCAAGTGTAACAGATAACAAAGCACACAATTGTTTCATTGTGCATGACAAACCGCGCATCAAAATTTCACATCAAACGACCAAAGGACATCAATGGTCTGAGCGAACATGGCATGATTTGCGTCTCGTTCGTGAACATAAATCAGGGAAAATCGACGTGTACATTAATGATTTATCCAAACCCATTATGCGGGCTGTAGATAAAACTTTTGAGTGGGGGCGAATTGGTTTTGGAAGTTTTGATGATACCGGAAAAATTTCTTCCATTAAACTTTATGCTCCAGAATACAGGAAGTCAGATTTGATCGATCCTTTTATTGACGGGCGTCCTTCAAAAAAGTAATAAATGGTATTTCAATAAAGGAGGTTATTCATAATCTTTTAACAGCGATTGAACCGACCGCCTGCTCGCAAATAATTTCCTGTGTTTAATGCTTTGTTGACCCACTCGTTTTCTCCAATTACGAAAACTTTTAGGTTTGAGCTGTCCTTGCATGAGGGAAATGACCTGTGGTTCACGAAACCCCGATTTTTCATAAATTTCTTCAAATGTAATACGGTCAGCCCAAGCCGCCCAAATTACCCAGTCCTTGGATCCGACCTGAGGTTCAGTTTTTTTTACCCTCGTTACGGGCCAATTCGATTTTGGTCTTCTATTTATAAATATAATTTATCCAATTAATTCAATAGAGACAAACCTTTGAGCACATCAAATTAAGCGCCATACATATGAAAAGGGTTAGTGGACATAAATTTTCGTAAATTAGATTTTCGAACTTGGACAACGAAGGAGAATGAAATTAACAAAACGGTGTGAATGGAGATGTTCGATTTATTCGAATCCTTGACCTTTTTGTATCCTTTCATTCATAGTTAATTTATGAAAAAATTATTTGTTTTTATCTCTATCTTTTTTTGGCTCCTAGGTTGTAGTGAAGAGGTAAAACCAATTCCCTCTTTTCCCGAAATCGGTAATCCTTTAGATCAGGAGGATATCTTCAAAAGCACTATCGAAGACGCAACTCAATTTTCTGACCTCATCGTAACTTTAGAAAACAGCATTGAATTATACAGAATCTCTTTAGGTGGTGAATTATTTTCAGGATGGATCAAGAAAAGTTATGAGAACGGAAAAATTGGATATCTTTTCCACTGTCAAAATGGAGTACAGGATGGATTGCACACATCTTGGTATGACAATGGGAAGAAGATGGTGGAACGGACATGGAAGGCCGGACTACGAGATGGTCCTTTTAAGCTATGGACTGACGCTGGAATTTTAGAATCTCGTGGCTTTAACAAAGAGAATCTTCGACATGGTCTTTTTGAAGAGTTTTATGCTGATGGAATAAAGAAATCGGAGGTAGAGTATATTAATGGAAAAATAGAGTCTTTCCTCAAATGGAAACCAGATGGTACTCAATGCCCAGATACTTTGGTTACGGGAGGCACTGGCTTAGTGGTTCATTACAAAGAAGATGGCACGGTTGATTCAAATGAATCGTATTTCCAAGGAGATTATGATTATGGACGGTCCAATGATCTTAATGATAGTCTTTTGGAGGTGGAAGAAATTTTCATTGATCCGATAGATTTAAACTCGACTCTAAATTCCTTTCCTGAGATAGGATTACCAATTTCAGAGTAAAAATTGAGGAAAAATTTATTGTTTCTTTTGATCGAGGATCGGGCCAAACCAGCCGGGTGCAATTTCTAAATCCGCTTTTTGCCCGATACAATAAACTACATCACCAATTTCCAGTATAGTATCTGCCAATCGATGTAAAAGAAGTTTTTCTTCTCTCCTAATCGCAATGACAAGAACACCTGTTTTTTCTGCTAGGTTAAGTTGTTTGGGAGATTTTCCTTCTGCTCTGCTTCCTTGAATGAGCAAAATGTTTTCGACCGTTAAGTCCTTAAGTTCTTGGTGATCTCGGATGGGAAGAGCTTCCTCTTTAAACTCCCGATCCGAGTGCATAGTTTGCGATCGGGCATGGTCGATTTCGCGCATAATTAAATTTCGAGGAACCTCTAATTTTCTAAGAACTCGTGAGAGAACTTCCAACCCGCCTTCGACTTCGCACGCCACCACAGCACTTGGTTTAAATTTTTCAAAATCTTCCACTCCGGTCATGTATTGTGTTCGAACAAAGATGGGTACATCAACTTTCAATCGATCAATAGTGGCAAGTACTCTCTTAGTTGCACCATGGTCGTTAATCATAATCACCACTGCTCGGCATGATTCTAGATGGGCATGCCCCAATGCTTCCTCACTGGTTGCATCCGCATAAAAAACTGGATCTCCCTTTTCACGACCGAGGGTTACATTGTCTGAATTCATTTCAAGAACCACAGTTTCAATTGATAATGTACGCAGGCTTGAAGAGAGGAGCTGTCCCGATATTCCATAGCCGATGATGATCACATGATCATTATGCCCAACCGTTTTTTGCTCGAGTTCTTCTGCACTTTTTGCCCTGAGTAATTTGGCTAAAGGGTCGAGTGCCCGTTCCCCAGCGGTAAAATGAGGAGCCTTGTACACTAAAAGCGGAGTTAAGAACATGCTAAGAATACCCGCATTCAATAGTGGGCCAATTGCTTCACTCGATACCACATTTTCTTTGGTTGCTAATTGCAAGAGTACAAAACCAAACTCTCCAAATTGGGCCAAGCCCACACCAGATAACCAAGCCGCTCGGGGAGGGAAGCGCATGAACATGGCCGCTAGAGATGCGATCAACCCCTTGCCGAATAGAAAGGCGAATAAGAGAAGAAGTACAGCACCCGTTTGTTCAAATAATACATCAAAGTTGAAAAACATACCAAGCGAGACAAAAAAGAAACTCACAAATACATCTTTTAGGGGTAATATGTCTCCCATTGCGCGGTGTCTAAAATCTGTATCTGCGACTATCATTCCAGCTAGAAATGCTCCCAATGCTAATGAAAGCCCGGTCAAGGAAGTCAGATAAGCGGTGCCAATACATAAGCAAAGTACGGTTAGAATAAATACCTCACTGCTTCTACTTGCATCCACCCATTTAAATAATAGTGGAACCAACTTTCTTGAGCATACAAAAAGCCCGACCACCATTATAATTGCCTGTGCCATGGCAAATCCAACTTCTTTCCAGACAGATAAATTCTCCAAGCCTTGGGAGAGTAATGGAATGATTAACACCATGGGGACGATGCAAAGGTCCTGGAAAATTAAAGTCCCCACGATGAATCTACCGTGTGGTGCATCTAGTTCATTTCTTTCATTTAAGGTTCTTAAAACTAAAGCGGTACTAGATAGGGCGAAAACAAAGCCGTAAACCACGGCCTCGGGTAATGAGCGCTCAAGTGCGAGTGCAATCATTATGGTGATAGTCGCGGTTGCACTTACTTGTAGCAGACCACCCAAGGCCACCTGTCGGAAAATGTGCTTCAGTCGACTAAGGGAAAATTCTAGCCCAATGGTGAACAGAAGAAAGACAACTCCGACCTCGGCAATGATTTCAATAGCTTCTAAGTCCTTCGCGAGTGAGAGTGCATTCGGACCCACTAACGCTCCAGAAAGTACCAAGCCCGCAACGACCGGAAGTTTGAACCGACCAAGAATGATCGTCACTATTACACTAACGGTCGCGATGATGGTTATCTCTTGAAGGAAATGCATGAATTTCTATTGCTCAAATAAAGTTCCGAATTGAATCTGTGACCCTCTACATGTTGCTTTTTTCCGCGTTAAGCTCAATCAATATCAACGATTTATTTTACCAGTTAGATTGACTCATTCACTCGCTACCTTCTACCTTATACTAATGAACAATTTCTTCCCACTCTACTTCATTCTATATCTTACTTTTATTGTTCCTGTATTTTCTGATGCAAAATCATCTGATTTTGATAATCCAATTGAATTGGCTAAAATCATGGATCAGGCCTTGATAGGAGAATGGGATGATTTTACTAATAAATCATTACCGTTTAACGAATTCCGCCAAAAAAAAGGTCTTCAGTATCTTCGAACATCAAATTATCCCTATTCAGGGTATTATGTACAGTTAGATAAAACTTCGAAAATTCGAAACCTTCGTCATTTTATTGATGGTATCCTGGATGGCCCAACGGTGAGTTGGCGAGAAAATGGATTGAAGTTCCACCAAGGCAGTTACAAGGAGGGTAAAAAGAATGGTATCTTGACTCAATGGTCCCAGAAAAAGGTTAAGATTTTAGAGCAGAATTTTAAGGATGGTAAACTTGATGGCTTATCGGTTCGCTGGTATCGAAACGGGCAAAAAAGCTCCGAGCAAATATTCCAAGATGGACATATTTTGACTGCGATCGGGTGGAAGCCCGATGGTGAACGATGTCCATCCACTCGCGTGGTCGATGGAGTGGGGGTACTTGTCATCTACGATGATTTTGGTGAAGAAACTATCCGAGAAGAGTTCGAGGGTGATAGGCAAAATCGTTCGATTGAAAGGTATACCAATGGAAATATTCGCGAGGAAGGCTACTATTTAAATAGTCAAAAAGATGGGCTTTGGATTTACTATCGACCCGATGGTAAAGAACACTTTCGAATTACCTATCGAGAGGGTGAGAAGATGAAAACGGAATTTTCACCCACATCATTGTGAAATTAATTTTCAAATGAACTTATCGGTTTTTTTATTTGAGGATGAAATATTTACTGTTGAAAAGCCGATTTTTTAATCCTTCCTAGCTATTTGATTGTACGAGTTAAGAAAATCTTTTCTTTAAAGGTAGGCTTCTTTTTGTGGGTTAAAATAGCGTGGTTATTTTTGGCCCATCGGCGGGACGGATCTGTATTTTGGTAAAGGCCACCTTTGCCCCGAGCGAATGCCACGGCAATATGGGTTTCCACAGCCCAGACCTAAATTAGCAGACATAAGTTATTAATTCACACTCGGTATAATTTAAATTTTTTTATCCAATATCTTGACCCACGTCACACCCAGCTCTGCCGCTCAATCGGATATCGTTATTTGGGTATGTTTGACGAGTCTGTACTTGAGTTTATAAAATTAGTTAAATCTTATAATAGGAATGATGCTAATTATTAGGATATAATTGGATGATGAAAAAAACACTAATTAGACTTTTTCCATTTCTATTTGTGCTATCCCTTTATTCTGCACCCCCGGTTCCTTATTCAGGCAAGATTGCAATTCTCGGTGCCAATTACTCAGGAGAAGCTCGATTCACATTTTCCCTGCACGATGGAAAAGGCACATCTCATTGGAGAAATGGAATGAAGGTTGGGGAAACAATCAAAGTCTCTGTCCATAATGGACGCTACAATGTCTTGCTGGGCGGGCAGGGTATGAATCCATTACCTGCTGAATTATTTCTTTTTTACGACCAGCTATACCTAAGAGTTGAATTTGACAATAAAGATGGTGAAGGATTACAGCATTTATCCCCCGATCAACTGATTACTGCGACCCCGCGTGCATTGGTTGCTGAAATGGCCAAGTTTGCTAAGACTGCGGAGATAGCCCAGACCGCAAATTCCATCAAGGCAGGTGCAGTTACCAAGTCAATGCTGGGAAGTGATATACTCACTGAGCTTAATAAACCTATAACCCGTGATATGCTACCAACTTCCGTGTTAAGCGACCTCAACCGGACTGTGACCAAATTAATGCTCGGTTCTGATGTACTTGCCGATTTAAATCGATCGATTTCTTCTCAAATGATACAATCCTCCTCGATCACCTCCACTCAATTGAATGAGCAGATATTAAAATATTTAAGGCCTGAGTTAACGGAATATCCACAGGATCCTGGTCTGGTATTTAATGGTCAAAACATTATTTTTAACTCAGATGCTCAGGGTAAGTATCTAAATTATCAGTGGTTTAAAAACGACCAATCTATTACAGGAGCCACTAATCGTATTCTTCAGTTATCCGATCTAAACGGAAGTTTACATGATGGGAATTATTCTTTGACTGTAAGTAATGATTTTGGGTCGGTGGTTACTTCTTCAATTCAGGTTGAAGTTAATTCAACTCGGACTTATCACTTGGTTCCATCTGCAGCCAACCTGCCAATGGTTTTAATAAAAGGTAAGACTTTTACGATGGGACAGGCAGGAGTTGCTACTCCCGAGCATAATGTAACTCTCACTCATGATTTTTTTATAGGACAGCATGAGGTCACGCAGAATCAATATAGGACTGTGATGCTTGGTAACAATCGAGCTTTGAATGCAACTCCAAGTATAGGAGTATATAGAGGCAATAAGCCAGTTGTAAATGTAAGTTGGGATGATGTACAAATATTCCTTTCTCGACTTAATACGATGGAGCAAGAACATGGTAATTTGGGTAATGGTTGGAAATATACTTTGCCCACTGAAGCTGAGTGGGAGTACGCTTGTCGGGCCGGTTCGAGTACATCCTATTCATGGGGTAATGATATTAATTCATCAAAAGCAAATTATGATGCTGGTAGTGGTTTGATAGAAAATGTCGGCCAGTATTCTCCTAATAATTGGGGTTTGCATGATATGCATGGAAATATAACCGAGCATGTTGCAGATTGGA
>CAWUUU010000267.1:0-6775 GCA_963924995.1 uncultured Opitutales bacterium
TAAACTCAGGGGGTACAAGCTGGTCGGATGCCTATGCATTCCGTACCGGAACGATTGCCCTACCCCCTGCGATCACCACAGCACCAGTTTCTAATGTGGCCACCACTTCAGTAACATCTGCTGGTAACTTGCTTTCTTACGATGGTAATGACCAACCAACGGTCACTCTTTATTATGATGCTGATGAAAACGCCAGTACCGACATACCCCGTGCGTTTGGTAATTTGAAATTATGGTTGGATGCAAATGATACAGCCAATATGGATACCGCTTATGCTGCAGGTAGTTCGCAACCAGCTAATGATGGACTGGTTGGTTTTTGGAAAGATAAATCAGGTAACAATAACCATGCAGTTGCACGAAATAATTCCGCAGGTGCACGCCCCACTTACAAAGCAACTTCGTTTAATGGAGGTCGCCCCACCCTGCACTTCAATGGCAAGTACATGTCTGTGGCCAACAGTGCCAGTAGTTTTGATAACTGGGATAAGATGACTGTTTTCGCGGTGGTCGATGAACAAGCTGCCAATGCTTGGACTTGGTGGTTCGGAAAGGCGGCTGCGTTTAATAGCGGTAGTGCTAATGCATGGAGCTTTATGGCTCGCCGTCCTGATACCAATCCCCCTGCATATGGATTTAGACTATACGGTTCAACGGGTGCTGATGGTATGGAAAGTGCCAGTACCGCCTTGCATAGTCCGGGCATAATGGTTCTTGGTTTTGGTCAGGGTAAGCGAACCCTTCATTTCAATAATCAGGTTTTACTTGAAAATCCAGACAGTGGTTCGATCCGGGCACACAATTCAGTTCCTTTAGTAATCGGGGGTCATAATGGTGGTGCAAATGGAGCTAACTTGTATATCTCTGAGTTCCTCGTCTATAATGAGGTTGTGTCCGGTCTTGATCGTGAAATTATGGAGGGCTACTTGGGGCATAAGTGGGGGCTTGCTTCCAGTCTGCCTAGCGGTCATTTATACAAAGCCTCTGCACCTTCCGGTATCAAGACACCCCAGACCACTGCAAGCCTTGGCCAAAAAGCTACGGGTGCCTTTACCCATAACCTTACGGGTTTAGCTGCTGGAAAACTTTACCATTATCGTTTCAAGGCTTCAAATAATGGTGGTTCGGCATATTCGGATACCAGTAGTTTCGTAACAATTGGAACACCTACAATTAATGTCACGGGTGCAACTGATGTTTCACCAACCGCGGTTACCTTAAATACAAAAATCGAATCAAGTGGTGGTGTATCTTTCCAAGTGGGGGCACCTTTCTCCGCGAGTACCGTAACCGGTATGATGATGTGGATGGATGGAAATGACCACAACGGAGACGGCACTGCTGATACCTCCACTACCAATATTACCACCTGGAACGATAAGTCGGGTAATGCTCGGCATGCGGATAGCAAATATGGAGATCCTCAATTCAAAGCTGGAATATTGAACGGTAAAGGAATCATTGATTTTGATGGTAACGACAATATAAAACAGAGTGATAACTCGAAAAGTATGTACAGCGATGCTGGCCAGTTTTCAATGTTCGCGGTTTCAAGGTATTCCGGAACGGATAGCGAGCGGGTAATTTCATCTGCGGATAATTGGAATTGGTTATTCGCTGGTAATGGCCAGTACCATAATCGAATAGCTCATTTTAACGGGTGGGGTCACCCGATTGATAATTCAGTGGCTCAGGACAATAATGACTGGCACTTGTATCAGGTAACAATTGATAACCAGGATCGACTGAATGCCTGGTTGGACGCGGCCCAAATTTCATCCCAGCATCGAGGGTCTAATGACAATAATTACCGGCCTAAGAGAATGCAGTTCAGCGGATGGGATGGATTGAGGAATAACAACAGGGAAGTTTCCCAGTGTCAAATTGCAGAGTTTATTGCCATTAATCGAGTGGTTCCTGAGACTGAGCGTTTGAAGATTGAGGGCTACCTTGCCAGCAAGTGGGGATTAATGAGCACCATGTTTACTGCATCTCATCCCTACTTTTCAACCGATCCATTTCAACCCACTATTACACAGGGTGGTGAAAATGCGACTGTCACTTTCTACTGGGGAGATAATAATGGTAGCACAACCGCTGGTAATTGGGATAATAACCAACAAATTTCAGGTACCCACGGGGTGGGAGTTATCAGTAAATCGTTGACCGGTCTGACCAAGGGAACCACTTACTACTACACCACCAAGGTGAGTAATTCGGGCGGAAATATTTGGGGTGAAGTAAAAACCTTTGTTCCTGCCAACACCGCATTGAATAAGGATACTATTCCAAATCTCGCAATTTGGCTCGATGCTACAGATATTAATGGTGACGGAAATGCCGACTCCATTTCAGATGGTACTGCCCTTGCCTCTTGGGTTGACAAGTCAAATGCACCAGCGATTTCGGTTGCTCAGGGAACTTCTGCCAGCCAACCGCTTTACAAAACGGCGGTGTTTGGCACAAAATCTGGCGTTCGGTTTGACGGAGTAAATGACTTCCTTGCCGCTGCACCCGTTCGTACCACATCAGGTGGATACCATGTTTTTGTAGCCAGTCAGCGTCCAAGCAGTGGGCTGGGTGACAATACCGGTGGTTATTTAATTAAGGAAGCTGGTTGGAACCTGTCTCCCGGTTCTGGGAGTGGTCAGTATGTATCCTTTGTTTCTAAACAATCTGCTGAATCGGGTGCCACCTTGACCAATGTGAAAATTGGTCGGGATACCGCTAATTCAAGCTATGACTTTGGTGGAGATATGGGAGAAATTATGATCTTTACTCGTAAACTCGGATTGACCGAGGAGCAAATGGTTGAGGGTTACCTCGCACATAAGTGGGGAGGTACCGCTGCCCTCGCCGAGGATCATCCTTTTAAGAATGTCGCTCCGGTTTTTGATAATTCGCCTAAACTCACACCGATTGTGGGACAGGTTGGCTATGACACGGTTACTCGGGACGGACTATTGGGCGAGTGGCTCTTCGATGATAATGCAACCGCCAATGCGATTGCGGACACATCCGGAAATGGTTATAATGGCACCAATGTGAATGGTACCTTTTCTACGGACACCCCATTGGGTAGTGGTCATTCATTGGACTTTTTCGGCGGAAATAAATACGCTTGGGTCACTACTGGTGGAAATGAGACCGTTTTCAGTGGTGGTGATGCATTCACCGTTGCAATCTGGTACAAAAGATTACCGGATAATGATTGGGAAACTTTGATTTCCAAACGGGGTGAATCTCAGGGTGGATGGAAGCTTGCCAAAATGAATACGGCCGATATTTACTTCTACACCCGGGGTACCACCGGTGGTATGGACCCGCGCACTTCCAATTATAGTGGAAGTGGATCAATCAGTCCTGCTGATGGTACTTGGCACCATATTGCGGCTGTTAGTGGATATCAGGGTGTTAAGAAGCGCCTCTATTTCGATGGCGAGTTGGTGGACGAGCAAAGCCGTTCTGGTTCCATCACAGCAACCAATGGTTATGTGCTTGCTTTTGGTGCAAGGGATGATGCCACCAACAACGGAGCAATTTCTCCGAATGCATATTCCAAGACTCATATCGATGATGCTCGTTACTACAATCGTGCATTGGAGGGATATGAGATTAAAGCAATGACTATTCGCTCCAACAAGCTGATCGCCTATGTAGATACTCCCTACAGTTTCCAAATCCCGGCAACCCAAGGCCCCACCAGTTGGGCAACCAATGGCACGCTTTCTTCGAAAGGGTTAAGTCTTTCCAATACTGGGGTTATCTCAGGGACGCCTAATTCGGCGGGTGAAATTAGTGTGCCCATTACCGTGGCGAACTCTGAGGGTAATATGACCCGAACGTATCAGTTTAATATAAAGAAAGGTACGCGTACCCAGACTTGGGGGCAGACCATTGCCGGGCTAACCTATGGAGATGCAAACTTTACTCTTACTGCCAGTTCCTCCAATGCGGGTGGCATTACCTATGCCACCAGTGATGCCACTATTTTGGATATTAATGGATCCCTCAAAACCCAGCACACCCTTGAGGATGGACTCGTTCGCTATTGGAACTTTGACAACGATCTTAATGGCACCAGCAATCCTGTAAACGGAACCATTGGTGGAATAAATGGCACCAAGGGAAGCGGCGTGACTGTATTGACAGGAAAGTTTGGAAACGCTCTTTCTTTTGATGGTAGCAATGACACCAATAGCAAGGTCGATTTTGGGGTGAATTCGCGAGGGAATTTCGATGGTATCTTCTCGGTTTCGCTCTGGATTAAAAGAACTGCAAATTACTCTACATGGAGTCGGATTATTGAAAACAAATCAGCAGGCACAAGTGCTGGATTCTCAATTTATCTTTCAAATTCTGCTGATCGTTTGTATACAAAGGGAGCATCTGATTCGAATTGGGTAGTCGCTACCGGTAATTGGAATACACAAAATTGGGTGCATGTGGTGAGCACCTACAACTCACAATCTGCGCATGCAAACCTAAGAAATAAACTCTACATCGACGGAGCTTTTCTGAAACAGGCAAATATTGCGAAGATAGAAACCGGTACTGCCAATCTTACCCTAGGAGTCGCACCCTATGGTGGAAGCCGGTTTAAGGGAAGCCTGGATGATATAAGGTTTTACGATCGGGAACTCAGTGGATCGGAAGCGGCCGCATTATACGGAGCGGGTAATGGCGACTTTGTTACTGTGCGAACTGGTACACTAGCCTCTATTAAAAAGGCAGGAACGTTTACACTCACTTCCTATGCACCAGGAACTAGTAATATGTATGGCGCCACCCCAGTCACCAAGTCGATAACGATTTCCAAGGCCCCACTCACTGCGACTGGGGGCGACTTGAGTGTCAATGTGGGAAGCAGTATTCCTGCACTTACTTATGAGACAACGGGATGGAGGAACGGGGATACTAATGATACCGCTCTTTCCACTCAGGTTTCGGTGACCACGAATGCAGCAAATTCCAGCACTGCGGGAACTTTTTATGTGCGCCCTGGTGGTGCGGTTTCGGACAAGTATGTCTTTAGTTATGTTGATGGCCAATTGGTGATCACTAATAAGACACCTCAGTCGATTGCCTGGGGGCAGGATTTCTCCAATGCGGCGATTAATCAGATTATCGATTTGAATGCCACTGCGAGTTCAGGCTTGCCCGTAACTTATGTGGTCAGTGATACCTCGATTGCTGATTTGGCTGTCACCTTACAAAGTAACCTGGATTCTTGGTGGAAGATGAATGAAACCAGTGCGACCACAGTGGCAGATGCCTCGGGTACGGGTTCAACTTCCCATACCGCGGTTCTGATTGGAACTGATGGATCGATCAACTGGTCTGCTGGGAAATTTGGAAATGCTCTCACTTTGGATGGCACCAATGATTACGGGTATACTAGCGGATATAAAGGAATTACTGGAACCACACGTCGTACCCTCTCCCTTTGGTTCAAAACTTCCACTGCAAATAAACCTATTTTACAATATGGTGCCGCAGGTACGGGTAGTTTGTTTAAGGTTTCGATTAATGGCTCGCAGGCAGCGGTGGTTGACTTAGGTAATATTTCTATAAGTGGAGGCAGCAGCCTTGCTAATGGTGCGTGGCACCACTTGGCGGTATCGGTACCGGAGAGCGGAAATTCCGGTGGGGTGAAGCTTTATATTAATGGAGTGGCCACTAATGGAAGTGGTACCACCACAATCAATACCAGTAATGCAAACGATTTGAAGATTGGTACGGATGGTTCGGCCTATTTTAACGGGCAACTCGACGATGTTCGTCTCTACAATGCAGAATTAAACGCCACAGTAGTCAGCCAAATTTATGGCGGAGGCACTGGGGATTTCAACCGCTTAGAGCTCAAGTCATCGGGTTCGGTTACAGTTACAGCATCTCAAGATGGAAATGCCACTTACGCGGTGGCTCCGGATGTCACCGAAAGCCTGAGCATTGGTAAGCTTAATCAAACGATCGCCTTCTCCCCGATCACAGATAAGTCGATCGGTGATTTTGACTTTGATCCTGGTGCTATCGCCAGTTCAAGTTTGCCTGTTACCTACACTAGTTCGGCCCCGTTGATTGCCTCGGTGGAAGGAACCACTCCGGGTAGCCAGAAGATCAAAGTGAGAGCAGCCGGACAAGTTACAATTAGTGTAACTCAGGCTGGAAATAATGCTTACAATGCCGCCACTACCGCTACTCAAACCTTTACGATTGGTTACTCCAACCTATTTGCTGATTCCTTACCCGGTCTAAAACTCTGGTTTGATGGAAATAGCGTGGATAGCGATCATGCGAGTGCCGATGACATTACCAATGGAACGGCGATCGGTTCATGGAAGGATCGCTCAGTAAGTACAAACCACGCGGTGCAGGGAACAAATGCAAATCGCCCTACTTATAAAGTTAGTGGATTAAATGGTAAAGGCGTACTTGGCTTTAGCGCAGGTCAGTCCTCAGATATCACTGCAGATTCTACTATCCGTTCGATCTTTGCGGTGATTAAACAAGCTTCTACTCAAACTGCGGAGACTCAACCTTTTGGAAGTAACATCTCCGGAACGACCTCAGCAGGAAAGTTCGGATTAAAAAGAACTGGAAGTAGCATGTTGGACTCGGGTATAAGTTCGCAATCCTTTGCGGTGGTCACTTGGCAGATGGCATCGGGTAATTATGCGATTTATGTAAACGGTGAAGAACGAGTCACCGGTACAGATTCAAATGTACCTACTGCATTTACGAAAATTGGTAATAATTTTGCCGGAGATATTGC
>CAWUUU010000268.1:0-5484 GCA_963924995.1 uncultured Opitutales bacterium
ATATGGAATGTAATTGATATTTCAATTTAATCCTGAACTTCTATCCCTATGCATGTTCGCGTTCTTAGTTTCTTTCTTTTTATAACTATTCTTACCGCCCCCTTTTTACAGGCAGATCGTTTGGTTTTGGTTAGTGCCTCATATGGTAAGAACCTACTTGCGATTACCGAAGCCAATGGGGATGTTCTCTGGTCTCACAAAACCGGGGGGCAAGCGAAAGGTCATGCCGGTCATCACGATGTGCATATGCTTCCCAATGGGAATATTCTCTTCCATGAGACCTGGCAGGATGTAAAGGAGATCACTCTGGGTAAGAAAATCGTGATGGATTACGATTGTGCCACAGCCAATGGTAATCAAGGAAAAAGAGTTTCAGTTCATGCGTTTGCCCGCTTGCCTAATGGTAATACACAAATTGTGGAGAGCGGTGTGGGGCGTGTTATCGATGTGGATTCTTCCGGAAAGCTGAAACACTCCTTTAATCTCAAACCAGGTGGCCCCATGAATTCCCGTTGGGCCCGGGCCACTCCTCAAGGCACTCTCCTTGTCTGTTCCGAACAACCTGGTGTGGTCACGGAGTACAATCGAAAAGGCGAAGTGGGTTGGGATTACCTCATTAAAACCCGGGTCTACGGAGCGATTCGCCTGAAGAATGGAAACACTTTGATTGCGTCCGGAAGTGGAAACAGTGTGGTCGAAGTAACCCCCGAAAAGAAAGTGGTTTGGGAAATCAAGGGTAAGGTGCCCGGCACGAATATCGATTTGAAATGGATGACCTGCCTACAGGAAAGAGAAAACGGAAATTTTATTGTGGGGAACTGTCACGCCGGCCCCGATAATCCTCAAATTTTTGAAATTACCCGCGAGAAAAAAGTGGTGTGGGAATACAATGAATTTGAACTTGTTGGCAACGGTTTAGCCTGTTGGCAAGTATTGGATGGCAAAGCTGCCACTCGCTTACGTAAGCAAATCGCCGCCCTTAAATAGACTCTTTATACTTTTCCTGAGTTGGTTATCAGGGAGGAGAATCTACTAGTTGCTCATCGCGTTTACAGGAGGGGCAAACTTGGTCAGGTTGATTCCTTTCACGGCCGCTTCATATTCTTCTATGGTGGGGATTCTTCCAAGAATTGCGGAAAGTACCACCACCGGAGTGGAAGCGAGTAAAGATTCCCCCTTTTTCCGTTCGGAATCTTCCACCACACGACCCTGAAAAAGTCGGGTCGAGGTCGCCATTACGGTGTCTCCACGGGCCGCTTTTTCCTGGTTCCCCATGCAAAGGTTACAACCCGGTCTTTCCAGGTACATCATATTTTCATATTCATCCCGTGCCGTGTTCTTGGGGGCATCATCATTAAAAACGAAGCCGGAATATTTCTCTAACATATTCCAGTCACCCTCAGCCTTAAGTTCATCAATAATGTTATAGGTCGGTGCTGCGACCACAAGAGGAGCCTTAAATTCAACCTTCCCTTTTTCCTCTTCCAGATTCTTAAGCATTTGAGATACAATCTTAAGATCTCCCTTATGCACCATGCACGAGCCTACAAATCCAAGGTCCACCTTCTTCTCGCCCTTGTAGTACGAAACAGTTCGAATGGTGTCGTGGGTATATCGCTTGGATACATCGTCATTATTCACATCCGGATCCGCGATCATGGGCTCGTTGATTTGATCCAGGTCGACCACAAATTCTTCAAAGTATTTTGCATTTCGATCAGGAGTGAGTGCCGGTTTATCACCAGATCTAATCTCGGTAATTCTCTTGTTAGCAATATCGATCAAGCCCTGGAGAACCTGTCCTTCATTATCCATTCCCTTATCAATCATCACTTGAATTCGACCCTTTGCAACCTCTAGGGATTCAATCAAAGTATCATCCTCGGAAATACAGATTGATGCCTTCGCTTTCATTTCCGCAGTCCAATCCGTAAAGGTAAACGCCTGGTCTGCAGGTAAAGTCCCGAGATGCACCTCAATGATTCGCCCCTGAAATACATTATCCCCAAACTCTTTTAACATTTGAGCCTGGGTCGCATGGACCACATCGCGAAAATCCATATGATCCTTCAAGTCTCCCTTAAAGGTAACCTTTACCGATTCAGGGATAGGCATCGTAGCCTCCCCGGTCGCAAGGGCCAAAGCAACCGTTCCGGAATCTGCTCCAAAAGCGACACCCTTGGACATTCTGGTATGAGAATCTCCACCGATAATGATCGACCAGTCATCCACCGTCAGGTCATTCAATACCTTATGAATCACATCGGTCATCGCATGGTATTCCCCCTTGGGATCCCGGGCAGTGATCAGGCCAAACTTATGCATAAAGTTCATCAGCTTGGGAATATTGGTCTGGGCTCTCTTATCCCAAACCGAGGCCGTGTGGCAACCCGATTGGTAAGCTCCGTCGACTGTGGGGGAGATAATGGTGGCCGCCATAGCTTCCAATTCCTGAGAGGTCATTAACCCTGTGGTATCCTGAGAGCCGACAATATTTACATTTACCCGAACATCCGAACCGGCGTGTAAAACGGTTCCTTCTTTGACTCCCACCATGTTTTTATTAAAGATTTTTTCCACCGCGGTCAGACCTTGTCCGTCGAGGGAAATTTCCTTGGCAGGGGCAAAGATGGATTGTAATTCAATGCCCAAAATCGAAGCGGCTAAAGTCTGTAATTTCTTACCAAAAACAATTGCGTAGGATCCACCTGCCTTGATGAATTCTACTTTCTGCGGGGTCAGGGCAGGGGAGATATCAACTAATTCCTTGTCTCCCTCATACAATTTTTTCTCCTTTGTATTGATGGTCAGAACTTTTCCGGTTTCCACCGAGTAAGTCTGTTCAAGCACGGGATCCCCATTGCGATCGAGTACGGTATTTCCATCCGCATCCAACTTCTTGACCCAGTTATTTAAATCAATTCCAATACCCCCCGTTACACTCACCGTGGTGAGGAAAATTGGGGAAATTCCATTCGTACCCGCAACAATCGGGGCAAAGTTTACAAAAGGGACATAAGGACTTGCCTGCGTACCGGTCCATAGGGCGACATTATTCACCCCG
The DNA here is from genome assembly GCA_963924995.1 of uncultured Opitutales bacterium. Classification (GTDB taxonomy): domain Bacteria; phylum Verrucomicrobiota; class Verrucomicrobiia; order Opitutales; family Seribacteraceae; genus Seribacter. The sequence continues at coordinate 3,065 of CAWUUU010000268.1, forward strand.
GACATTCTCGACGAACCCACTCCCATCGTTCCCTTTTCTGCGATCAGCATTACCCGCTTACCAGGATGCATTTTCTTAAGCTCTGTGATCTCGGCCTGTGCCTCCTTCGAGATCAAACATTTTCCATGGAGTTCCCGATCGGAGCGTGAATGGGCTTGGTTCCCTGGTGAGAGTAAATCGGTGGAAATATCTCCTTCGCCTGCAATGTAAGTCACGACCTCAATTTCCTCATCGACCTCTGGCAGATTAGTGAAAAATTCCGCCCTTGCATAACTTTCCAAGGTATCCTTGGCGATGGTATTCCCTGCCTTAAACGCTGCCTCAAGCCGATCCGTATCTGCTTCGTAGAGAAAAACCTGAGTCTTTAAAACTTCCGCCGCTTCGAGTGCAATCGATTCATTATCCCCCAAAGCCAAATCGAGCAGAACTTTCACGGACGGCCCCCCCTTCATATGGGATAACATTTCAAAGGCAAAAGTGGGAGTGATTTCCTCCACCACAGAACTCCCAAGAATAATCTCTTTTAAAAATTCCGCCTTTCCCAACGCCGCACTGGTTGTACCTGGCAAGGTGTTATAGATAAAGAAATCAATAGAATCCCTCCTGTACTCATTAGCTTGATCCTTAATTTGAGCGATAATTTCGGCAATCAATTCGCTACCATCTATTGGCTTTGGGCTCAAGCCCTGTGCTTTTCTTTCTTCGATCTCGGTGAGGTATTCTTGGTAGGTATTCATAGATGGCAGAGTAAATAATTAGAGCGTGATTCTTTCAATAAAAGATTGTTATCTTGAAGTCGTTTTATAGTCGATTAATTTTAAGAATACGAAACAATTTATAAAATTGATCTTTTGCATGGTGAAGAAAATGTAATCCCTGACATTAACGCTTTTCTGCCCAAGTAATAAATTCAGAAATCGGTAAAGCTGTAAATTTTTTATTCATAGGCAAACCCTCTCCCTTAGGCTTTTGCCATTTACGAAATCGGTGGTTTACTAGACAGTGTAAAAATGACAAATATTTTATACAACGGCATTTCCTCCATCCTTGCTTCTGCAACTGAGTTCGACCTTACTCAAATTTATGAAAACATCGGTTTTTTAGCCGTTACCGAATCATCCATTACTATGACCATTGCCCTGGAATTGCTCTCCATCCTTGTATTTGGTTCAATCATTTTTGTCTGGGGCGTTCGTTACAATAATATCAAAGATGAATTTAAACACTTTAATCTCCCCACCTGGCTGCGAGATTTAGTTGGGATTTTAAAATTCTCTTTTTCCATCATGCTTTTTAATGACAACCTGGAAATCCTTCGAATTGGTGCCCTTGGCATCGCCGTCTTAATGATCGCTGCTCTGATCACCCACATTCGATTAAAGAGCGCCGCCCCCAGGATGCTTCCTTCCTTTTCCCTGCTGTGTGCCTGCCTTGCAATTTCTTACATGAGTACTCAGTTGCTCTTACCCACTTGAGTATTTAATGAACTACCTGCAGGTATCGCTCCAGGTCTTGCTCTTTTTAATCTTCGCGATTGGGGGAGGGGTTCGATTATTCCAACCCATGGAAAAACTCGCCAATCGAATGCTCTGGGTTAAATACTTCAGCCCCCGGATTGTCCGTTCGATTGCACTCCTAGAATTGGTCTGTGGGATTGGGATTATCCTTCCATTCTTCTTCCCCGAGGTGACGATCGACTTCGCCCTCTATGCTGGCTGCCTGCTCATGCTTACCATGCTCGGAGCCGCGGTCACCCATATTATCATCGGAGATTACAAACAAATTTTTGGAAACCTATTCATCCTTGGCATAATCTACTGGGTAACTTTTCCGGCTGGTATTTAAATCAGTATATTTCAAAATTGGGACTTAATTTCCTTTTTATCGTGCATATCTAAGTGATGTAAATTTCCCATTATTTTAAAAGCGAGAATACCCAGTGGCCGATGGATCCAAAAATTCTCATCAAAGGAAAGTCTTGTGTCGAGAGAGAGGATGAGTTTGGGCAGTATCTTCATTATCTTACATAAGTTTTGACAAAGCTATTTATGGTTGCGATTCTTGAACGGATGGTTGCCAACACCGGTCAGAAAATCACTTACGAAGTTTCCTTGATTTTAAAAGAAAATTGGACCCTTTCTCATCTCGATTGGAAACAAAATTTTCCCTCTGCTAAGATACCTTTACTCGGAGCGACCAAATGGGCCTAGTGCTCTGAAGAGAAGATCACTTTTTTTGTTCAATTGCATAGATACGGGGAAGAGTTGAAGAAGGGTACAGCAATAAGTTTGCGAAAACAAATCACGTTTACGGATCCGCATTATATCATTTTATGAACAGGTCTATTAATTTATGTATAACTAATCTGTGGTTCTTAAAGATTCTTTTTTGCTTGTCTCTTACTTGGTTTAGTCAAGTCG
>CAWUUU010000269.1:0-9540 GCA_963924995.1 uncultured Opitutales bacterium
GTCTCGTCCTGGCTTACTTCCCTTTTGGGCGACCGGTAAACGACCGAACTCACCTGCCCAGATAATCAAGGTCTCATCCAGAAGTCCTCGCTGCTCTAAGTCGGCTAATAATCCAGCGACCGGTTGATCGGTCTCAGCTGCAAAGCCAGAATGATTTCCCTTGATGTCGGAATGCCCGTCCCAACTACGCTGGTTGGCCATGCCTCCCGAATAGATCTGGACGAACCGAGTCCCCCGCTCAACTAATCGGCGGGCCATCATGCACTGGGAGGCAAAGTGTTTCGATTTTGCCTGATTAAACCCATAAAGATTTTTCACATGTTCCGGCTCGGAAGAAATGTCGAGGGCTTCCGGAGCGGAGCTCTGCATACGAAAAGCCAGTTCGAAACTCTCAATCCGTGCGGCCAGTTCCTCCTCGAATGGATTCTTGATCAAGTCCCTCTGGTTGAGTGTCGACAGGAGATCGAGCTGTCGGCGCTGTCGTGCAATATCATGTTCCTTAGGGCGATGAAGGTTGTCAATCGGGTCTCCCTTGGGCCTGAAGTAAGTTCCCTGGTAAACGCTTGGCAGAAAGCCCGCACCCCAGTTTGCAGCATGTCCCTTGGGTAAACCTCTCCCCAAAGGATCACTCATCACCACAAAGGCGGGCAAGTCACGACTGTTAGAACCAAGTCCATAGGTGGCCCAGGATCCTGCACAGGGAAAGCCCATCCTCGGCACTCCGCAATTCATCATGAATAAGGCAGGGCTATGATTATTGGATTCGGTATGGCCGGAATGAATAAAGGCCATCTTGTCGACATGTTCTCCCAGGTAAGGAAAGATCTCCGAAACCGGTTTTCCACATTGCCCGCGAGGAGTAAACGTGAAAGGGCTCTTCATTAAGCCACCCACTGCGTTGGCGAAGAAACCCGTAAATCGATCAAATCCTTCCATGGTCTTACCATCCATTTTCTCAAGAGCCGGCTTATAATCCCAGGTATCGACCTGACTGGGTCCGCCGTTGACGAATATCCAGATAACAGACTTAGCTTTGCCAGCGAAATGAGGCATTTTCGAACTCAATGGATTAGATGTTCCGAGGAGTCCCTCATCCGCAAGGAGACTGGTTAGACCGACGGAGCCTAACCCCATTCCACAACGGGTAAGCATCGACCTGCGATTCATGGGTGAAAGAATGGAACCAGAATGATATGGATCGATCATAGTTTCACCTCAGGTAGGTGAATTCGTTCAAGCCAAGCAAAGTCTGGGCAAAATCGGTTAGGGCGAGTAACCGGGGGTTGGCCAGTTTATCCTCGCTGTAGGAATGCTCTTGTTCCGCAAGGAAGGCCAGGCTTGCCTCACGCTCATCGAAATCAGGCAAACGTCCCAAAGCTTGAAGATACCCTAAGTCGACTGCCTTTTCCAAACGCTCCTCCGCTTCCCGGGCAAGATGGCCTGCAAAATTGCCGGCATATTCGCGTAGAATCGGACTGTTCATAAACATAAGAGCTTGCGGCGCAATGGTCGTATTTAAGCGGCGCCCCTGGCTCACCAAAGGCTCCGGAGCATCGAATAGTTGCATCACCGGTATCAACTTACTGCGTTTGATCATAAAGTATATGCTCCTTCTACGGCTTCGTTGATCGAGGGTTCCCTTTCCGTACATGGTCTCATCTAGCATTCCCGATACCGCAAGGAGTGAATCACGGATCGCTTCGCCATCCAAGCGGCGCGGAGAGAAACGCCAAAGCCAACGGTTATTAAAGTCCACCATCGCTTGATCAGCCCTGTATAGTGATGACTGGCGCCAAGTGGCACTAGTCATGATGATCTTGTGCACCGGCTTGAGTCGCCATCCGCCCTCTATCAAGCGCGAGGCGAGCCAATCGAGCAGTTCAGGATGACTGGGCGGGTCGGATTGCCTCCCGAAGTCATTAGGGGTGGGCACCAATCCCTGGCCAAAGTGATGCAACCACAAACGGTTCACGATGACACGGGCAAGCAGGTAGCCAGCCCCATCCTCGACATCGGTTATCCAATTCGCCAAAGCGCTTCTGCGGTGCGAAGTTCGAGCCCCCTCAGGCGGCTTTTTTTGCCAATAATGGGAAGTCCGACCATTCCTCATGAGGAGGGGTAAAAAACCCTGCTCCATAACTTCTCCTTTCTTTTTGGTGTCCCCACGATCAAGGTAATGAGTCTGCTTGTAAAAGTGAGGATAACCACGGCCATCGGCATGGTGCTTGAGGGGTTTGAGACCCTCGGTGGAGACCATCATTTTGATCTTCTTGAGTACCGGCTTTTTCGCCTCATGGGCGGAAACCTTTGAGCTTAGTTCCAACCACTTGGAATCAATCTTCCGGTAACTCCTGACAAGATGGGCTTTTTGCTTTTCGTCCAGCCCCTCATCCACTCCTAGTTTGCTCACTGCCTCAAGCAAAGTGGTCAAATCGGCACTCGTTGACTTCCCCTTGATCGGAGGAACCAGATGAGAAGAAAGCGAAAATCGGGGTCGCCCAATAACATGACTTACATTCACGAAATAATCCAACTCGAAGGTAAATTCAGTCCCCTCCTCGTTCTCCACCTCCTCCGAAAACTCGAAAACACAGGCATGCTCCTGCCCAATCTGCCCGTCCACAGCCCAACCCGTTTTTTTCTTATCCCCATCAATGGAGGAGGCAATCGAGAGGTTGGTCGTATTCTGTTGATAGTCCGCCCTCGGGTTGATCAACTTGACAGGCTTGCCCTTTCCTTCCCTACCCGGTTTCTTGGCGAACACTCGGATGTCACTTAAAGCAATGTTTCCATTGCCCGCCCGGCCCGGTCCGTTTCTTATCATCGACTTGTGGGTAAGGGCTTCGATTCGTATGGCTCGCACTACAGGCATGTTCACCTTGGCCGTGACCACCCAGCGGTCATCCCTTGGATTCTTTCCCGTAAGAAGAAAGGAACCATCAGCCTGAGCAACGAAGCTCGCCCCATCAAGGGACTGCACCTCGGCATTACCAAGAATCGTCCAGATCGGCTTAGGCTCCGAGTCTTTAGGAGGTTCTCGTAACCACTCCTCAAATCGATCGGCTAATTCATTCTTTTCGAACTGATCGAGAATCGCGACCAGTTCCTTTTTCTGTTTCTCCCACTTGGCCTGTTCATCATCATGCGAACTGGAAGAAGCAGGCACCTCAATCTCGCTACGGATGGTTTGACCAAAAGTAGATATCAAGCGGTAATATTCCTTGGCTGAAAGAGGGTCGAACTTATGGTCATGACAACGGGCACAACCAATCGTCAAAGCAAGAAAAGCCATCCCCGTGGTATTGGCCATGTCATCCATCTCGTCGTACCGTGCGGATTCGAATTCCTTTTCCGTCAACTGAGTGGGAAAAACGCCCGCACCGAGGAAGCCCGTAGCACTCAAGGCCATAGGATCCCCGGGGGCAATCTCGTCGCCTGCTAGTTGCCAACGGACAAACTGATCGAAAGGCATGTCCTGATTGAAGGCTTTTATCACAAAGTCTCGGTAATGGTAAGCATGTGGTCGATCGTAATCCTGCTCGAAGCCGTGGCTCTCCCCGAAGCGAGCCACATCCAACCAATGGCGTGCCCAGCGCTCACCGAACCGTGGTGAATCAAGCAGCTCGTCGATCCGTTCCTCGTTAAAATCGGCATCAATCCTTGGCTCCTCAGGAAAACCAACTAAATTAAATTGAGCCCTACGGAAAAGGGTCCGGGAGTCCGCTTCAGGATTCGGAGAAAGACCAGATTTAACTAATTTAGAGAGAATAAAATAGTCGACCCCGTTCCTCACCCATTTTCCGTCCTGTACCTTGGGGGGGGCGGGATCTTTTAGCTCTGCCCAAGCCCAGTGCCTAGAACGCTCGTTATCAAGATCGCCCGAACTTCGGTATACCGATACAACTGGTACGGAAGTGCTCCCGTCCTTTGCTGCGAAGCTAAACAAAGGCAGACAAAATCCGAAAAAAAAGGTAAAGAAGCAAACGAGGGGCGTTTCGTTATTGTGCATTTATTAACATGAAAGAAATCGAAGAGCAATCATGGCAATTAAAAAACCACCTCCCCGATGCGAAAAGTGCGGGGACTCTTCGGGTCAGGTGAGGATCTTTTTGACCACATGGCCATGTATATCAGTAAGTCGAAAATCTCTGCCTTGAAAGGGATAAGTAAGTTTTTTATGATCGACTCCTAATAGGTGCATAATCGTAGCGTTCAAATCGTGAACATGGACCGGGTCCTCAGTAATATTATAGCAGTAGTCATCAGTGGTTCCCAATGAAAATCCTTTCTTTACTCCTGCCCCGGCTAAAAATACGCTGAAACATCGGGGGTGATGATCGCGACCATAATTAGTCGCGGTAAGTTTGCCTTGCGAGTAAATGGTCCTTCCAAACTCCCCGCCCCACACGATTAAAGTGTCCTCCAGTAAACCGCGCTGGCGCAAGTCGGCGATGAGTGCCGCAGTCGGTTGGTCAACATCTCGGCACTGCCCCTTAACCGCATTGGGTAGGCCCCCGTGGTGATCCCATCCCATATGAAAGAGTTGAATGCAACGCACATCACGCTCGGCCATGCGGCGAGCAAGCAGACAATTTGCCGCGTAAGTTCCAGGCTTGAGAACATCCGGCCCGTAGCTATCGAGGATATGCTTAGGCTCCTTCGACACATCAGTTAATTCCGGCACGCTGGTTTGCATACGAAAGGCCATCTCATACTGGGAAATACGGGCATCAATCTCAGGGTCACCCACCACTTGCCTGTCCTTACGATTGAGACTCGCAATTTCATCAAGCATCCCTCGTCTCATTGTCCGATTAATTCCCTTGGGATCGGAAAGGTAAAGAACTGGGTCGCCCGAATTCCTGAACTTCACACCTTGATGCTGGGTGGGCAAAAATCCAGCACCCCACAATCGGTCATATAAGGGCTGGTCATTGGGCCGACCAGTCCCCCATGAAGTCATGACGACATAAGAAGGTAATTCCTTGTTCTCCGTACCTAGCCCATAACTCAACCAAGATCCAATACTCGGTCGACCGGCCAACTGATGCCCCGTCTGGCAAAACGTGATTGCCGGATCATGGTTAATTGCCTCGGTATGCATTGACTTAATGAAGCACAACTCGTCGGCCTCTTTAGACAAATGAGGCAACACATCGCTCATCCACTGCCCGGATTTACCTTGTCTGGCGAACTTGAAGATACTGGGAGCAATCGGAAAGTTCTTTTGCCCTGAGGACATAGTGGTCAAACGCTGCCCATTGCGGATCGACTGAGGCAAGTCCTTCCCACGCTGCTTTTCCATCATGGGCTTGGGGTCGAACAAGTCCATTTGCGAGGGAGCACCCGATTGAAATAGGTAAATAACCCGCTTAGCTTTAGCCGGGAAATTAGGAAAGTTTGTGGTTGGATCGTTCTTGGCTAATCCACTCTGCAGTGGAAGCATACTAGCCAGTGCAGTTGCACTAAGGGCAGCCGCCCCGTTACGAAGGAAAATCCGCCGGTTCAAGAAATCTTGAGTGGCCGCTAAATCAGGCTTAGTTAGAAGAAGGTTTTGAAATTCGTTTAGCATCTTGTAAAGGTTCAGTCCTTGGTGATCACACGGTCGAGGTTAAGAAGTATACTAGCGGTGGCCGAATAAGCGGCCAAGTCGGGGGCCGAAAGAGATGGATCGGGCTTAGAGGTTCCCTGCATAATCAACGCGGTGGCCGACTCAGAGTCTTTTTCAAATTCCTTTCTTCTGTCCTCAAAACCCTTTTTTAGGATGGCAAGAGTGGCGGCGTCCGGGGTTCGGGCGGTGACTAGACGAAAGCCCGTAATGATACGGGATTCGACCGAGTCGCCCCCCTCCTTCATCATCCTCTGGGCCAGGGAACGGGCGGCCTCCACATAAGTCACTTCGTTCATTAAGGCCAAGGCCTGCAAGGGAGTATTTGTACGGGACCGCAGGGGAAAGCAAATCTCCCGGTTAGGGGCATCGAACAAGAGCATAGATGGAGGAGCAGCGGTCCGTTTCCAGATCGTGTACATGCTCCTACGATACAAACCTTCTCCACTATCTGCTTTATAATTCTTGAGGTTTCCATAGCGATTGGTTTCAGACCAAACGCCGACCGGCATGTAGGGTCGGACGCTCGGACCGCCCACCTTATTGACAAGCAAGCCACTAACCGCCAAGGCCTGATCACGCACAAGTTCCCCCGTCAGGCGAAAGCGCGGCCCCCGTGCCAGCAGGCGGTTTTCCGGATCCTTGCGATAAAGCTCCTCTGGTGCGCTCGAACTCTGACAGTAGGCCTGGCTCATCATGATGAACTTGATCATACCCTTCATATCCCAAGCCTGAGACGATATACCCGCCACCTTAGGCAACTGGGTAGGCTTGGCAAACTCCACGGCCAACCAGTCGAGCAACTCCGGGTGCATCGGCCACTCCGCTTGTGAACCTAAATTCTCTGAAGTCTTGACGATCCCAACTCCAAAGAGACGTTCCCACATCCGGTTGACCCATACCCGGGCCGTCAAAGGATGATCACCCGAGACCAGCCAACGGGCAAGTCCTAGACGGTTGACCGGTTCGCCCTCGGGCAAAGGGGGCAAAACTGCAGGCAAACTTCTGCCGACCTTGTCGGTAGGCTGATCGTATTCCCCACGGTTAAGAATGAAAGCATCCTTGGGCTTAGCCTTTTCCTTCATGACCATGGTGCTGGAAAAGGAATTTATGAAATTGTTCAAGTCTTTCTTGGCCTGAGCCACCTTCGCTTGGGCTTGGGAAACCGGATGACTGGTGTTCGCCAGGAAGTGCTTTTTAAGCTTGGCTCTCTCGGCGGGCTTAAGATCTTCAGCATCCTTACTCAGCAAGTTTGCAATCGCAGTGGGCAGCCCCGTCTTGCCATCAAGCGAACTGACTTTTTCCTGTGAATAAGAAAGACGAAAACGCCCCACATTGTGATCGCTGTACTGAGATTTGTGGTGCATGGAAACAATCAGTTCCGAACCCTTTACAATCTCAATTGGGACCGAGGCCATAAACATCGCCTTGCGTGGAATACGCTTGTCCACCTCGTTCCCGTTGACCGCCCATCCGGAAGAACTGGCTTTGTCCAAGTTCTTCAAATTCTTAAGGATTCGAGAGACCTCCCACTTGGATTGGTCATAATCGGACTTCGCTTCCTTGATATCAAGGACCACTGGCTTACCCTCCTTGGGTTGGATCGACACCCGTATACCGGTCAGCACGAAGTTACCATTCGATGCGCGACCCAGGCTCTGGTTGGGCAAGGACTTATCAGGGAAAACCTCGAGTAGGACACCGGCTAGCTTGCCGGGTTCAACGAGAGCCCGAATTTCATAAATGTCACCCGAGGGGTTCTTGCCCGATGCCAGCCAGGAACCGTCAATTTGTCTCTTTAAGGTCGCTCCTCCCTTGCTCATCACCTTCTCGCCTACCAGCATGTTCCAAGTTTTCTTGGACTGCCCATTGGCCAAGGACTTTCTTTTCTTCTCCAGCCATTGTTCAAAGGCAGATGCCATTCCGGATTCCGCTCCCTTCGCCCCTATCTCGGCCTCTTTGAGCTTGGTTTCCCATTCGACCTGTTTGTTTTTCTGATCCTTACTTGCAACCTTGATGAAAGGCATTGTATTGAATCCATTCTTCCCATTGGCCGCGAGAACCCCGCTCTCGTCGTTGGAATTGAAGAAAGCGAAAAATTCGTAGAATTCCTTTTGGGAAACCGGGTCGTACTTGTGATCATGACAACGGGCGCAGGTCATGGTAAGGGCTAACCAAGTCGTGGATGTTGTCTCCACCCGGTCAATGACCGTCTCCACAAACCATTCATCCACGATCCGTCCACCCTCGCCATTGAGACGGTGGTTACGGTTAAAACCGGTTGCCACAATCTGGTCCTCCCTCGCATCGGGTAACATGTCTCCTGCCAATTGCTCAATGGTAAATTGGTCAAAAGGCAGATTCCTGTTGTAAGCTCCAATCAACCATTCGCGCCACAGCCACATATCGCGACTCCCGTCGCTTTGGAATCCATTGCTGTCAGCATAGCGTGCCAAATCGAGCCATTCCAAGGCCATCCTTTCTCCGAAGTGAGGGGAAGAAAGCAGTCGATCAAGAGCCTTCTCGTAAGCATCGGAAGAAACATCTTTGGCAAAGTTATCCATTTCCTCCAAAGAGGGAGGAAGGCCAATTAGATCGAGGCTTGCCCGACGCAGTAAAGTATTCTTGTCTGCCTGCTGCCTCATCTGCAAGCCCTCTACGCCCAGACGCTCGTTCAGAAATGCATCGACCGGGTGCTTAGCGTCAGGATGAACGGGTACCTCCGGACGCTTCGGACTGATAAAGGCCCAATGTCCCTGATACTCGGCTCCCTGAGCAATCCATCCGCGTAAGGTTTCCTTTTGTTCCGTGGTAATCGATTTTCCGCTATCCAGCGGGGGCATATGATCATCGTCGTTATCGGGTAGAAAGATTCTAGCAATCAATTCGCTCTCCTCTGCGTTCCCTTTAACAATAGCCTGAAATCCTGACTTAGCCTCCTTAAACGCATCTTTTTCAAGATCGAGACGAAGCCCGCCTTTCCTTTCCTTTTCATCAGGCCCATGGCAATGGAAACAACCATCCGAGAGAATTGGGCGAATATCTCGATTAAACTCAAGTTTTCGATCTGCCCAGGCATAGTAAAAAAGAAAAAAAGGTGAGATGAAGACAATTAGAATTCTCATAAAAAGCTTACCCAACCCAACAAAGCTATTGGGGACAAGTCTTATGTACGCAAATTGTAAAAATTTAAGACGGAACTAAAAAGCTAGAAAATTATTAAAGTTGGAATAATTCGAACTCATTAAAATTAACTCCCCCAAAGGGCAAAATTTAACGAATAAAATTCATCTAATAATCGGCCAATGCTTCTAATTTCTCCCAACTTGCATAAGTATCAGCAATCTTGGTTTCAAGCTTGTCGAGGTTTGACTGATCTACCGAGGGATTACTTTCGGGGTTTCGATAATAATCCGGGCTCTGCATCATCACGGTAATTTAGTTAAATTTCACTTTTATTTTAACAATCTTTTTAATTAGAGTTTTTTGTAACATATTCAAAAGCTTTTTGGGTTTTTGAAACTATTATTCTTTGACCTCAGACCGATTAACAGAATTTTTCTTTATTTCCGTAATTCTAGCCAACGATTTTTCAAAAAATTATGACAATCGAAAAAGTTGAAAAAACTCTATTGCCTTCATCCTTTGCCTGAAAAGCCAAGGCAACATTTATTTATTCAACTGTAACAGATTTAGCTAGATTACGAGGTTTATCGACATCTAATCCGCGCAAACGAGCAAAGTGATAGGCGAAGAGGTGGAGAGGTAGGTTGGCTAAAATTGGACGAATCACTTCATGGGCAACCGGCAACCGAAAAACATCATCAGCAGCTTCTTTAGGAATTTCAATACCCTCAGGTGCTATCGCAATCACTGGACCTTTTCTCGCTTTAACCTCTTGCATGTTAGCAATAGTTTTAGCAGATAGCCCA
>CAWUUU010000270.1:0-6948 GCA_963924995.1 uncultured Opitutales bacterium
CATGTGATTAATTATGATGTCCCTCAACATTCAGAAGACTATATTCATCGAATTGGAAGAACTGGGCGCGCACGGACGGAGGGCGAAGCCTTTACTCTTTGTAAACCCGAAGAACTACCATTAGTTGAATCTGTTGAAAAACTACTGGGTAAAGCATTACCTAGAAAATTTGTGGATGACTTTGCTTACCGAGAATCCCCTGAAGATCTAATGCCTAAAGTAGTTGTTATGTCGAAAAAAAGAAATCGTGGGTTCGGCAAGCAAGTTTCCTTTGGTTCCCGTAAACGTAGGTAGAACAACTGTTTATGGAAAGGGATAAAAGTAAGGTTGATGAAAAGTTCAACACTGATCATTTAGACCCTGAACAAAGTAATATTTGCTGTGGTGGTGGTACAGAAAGAGCATTTACTGGAAAGTATTGGGATTGTAAAAAAGAAGGAATCTACGAATGCGCCGTTTGTAATTCATCCCTTTTTGCATCGAATACAAAATTTGACTCTGGCACGGGTTGGCCCAGTTTCTTCGATTCAATTTCGTCAGATTCTATCAAAATAATTGCAGATCGAAGCCATGGAATGGTACGAGAAGAAACTGTTTGTGGAAATTGTGGATCTCATTTAGGCCATCGTTTCCCTGATGGCCCTAAGCCAACTGGTTTAAGATACTGTATTAACTCTGCTTCCCTTAATTTAAATGAATCGAGTTAATAAAACTTAATTTATTTTTCTATTTATTTTTGTTAACCGCTTAGGCGGTTTTTTTGTGTCCAACGCTGAATCAGAAAAAACTTAATCCACAGGTTCCTTAAACAAATCATGCACCGATTCTGATGAAAGTCTTTTTTCTTCAGTCCAATCCACAACCGTCCGTACAGGCAAAGTGACAACTCGTGTACATCCAAATAAAGTGATTAAGCCTATAAAAATAAAAGTTTGTAAAAGGAACTTGCTCACTTCTCTTTACCATAGTAAATCCCATCGCTTCGCAACTATCAATTTTATAGGCTTTTCCGTAAGTCTTAAATTGAATCGTTAATTAAATTCTTAGAACAGAAAAAATAAATGCCTCCAATACTCTTGTTACTTCCAATAATCGCGGCACTCATAGGATGGCTCACTAACTATCTTGCGGTAAAAATGCTTTTTCACCCCCGACTCCCATTTAGTTTTTTGGGAATAAAGATCCAGGGAGTGTTTCCCAAAAGACAAAAACAACTGGCCGAAAAATTAGGAGTCTTAGTCGCAGAAGAACTTTTTTCCGTAAAAGATGTCACTCAAAAGCTAAAAGAACTGGCAACGAACCAAGAATCGATGGAACTCGTGGGAAAAAGAATCGAAAAGACAATCAGAGAAAAACTGGTGAAGACCTTTCCGATGCTCGCGATGTTTCTGACCGATGAGATGGTTGAGAAAGTGACCAATTTATTTAAGTCGGAACTTCAGGACTTTCTTGGAGAGTCTGCCCAAGACTTAGGGAATAAATTAGAGAAAAGCTTAAATGTGGAAGAGCTAGTTCGTGAAAAAGTGGAAGCGTTTTCCTCCGATAAACTTGAAGAGATTCTCTTTTCAATCATGCGGAAGGAATTTCGCTTTATTGAATTCATTGGTGCTATTCTAGGGTTTTTAATTGGGTGTGTGCAGGTAGGCTTAACCTTGCTTAGCTATTAAATCGATTTGAAAATAATTAGTTCCTTGTTGCATTGGAGGCAGTTACATTCTTCTTTAGAGATAATTAGATGAGCATTGTGATCGCAAACGTGGATTGGAACAACTGGAGGGAATTTTGGATCGATCCGTCCATTCGCTTACAATTTGCAATCCTGGCCGGATTAATCGCGATCGTTTTTATTTTAACTAAGATTACGAAGCCTCTTTTTGAATCGCTCTCAGAAAGCTCAAATAATAGCGAATTTAAGGCCCTCATTTGGAGTAATGTCACAAGAATGGTGGCTCCTCTTTATTTACTAGTCTCCTGTTTGCTTGCAGTTGCTTTGGTGGAAAGGTTTTCCATCTCCTCACAGGAATTAATACGTCCATTCACAAGTGCGGCAGGTGCATGGGCCACTTACAGGATGATTTCTGGTTTCATCAAAAGCCGTGCATGGTTGCGATTAATTGCCGTTCTCGCATTCAGTTTAGCTGCACTCCATAGTTTTGGCTTACTAGAAACTACCATCGATCTTCTTAACTTACTTGCTTTCAATGTTGGGGATCGCCGAATATCCATTCTGGATATTTTGAATGGTGGATTAATTTTACTGATTTTACTGTGGATTAGTTCTCTGCTTGGCAGTTCGGGAGAAAAGAAAATCAAAAAACTTCCGCATTTACCCCCTTCCCTACAAGTACTCCTTGCCAAAATACTACGGGTCATTCTAGTTTTTGTAAGCTTCGCGATTGCCCTTTCCACAATCGGGCTCGACCTGTCATCCTTTGCCATTCTCGGAGGTGCGATTGGTGTGGGAATTGGCTTCGGTTTGCAGAAAGTTGTATCTAATTTAGTAAGCGGATTAATTCTACTCTTAGATCGGTCCATTAAACCCGGGGATGTGATCGAGATCGAAGGTACATACGGGTGGATTAATTCATTACGCGCTAGGTACGCATCTGTAATCACCCGCGATGGTAAAGAACATCTTATCCCAAATGAAGATTTAATTACGAATCGGGTAATCAACTGGTCTTTCAGTGATCGAAATGTACGAGTAAGAGTCCCAATTGGAATTTCCTATAATGCAGATCCAAGAAAGGCGATGGAACTTTGCCTTGAGGCAGCCCGGTCCACTAGCAGAGCACTTCGCAACCCTGAACCAAAATGCTTAATTATTGGCTTCGGGGATAATTCAATAGATTTAGAACTTAGATTCTGGATTGATGATCCCTCCAATGGGGTGGGGAATGTAAAAAGCGAAGTTTTTCTTGCGGTTTGGGATCGTTTTCAGAAGGAAGGTATTGAAATTCCTTTTCCACAGCGGGACATTCACATTTCTGGACTTTCTCCAAAAATTCTGTCCTCGATAAAAGAAGAGGCGGAATCAGCAAATACCGACCCTCTCTGATTTAAGCTTCAGAGCTTGCCAAATCGATTAATTCTCGTTTTTATTTATCTTTTGTTTATATTTATGTCCTACACAGATCTACCATCTATTGGCGAAATTATTGCCATGGCACCCCCAAGCGGTCAATCCGGCGAATCTAGCTTAATGAGCTTCCTTCCGATGATTCTCATCTTCGTGGCCTTTTACTTTTTGCTCATTGCCCCGCAAAGAAAAAAGCAAAAACAACACGATAAAATGATTAAGTCCCTTGAAAAAGGTGCACGCATTAAAACTGTGGGTGGTATGTTTGGAAGAATCACTGGAGTTAAAGACGATTGTTTTGTCATCCAAGTTGCAGAAAATGTAAAAGTTGAAATATCCAAAGAAGCAGTTTCTGCAAAACTGGATTAATTTATTTTTCCGACTTTTCGGAACTCTTCTTTAAACCATATCCAATTATGAACAAGTCCACTTATGGGAAGCTAATTTTCACCTTCCTGATTATTCTGATCAGTTTTTCTCTCATTCAACCATTCGAAGATCAGGAATTAGGTGAATACGCACAAGGTCAGGTAAGTTCTGATGCGAATTCTTCTAATCATACTGGACATGAAAATTTCTCTGAAGTAATTGATAACTTACGTAACCAGCTCCCCGAGGATCAAGCAATTGATTATGGAGCTTTAAGGGCATACGGAAAACGCAATCGTTTGGACTATGCCGCTTTTTTCAGCCCCCCCGAAGGAGTGCTTGGGACGGTAGGATCGAGAATCTTACCTTTCTGGGTCAAGCCTGGCATTCGATCCTATCATGTTAAAGATCGAGACAAAAGAAACGATTTAGTTCTCCGTACTCTACTTAAAAATTCCCAAGCTGCAATTAAGCGAGGCCTTGACCTTAGAGGAGGGATTGCCTTCACCATGGAAATTGCTGATGTCAATGAAAGTGAATCGACATCCTCACCCTCAGGGGCAACCCCGATGGATAAAGTAATTGAAATCATGAGCGAACGCTTAAATGCGTTTGGAGTTGCTGAAACCTTGGTGCGTAAAAAAGGAGATCGTGCCATTGAAATCCAAATCCCAGATCGGACCACAAAACAAGACCCAGGAATTATTAGGGAACTTCAAAAACCCGCAAAACTTGAATTCAGGATTGTTAATGTTAACACTAAAGCACCGCTTCCCCTCCAAGAAGGAGAAGAATGGACTGACGAAGAAGGGATTCCTTACGTTGCTATGCTTAGGAGTGATGCAACTGCGAACGAAAGACCTATCTGGGTAAAGCGGCTTTGGTCTGCTGATGGTGAAATCATCGAAGAAGCCTACGCCAAACAGGATCAAATGGGAGGATGGGAAGTCGGCTTAGATTTTACATCCGAAGGGGGTAAGATTTTTTCTGACCTGACAGGTGAAATTGCCAATGCCAACGATCCGGCAAGCGGGGCGCTCGGCCGCCTAGCGATTATTTTAGACGGGCAATTAGAAAGTGCTCCCACGGTAAAACAAAAAATTGATGGTGGAAGTGCAGTAATTAACGGAAATTTCAGTTTTAGAGAAGCAAAAATGCTTTCAGATATTCTTAATAATCCGCTTAAAGTCTCGCTGACTATCGGAGAGCAGTATGAAGTTTCCCCTACCCTTGCTGCAGGTGCTCTCTCCAGTAGTATAAATGCCTGCCTATTGGGTGCAGTTTTAATTATAGCCTTCATGATAACATGGTACAAAGCAGGTGGCTTGGTTGCGGTGCTTTCAGTGGGAACTAATATCTTATTGGTAATTGCTGTTCTGGCCGGTATTTTCCAGGCAACATTTACATTACCTGGAATGGCTGCTCTCGTGCTTACAATAGGAATGGCAGTGGATGCTAATATTTTAATTTTCGAACGAATAAGAGAAGAATTGCGTTCAGGTAAAAATTCTGAAAATGCACTAGAAGGTGGTTATGCAAAAGCTTTTTCAACCATTATTGATGCTAACTTAACCACATTAATTACTGCTTCCATTTTAATTTGGTTGGGCACTGGACCAGTTAAGGGATTCGGTATTACTCTAGCGATTGGTATTGTTACCTCAGTTTTTTGTGCATTGTTCATCAGCAGGCTTCTGATGAATGTTTTATTGCAGCTCGGCGTCCAGAACTTGATCAGTTTACAAAAGATTGAAAAGCGGGCACCTCGGGCAGAGATTGATTTTCACAAATATCGGGTTCCTGCATTTGTTACTTCCTGGGCGATAGTAGCCATCGGATCTTTTTCAGTCTATTCGAACCAAGATGAAATTTTGGGAATCGATTTCAGAGGCGGGGAAGAATTAATTGCCTCATTTGACCAACAGATTGAACCGGAAAAAATTGATCAATCCCTTGAAGGTGATGCTCAACTCGGAGAAGTTCAGCATGTATATCGATCTGAAATAGGTTCTGGCGAAGGAGCTTCTCGTCTTGTCCTCCAGACAGAAATTGGTAAGTCAAGAAATGTGCTCGAGGCCCTTATTCAGGCAAACCCTAATGCAGGGTTAAAGGAAGAAGGATTGAGTAATATAGGAGCCTCAGTGAGTAATCAGATTAAAGATGATGCAATTTTATCTGTGGTAGTCGCTTTGCTAGGAATTCTATTGTATGTCGCGATACGATTTGAAATGGGTTATGCAATCGGAGCAGTGGTCGCCACAATCCACGATATCTTAATGACAATAGGATTGTTTGTTCTTATCGGAACGGTATCAGGTGGCGTATTGTGTTCAGGCCAATTTACCGCACCTATGCTCGCATCGATCCTCATGATTGTCGGGTACTCGATCAACGACACCATAGTTGTATTTGATCGAATTCGAGAAGAACTTGAAATGAACCCCGTTACTGGATTGAAAAAGATCATCATGATCGCAATTAATCGTGTTCTTTCTAGGTCGATCCTCACGAGTGTTACCACTCTGCTCGCCGCCTTATCACTTTGGATTTTTGGTGCTGGAGTAATCAATGACTTTGCTTTCGTATTCGTGATCGGTATTTTGACTGGAACCTTCTCCTCTATTTTTATTGCGAGTCCAATTTTCTTTCTTTGGCATAAAGGAGATCGTAAACATGTGGAAGATGGTGAGATTCTTCCCAAGTATGATTGGCAGACTTCCTCGAGTAAATAATCACAGTGTCTCTTAGAATAGAATAAATAAAATTGAATGCTTTGGGTTGAAGATAAGTACGACGAAAATCTCGTTGAAGAACTAAGCAAAAAATTATCGGTCTCTCCAACCCTATCAAAATTTTTATCTGCACGGGGCATTATTACGCCAGAGAAAGCCAAGGCTTTTCTCAATCCAAAACTCGCTCATTTATCGGATCCTTTTGACATCGATGGAATGACCGAGGCAGTCAATCGCGTGATTTATGCCATTGGAAATAAAGAAAATGTCCTCTTAGTTGGCGATTATGATGTAGATGGAATTACATCCACGGTAATTGTGAAAAAAAATCTCATCGCATTGGGACTGACTCCATTTCATGTGACCCCAAAAAGAAAAAATGAAGGGTACGGATTAACTCAAGAAATCCTAGAACGTGGTTTAAAACTTGCCAAAATTAATTTGGTAATTGCCCTTGATTGTGGTACGAACTCACAAAAAGAAGCAGAAGAATTAGAGGCTAAAGGAATTGATCTAATTATTGTTGATCATCATCAGACTAAAGAAAAATTTCAAACACAAGCCATTCAAGTCAACCCCCACTTGCACGAGGATCATGGGGAACCATGGAGATTTTTATGCACTGCCGGACTTGCTTTTAAGTTGGTACATGGAATTCTCAAAACATTACGCCAACAAGGAGTAAAAAAAGCCCTTGAAATAAGCCCTAAAGATTCACTCGCACTTGCTGGCTTAGGAACGATTGCTGACCTAGTCCCTCTATGCGAT
>CAWUUU010000271.1:0-20632 GCA_963924995.1 uncultured Opitutales bacterium
CCTCTTTGGGATGCTGGGTTGAAAGTGGGTCATGCCTCAAGAGAGATCAAAGAGGCATTAAGCGAATCTCAAAAGGATATTCGCAATAAAAACTCAATGCTCGATGCTCGATTCGTCTGCGGAGATCGTAAAATTTCTAAGAAATTCATCACTAGCTTTTTTAAATTTTGTCGCAAACATCAACCGGCACAATATTTAAATGAACTTCTTAAACACCAAGTCGAAAGAAGAGAGAGCAAAGGAAATACCGTATTTTTACAAGCACCTGATGTAAAGAATGGAGTCGGAGGATTAAGAGATTATCAAGGAATCCTCTGGATGGCTAAGGTGAAATTTAATTTGGTGAATCTCCAAGGCTTAGTTGATAGAAAATACCTAACCGAGCAGGAGACGAAATCATTCAACGATGCCTACTCTTTTTTACTCCGAGTCCGAAATGAATTACACTTTAGAAGCACTCGCCCAGTCGATGTTCTTCATCTTGAAAAACAACCCGATATCGCACTTGGCCTAGGCTATCCTCAGGAAGATATTTTTCGAAGAGTCGAAGCGTTCATGGGAGATTATTATACAAAAGCCCAAGCAATTCATCAAATAAGTGGAATATTAGAGGAAAGATTGGTTCACGCGAATAGTGGAAATACTAATAAATTAAGTTTTAAAAATGTGATCAATGCCTACCGAGCAGCACCTTTGCAAAAAGTGGATGGCTTTGATTTAAGGGAAGATTTATTGACTAGCCCAGACCCCGAAATCTTTGATAAAGACCCTGAACGCATTATTCGGCTTTTTCGCCATGCTCAAAGATTAAATGCCACACTTTCTCCCGATCTTCGTGCCCTTGTTCGTAATCGACTTTCTCTAATCGACTCGACTTTAATCAATTCCAGTTCAGCCAATGTAACTTTTAGATCGATTCTTCAGGAGGTTGGAAACGTAAGCCCCGTATTATGTGAAATGCATGAACTCGGAGTTCTCGGTCGATTCATACCTGAATTTGGACGCCTTTCCTGTAAAGTTCAACACGACCTTTACCATCGCTTCACCGCTGACGTGCATGTTTTACACTGCATAACGATATTAGACGAAATTTTTCAGGGCAAAAAAAGTAAATCGGCACATTACCTCGAAGCTCTTCGGAGAAATGAAGTTCCCGGTCTTCTTTACCTGATTCTTTTCCTCCATGATCTCGGGAAGGATCAGGGACCCAAAGGACATTGCGAACGAGGCGTTGAGATTGCTCGCGGATTATTGGATCGGTTAGGCATCTCTTATGAAATGCACGACCGAATACTCTTTGTGATTCGAAATCATTTAGAAATGACCAGATTCGCCAACAAGTTTGATCTGGATGACCCCGATGTAATTGATTCCTATGCTCAATTCATAGAAGGTGAACAAAGATTACGCTTTCTTTATGTCCATACATTTTGCGATGCCAATGCAACTGCCCCCGACCTATGGAATGATCATAAGGAAGAACTACATACTCAACTCTTTGTTAATACATTAAATGTACTGGAAGGAAAGCATGCCCGAAAAGACCCAAGCGTCTTAAAGAATGCCTACGCAGAAATTGAGGTTAATGGTGTTTCCCAAAAAGAACTAATTGACCATCTCGAACAAGTACCCGAGAGATATTTTTCGCATGCGGGTAAAGAAGAAGTCGCCCTCCATGTTGATATGGTTCACCGGTTCGCCCACAATGGAAATGATAAGGGCAAGCCCATACTTAGTTGGAGGAATGATGTTCGGCGCACTTTAACAATTGTAGATATTGTAACTCGGGACCGCCCCGCACTCTTTGAAAAAATTGCCGGAGGATTCTCTGTTGCTGGGCTTAATATTCTTGGTGCGCGTGCAGTTACTCGTAAAGACGGAATCGCCATTGATGTTTTTTATGTGGAAGGAGAAAAAGGGGGGATCGTAAACGATACGAAAACTCGTGAACTCTGCGAGTCTTCTATTTACAACTTTTTAGAAAATGAAACTTCTCCCGATCAACTCATTAGAGAAAAAAGAAAAAAAACGAATAATAATCGACTCTTTTCTAATGAAGATCGCTTAGGCGAAAGAATTCCACCCCGCGTCGATGTATACAATGACGTATCTTTAGATCTTATCATTGTAGAAGTACGCGCCGCAGATCAAGTCGGTTTGTTGCATTTAATTGCCAAGACTATTTCCAAATGCGGGTTCTCCATTCAATTTGCTCGAGTTGCCACCGAGCAAGGCATTGCCACTGATGTATTTAATATCGAAAAGTCAGCCGATGACAAAAAGTTTTCCCCCTCCCAATTTCTACAACTTCGCGAAGAATTAAGTGAGTCTCTCAACGCGGGTAAATATTACCTCGAAGTCTAGCCGTTTTAACGGGTAAGCGGTAATGTAATCTTAAAAATTGTGCCCTTCGATCCGGACTGAACCAAGTCCAAATCTCCATCATGGGCTCGCAATATTCTTTTCGAAATTGATAAACCCAAGCCCGTTCCCTCCGTGGTTCCAGTCAAGAATGAATCAAAGATCTTTCCTTTCAACTCCTCTGGAATCCCTGTCCCTGTATCCTCAACCAAAACCTGAGCTTTCCCCTCCCCTGTCCGACTCACTTCAATCTTCAACTTTCCACCTGAAGGCATCGCCACTAAGGCGTTGAGCATAAGATTAAGAAGGGCTTGCTGAATCTGACCTTTGTCAACATAGACCAGTAAATCATGGGGGAATTCATTTATATATAGTGTCACATGACATTGTTCCAATTTTAATCGTACAAGCAAAGTCGCGTCTTCAATTATTTCTTTTAAAGAAAAAGGCTTTCGAAAAGCTTCTCGACTCTTGCCAAAATCAAGAATTCGACCCGCAATTTGTTCCAAATGATCGAGCTTTTCCCGAATTACTGAAAGGTCTTTATTTTTAGCCTCATCCTCACCCTGTTCCAAACCAAGCGAATCAAAAAGTAAGCGGACCACCATCAAAGGATTCCTAATCTCATGGGCAATTTCCGCGGCCAATGTTCCCAATGTGGCTAAGCGTTCGCTCTTACGAAGACTCTCTTCGGAATCAAAAACCCGTCCATACAATCGTGCATTTTGAACTGCAATCGCTCCTAAATCAGCTAAGGCCCGGGCAATCAAAGTTTCATCATCATTAAACCGGTGCGATCGATCCACATAAAGGGATAAGACCCCAATCGGATTATCCTCATACACAACTGGGGTTACCAACATCGAATGAAGTTTTTCTTCACGGATCAAAGTAACGAAATGATGTTCCTCAGTCCGTAATAAATCTCTTGTCTGTACCTGTCTATTACCACGTAATGATGTGCCCAGTATACTATCAGATGGCCTAAGCGATTCCTCAAACGAACGAGAACCCGTTTGATCCTGCAACGAATGCAAACAAAGTAAATCCTCCTCCTCGTTATAAAGAAAAAACGCGGAAAGTTTACAATCAAGTAAAAGCAACGCCTCGCGTGTAATCGTTCTTAGAACCTCTCCCACCTCTCTCTTTCCTGCCATATCCTGGCCCACCAGGACCAAAGTCTGTAACTGTTCCGCTTTTCTTCTCAACTGCTGGATCATCCACATATTCTCCAATACCCGACTCGCCTCCTTCGCCATTAAAACGAGTAACCTCAAATCATTTTCATTAAATGCATTCACCTCTAAGGAATCCACATTAAGTGCCCCCACCGTTCTGCCCCCTTCAATTAAAGGGGCCGCCATCTCTGACTTGATTCGATCATCGAGTTGAAAATATTTTTCTTCCTCCAATACATTGGGGCATAAAAAAGCTTCACCATAAAGTGCTACCCAACCTGTGATTCCTACTCCCATGGGTAATTCAAAACCCTTACTTGCCTTTGATAAACCACGCTCCACCTCAATGAGCAATTTATCAGAATCTGCATTGATCAAACAAATCGACGCAGAACTTGCTCCAAATATACTAATAACCTCATCAAGAATACCTGCCAATGCTTCAACTGGATCTTTCTTATTTCCCGAAAGTGTACTAATCCGATACAAGGCATCAACCGCTCTTCTATCCGATACTTCACTCTCCTCTCCGTTCTCCATCAAAAAAAGACATAGCAGAATGAACTACTAAGGCGAGAATGGAAAATTACTTCTCTTTAGACTGAAGGAAATACTCCCAAGTCTTCTCGACTGGTCTGCCATACAAAGAAGACATAAAAGGTCGGCGTGGTGGCCTCTTGGGCTCTTTGAGTAGTCGCATACCCGCTTCCCTGGGTAAACGATTACTCTTTTTGCTATTACAACGAATACAGGAAATCACCACATTTTCCCATGAGGTTCCTCCTCCACGATCACGGGGAATCACATGGTCCATATTTAACTCCTTACTCGGTAAATTCTTTCCGCAATACTGGCATCGATGATTATCCCGCTCCAATAAATTTTGTCGGTTAAACTTCATCTCCTGTAAAAGCATTCGATCGTATCCCCTCAGTAAAAGAACGCCCGGAACTAATACTTGCTGACTCACCGTATTGACCACTCTTGCCCCAGGGGCAAATTCGGTTTCCCGACAATGCTCAAACCAAGAAATCGAATCAAGCACCCGAAAACTTCCATCCTCTGCATAAATCACTTGGGCATGATCAAGTGCTAACAAACTAAAGGCACGCTCCACACCAACGACATTAACCGCCTGCCAAAGTCGATTGAGTACTAGGGTTTGATAACTTGTCTCCATCCTTAAACAATTAAAGAAAGGAAAAGGCAAAGGTGTCAAAGTATTTATCTAAAATTGCTTCGTAAAAGCAAGCTAGCAGAAGAAGCATTATAAAATCTTATTCGTACCGCAGATTCTCTTAAGGAAACCTAGTAACTTCGACCGTTTTTATTTTCGTAATAATTAAGGAATGCTTTGTGAACGACTCGGTAACCGCCAGGCGTTGGATAGTTACCGGTAAAATACCAGTCTCCACGATGATCGGGTAAAGCTTCATGTAAGTTTTCGATCCCTTGGTAAATGACTTCAACTTGTGGATCGCCATTCAATTCCTCGGGAGTGACTAATTCAGCAACCTTGGCGGAAATTTCTTCTGGCGTGAAATTTTCGTATACTTTTTTCACATGGTTTACCAAGTTTGGACGAGTTTCTTTCAATGCTTCTCGGCAGTTTTTTGCAACTTCAGCAAGTAATCCTTCGTATCCTTGCTCCTTAATCAAAGAGACCGCGGCTTGAAAGGCGATAAATTTTCCTAATTCCGACATATCAATCCCGTAGCAATCGGGGTAGCGGATTTGTGGAGCAGTCGATGCGATTAAGAGTTTCCTTGGTTTGGAACGGCCCAAAATCTTAAGTATACTTTGCTTAAGAGTGGTCCCACGGACAATTGAATCATCAATACAAACTAGGGCATCAACTTTTTCTCGAATCACACCATAAGTAATATCATACACATGAGATACGAGTTGGTTTCTACCAGATTCCTGGGAGATGAAGGTGCGTAATTTGATATCCTTATTGGCAATCTTTTCACCCTTGGGCCAATTGTCCATCACTAGTTCATTGATTAACTCATCAGTTAATTCACCCTTATTCTTGGCCTCAATTAATTGCTGCTGTACTTCCGCACGTCGGACCAGGCGGAGTTGTTCCATAAATCCATAATACGCACTTTCCGCGGTGTTGGGTACATAACTAAACACACTGTTTGAAAAATCATTCCCTACAGAACTGAGTACATCGGGTACAAGTAAGGCACCGAGCATTTTACGTTCGGCGTAAATATCGGGATCGTTCCCACGGGAAAAATAAATCCTTTCGAAGGAACAAGCGGTTTCTTGTGCAGGATCATCAGCGAAGCGTTCGATTTGAACATCTCCATTTGCTTTCGCCACCACAATAGTTCCCGGTTTAATTTCCTTCACTTGATCGACTTTCTTATCAAACACAGTCATCAAAGGAGCACGCTCCGAGGCCACCGCGACTACTTCATCATCTTCAAAGTAAAATCCTGGACGTATGCCCAATGGATCGCGCATCGCAAAGGCATCCCCATTCCCAATGATACCGGCAAGGGCATAACCACCATCCCAATGCTTGGATGCTTCGCGAAAGACATTGGGTAAATCAACCCGTGAACCAATCCATTTTGAAAGTTCGTCTCCGCTGACCCCCTCTTGGATCGCTTCGGCGGAGAGTTTGTCATTGATCGCATCTAAATGGTATCCCGTTTCCTCAAGTATCGCCTGAGTATCAGTGTCAAAAACCGGATGCTGTCCACGCTCGACCAATCTCTGATTAAGTTCTTCCACATTGGTCAGATTAAAATTACCCGCAACCATGAGGTTTTTTCCTGGCCAATTACTCTTTCGAAAATAGGGATGACAAGTGGTAGATCCATAAGCACCTGAAGTACCGTAACGAAGGTGGCCAAGTAATACCTCCCCCCCGTAATCAAAGTGTTTTTTATAAGTTTCTGGAAATTCGGGAAAGGCAACCCCGTCTTTGATCATCTTGTCCAATTTTGAATGTTGGCCACCAAAAATTTTGCTTAACGCTTTTGAACTTGTGCTCCGTTCTCGAAACATGAACGCTTCCCCTGCTGGCATGTTCAATTTCATCGATCCAATACCCGCACCATCCTGCCCTCGATTATGCTGCTTTTCCATCAATAGGAAAAGTTGATTAAAACCCCATAGAGGAGTTCCATACTTTTGCTCGTAATAAGCCAATGGCTTCCGTAAGCGGACTAAGGCAATTCCGCAGTGGTGGCCGATTTCATCACTCATGGTGGTTTAGCTATGATTCATCTTTTGTGGAATAGATTCGTTCCAAATCTTATGGAGTTGATTGACCTCAGAATCAAGGACTTCATTACTCGCAACTGAAAATTTTAAACGACCCGTTGAATTAGAGGATCCTAATTGATCCACAGATAAACCAAGTTTGCTCGCAGATTCAAGAATTTCTTGGCTTTCTTCTTTGGAAACTGAAATTAAGACACGGCCCTGGCTTTCCCCGAAAAGAAGGGCATCCAATCGATTGGAATTCCCCATCGAATCAATTGAGATCATGGCACCAAGGTCCGGATTTTCGAAAAGCATTTCAGCCAAGGCAACTAAAAGTCCACCCTCCGCGATATCATGTGCCGCCTGAATGTGACCGGCTTCAATTTGCTGGATAAGGAAATCCTGAACTTTTTTCTCAGCCCCCAAATTAACTTCCGGACAGGTTCCCTCTTTTTTCCCGTATTCAGTTTGCAGGAAGTAACTTCCACCTAATTCATGCGGCAAGCCACCAAGAAGAATGATTGATTGATCTGGTTGCGAAATAAAACTCCGGGTCACACTTTCTGACTTCTCGATTAAACCGATCATTGAAACGACTGGAGTCGGGTCAATCCCGCCATCCCCATGCTCGTTATATAAACTCACATTTCCACCCACCACTGGGACATCAAAGAAAGTACAGGCATCTGCCAATCCCTTCACGCATTCCTTAAGCATGTGATACGCTTCCGGTTTATTAGGATTTGCAAAATTCAGATTATCTGTAACCGCTAATGCACGGGCACCCGAACAGGCCAAGTTGCGCATGCATTCAACAAAGGCAATTTGTGCCCCCTTGTAAGGATCTAGGTAACAGAATCGATTATTACAATCATTCGAAATCGCTAATCTTTTATCAATTCCAGCAATGCTCAAATGGACAACTCCGGCATCACTACCCGGTTCAACAGTACAGCCGGACATGACCATATGGTCATATTGTTGCCAAACCCATCTCTTCGAAGCAATCGTGGGGTGAGCTAATAATTTCCCTAAAGATTCTTCAACAGACTGAGCGGAAATCTCAGGTACTGAACTGATATTCCAATTTCGGGCTGCTTCAATATGAGCCGGTTCAGAGGCAGGCTGATCGTAAATAGGTGCTTCATCAGTAAGGGATTTTGCAGGTAGGTCCGCAACCACTACTCCTTTATGACGCACCACCATTCGGTCTCCGTCTTTCACCTCTCCAATATGAGCCGCGTGTAAGTCCCATTTTTCAAAGACTTCCTTAATTTCCCGCTCCCTGCCCTTTTTCACGATTACGAGCATTCGTTCCTGGCTCTCCGAGAGCATGATTTCATAGGAATTCATTCCCGTCTCGCGTTGAGGGACAAGATCAAGATCGATTTCAATTCCGGAATTCCCACGGGATGCGGTTTCACAAGTTGAACAGGTCAAACCCGCGGCTCCCATATCTTGAATACCGACCACGAGCCCTGGAATTGCCATCATTTCAAGGCAGGCTTCAAGCAAAAGTTTTTCCATGAATGGATCGCCTTTTTGAACTGCAGGTCGATCGGCGGCACTCTCCTCAGTCAATTCACGGGAGGCAAAACTGGCTCCGCCCAATCCATCCCGTCCCGTACCTGGTCCGACATAAAAAACCGGGTTGCCCACTCCGGTGGCTGCACCTCGTTGAATATCCTCATGTTTGAGAATTCCAGCACAGAGTGCATTAACTAATGGATTCCCCTCGTAACAGTCATCAAAGTAAACATCGCCCCCCATATTGGGAATGCCTAAACAATTACCATAATTTGAAATCCCGCTGACAACACCCCGAAAAAGCCTCTTCACATGATCAGATTCCAGGGATCCAAAGCGAAGGGAATTCGTTAAGAGAACAGGTCGTGCCCCCATCGTAAAAATATCTCTGACAATTCCACCCACTCCGGTGGCTGCCCCTTCAAATGGTTCTATCGCACTGGGATGATTATGGGATTCGATCTTAAACGCGACGCCCCACCCTTCGCCCACATCAATCACACCCGCATTTTCCTCACCTGCTTTGACCAATACTTGGCCAATTGCATCTTTGTCCTTCTTTTCAGTAGGGAAAAGACGAAGCAATTTCCGGGTATTTTTATAAGCGCAATGTTCAGACCACATCACTGAGAAAATCCCCAACTCGGTTAGATTAGGCACCCGTCCCAAAATCTTGAGCACCGATTCATACTCCTCTGGAAGTAAGCCGTGCTGAGCGACTAATTCAGGAGTAATCTCCACATTTAAACACGGTTCTGGATTAAGGGGTAAAGAAGTCACTGTATTCTCAGTCATGATGCAGAAAGTTCTACGGTGGAACTCGAACGAATCGGTTCAAAAAAAGCTTCCAATATAGGCAACCCGTCCTGGCTTGGATGAAATTTTTCAACGGCCCGTTCGGGATGGGGCATCATACCATACACATTACCCGCCTCATTTCGAATACCAGCAATGTCGTTAATTGAACCATTCGGGTTTCCAACATACCGAAGAAGGACTTGTTTATTGGATTCTAATTTCACCAGTGCATCCTCCTCCAAGCGATAATTTCCTTCACCATGTGCAATTGGTACGATTAATTCTCCTCCCATTTTATCGGGGCTAAATCGCTGATTAGAATCTTCCACTTTTACCCTCTGATTAATACAGCGAAATTCCAGGCAATCGTTTCGAATCAAGGCTCCGGGGAGCAAGCCCGCTTCGCAAAGGATTTGAAAACCGTTACAAATCCCCAGTATTTGCCCACCATTCTCCGCAAATGACTTGAGGTCATTCATAATCGGAGAAAATCGGGCGATTGCACCACAGCGAAGATAATCACCAAAGGAAAAGCCTCCCGGTACGATCACCGCTTCAGTTTCTGTGGGTAAAGGCGACTTATGCCAGACTCGGGCGGCGGGAATGCCCAACACATCCTGCACCGCGTGTTCCGCATCCCAATCACAATTGGAACCGGGGAATTGTAAAATTGCTACTTTCATGAAAATACTTCTACTTTTATTGTTTTTTGGGAGTTTCGGGTTCCTCCTCGTCAAAAATTTCTTCGACTACCGGGTTAGTCAAAATACCAATCCCTTCAATTTGTACGGTCACTTCATCCCCAGGAAGAAGAAAGCGCCTGGGTTCTCGTGCTTCCCCTACCCCCGCTGGCGTACCAGTCAATATCAGAGTGCCAGGGAGCAAGGTCGTACTTCCACTTAGAAAAGAAATCAAAGTGGGAACATCAAAAATCATATCACCTGTGGAGGACTCCTGCATCTTTTCTTCGTTCACAAAGGTGCGCAGGGTGAGTTTGGAAGGATCTGGAATTTCATCTGCTGTAGTCAAACAGGGACCAACAGGGCAAAATGTATCAAAACTCTTCCCTCGGCAAAATTGCCCTCCCCCTTTTTCTTTCTGCCAATCACGGGCACTTATATCATTCGCACAAGTATAACCCAGTACATAGGAAAGAGCGTCTTCAGGTTTTACATTTTTACATGGTTTTCCGATCACCACTCCCAATTCACCTTCATAGTCTACTTTATCACTACGTAAAAATCGTGGAATCACCACCGGATCTC
The DNA here is from genome assembly GCA_963924995.1 of uncultured Opitutales bacterium. GTDB lineage: Bacteria > Verrucomicrobiota > Verrucomicrobiia > Opitutales > Seribacteraceae > Seribacter. The sequence continues at coordinate 10,358 of CAWUUU010000271.1, forward strand.
CTGTGCCTTGAGTGGTGGTCGGAGCTTTCATAAAAATCATCGGATATTTAGGCGGTTCTTTACCCGTTTCTTTCGCATGTGCTTTATAATTAAGCCCCACTCCATAAATACAGCGAAAATCAATCGGAGTGAGAAATTGGAAAGGAGTGATTCGCTCAGTCGTCGCCTCAAAATCACCATTATCCTTTTTCAAGATCTGGAACATCTGACCATCTTCATCAAACCGACCAAAGCCCATCTTGCTGGTCTTGTCGAGGTAGCGAAAAATCTTCACTCCGCCTCGATCTCGAAACGATAATCTTCAATGACAGGATTGCTTAACAACCCATCACATAATTGATCAATTTTAGCCCGAATCTCGGGCGTATCCTCACCAGCAATATCAAAGGTGACAGTCTTGCCCACACGGACACCCCCCACGGTTTGATGGCCTAAGCTTTTCATAGCTTGCTCGACCGCGGCGCCTTGGGGATCCAAGACTGTGGTCTTGGGGGAAACAAATACAGTAACCTTCACGCCCTAACTAAAAGAAGGGCTAAGCCCAACCTTTCAACCTTATTTTGCGCACGTTGAGAAAAAAATGCAAATTTACTCATTTTTTTGAGCCATTGGATGAAAATTTGCATGCTCATCCAATAAACGCTCTACTTCGACTTGAGTATAAACCTGAGTCGTTCCAATGTCAGCATGGCCCAACATTTCCTGAACGGCACGCACATCCGCTCCACCCTTTAAAAGATGGGTCGCAAAGGAATGTCTCAACCCATGAGGGCTTAGATTCTTTTCAATTCCTGCTTTTCGTGCATAGCTTTTAACTAATACCCAGACCATTTTTCGAGAAATTGCTTTTCCACGCATGCTCAAAAAGAGTTCTCCACCCGTTCCATCTTTGACTAATTGAGGACGCCCCCCATGCAAATAATTACGGATTGCAGTTGATGCATGCCTCCCCACCGGGACAATTCTTTCCTTCGAACCCTTTCCAAATACTCGAGCATACCCCTCATCACAATCGACTGAAGTCATGGGCAATGCACAAATTTCGGAGACTCGTAAACCACTTCCGTACATCAATTCAAATAAGGCACGATCTCGTTTGCCTAAAGGAACATTTAAATCGGGCGCAGAAAGGAATCGTTCCATCTCCTCAATGGTTAGACAATCGGGTAACTGCCTTCTCTTTTTTGGATTGGCTAAAAGCTCGGTAAAATCCTCGGTTAATATCCCCTCGCCAACTAAATACTTCGCGAGCATACGAACTGCGGATAATTTTCGTGAAAGACTCGCTGCCGCATATTCATGCTCCGTTAAAGAAGCTAACCAGTTTGAAAGATTAACCAGTTTTACCTTTTGCCAATTCGACACCCCCTGTCCGTGTAAATATTGAGCACATTGAATCAAATCATTTTCATAAGAATTAACCGTATTTTTCGCTAATCCTTTCTCTAGTTGAGTCCAAGCAAGAAAATCACTCAATTCTTTCTCAAAAGCAGACGGTAGTTCGATCCCAGCCTCCCCCTTTTCTCTTCGCTTTACTTTACTCTTTGCTCCCATTTCTAGACAATTTAACCTTCCGGAGGAGAGACAGGAGAAAGTTCGCCGGCAAATAATTTTCGGTAAATCCGATTAACCGGTGTTTTCATCCGACTGACCATAAATTTTTCTTTGCGCAATGCCCCATAACCATATCGATAACTGGCGGCGAGCCTCGGGTAGGAAAATAAGTTCACGCTTTCAAGCATCCCCTTAAGTCTGCTTAAATAAAGAATGCCCACCTCCACATTAGTCTCCCATTCAAACGCCTGCCGATAGTGTAATTGGGTCGCATCCTGCCAGGCCGCTTCTGTTAATTGCATCATCCCACGGGCCACGGAGGACTTCGCATTTGTATTTAAACTACTCTCTGCATGGCAGATCGCATAGATAAAAGCGGGATTTAATCGATGAACAGGACCAAGTTCATTTATTTTAACCCAAACTTTTTCTTCAGGAATAAAATTCGCATTTCGATCAAGATATTTGCAGGAGGTACATCCAAACAAAATCACCCAAAACAGTCTTAATCCATTCCATATTCTCATCCTAAATTGTAAGAAACCACTGAGTTCCTTGCTAAGCAAGAAGTTTGATTGGAACAATCCCTCAAGAAGCTGCAATCAAAAGAAACGCACCCACAAATAAAAGAGCAAAGACAGCAGTTAGACCAATCGGGTGTAATCCAAGTTTTGCCCGTTTATCCATTTTACTCTTTTCCTGCCCTGTACTCGTCGATGAAGTGAGGCCAAGGGTATAAAGTTTTTCCGCGAAGATTGTCATGACATGAACTTGCCCAGCCTTGGCGAAACGATTTACTCGGTCAACTATTCCACCTATGAATATTTTATGTACAGACCGGTTCAACCCATTCCAAAATAATTCCATCGAAAGCATAAATCCGCGTCCTGCCTTACGGTATATCCAATCGGCATCTAGATTAACTGATGGAAGCTCGGGTGGATATTTACCCCGTAAATTGAGTATCGTGAATGCAAGTGCTGAAAAAAGGAGTATTTCTAACTGCGTAATAACATGGGTGGCATCGTAGGGGTGATAACCGGCAGCACCGTTAGGTAGCATGTCGTAGAGCCACTGGGGATTACAGCCTAAGAAAATACACATGAAGGAAGAAATTCCCATGGCAATGAGCATGTTTATGGGAGCCTCTTTAGGCCGAAGTCCAGAATCGTGGGCAAAGAAGGCGAAAAATGGTATCTTAATCCCCGCATGGTGAAAAACTCCGGCCGATGCAAAAAGTAAGCACAACCAAACAAAAACATTACCGCTACGAGCCGTTTCAGCTATTATGATAGACTTGCTTATAAATCCACTAAAGAGCGGAAAAGCAGAAATGGAAGCTGCGCCCACAATACAAAATCCAGTAGTCCATGGCATTGATTTATAAAGACCTCCCAAGTGAGAACCACGAATTTCTCCTGTTCGATAAAGAACGGCACCCATGCTCATAAACAGTAATCCTTTATAAAGAACATGTGTATATGCATGAGCGATTGCTCCGTCTATTGCCAAGGGCGTACCAATGCCAATCGCCACCACCATAAAACCAATCTGGTTAATCTTACTGTAGCAGAGTACTCGACGCAGGTCGTTCTCGATCACAGCGTAAAAAATCGGAAACATTGCCATGACCCCACCAATCGCAATCAAAATCTCGGCTCCTGGAAAAAGACGGACTAACATACAAACAGCACACTTCGTAGTAAAGGCACATAGCCAGACCGGGCCGGTATGAGTTGCCTCCGCATAGCCATCCTTCAGCCAAACATGTAAACCCGGAAAAGCGGCTTTAACCCCAATGGCCAAGAGAATCAACCAAGCCCCTAGGTCTCCCCCCTCTAAGGCTTGAGTCAATGGTTCGAGGGAAAAAGCAGACGGCCCTTCACCATGAAAACGAAAAAGGATACCCGCGAGTAAGAGTAGGCCCGAAGAAACATGAAAGAATAAATATCGAAAACCGGACTCTTCCGCTTCCTTTGTTTTACGCCCCCAGATTTGAAAAACTGAAGTAATGGCTAACCCTTCCCACCAAAAGAAAAGCGAGAGCATATCTCCAGCAAAAGCAACTCCCACGGCAGTAGCTGCGTAAAGCAGAGCCATAGAGATTTGCCAAGGATCGCGAATATGAAAGGAATAAATACCAGCAACTAAAGCCGCTAAATGAAAAAGATAACCAAATAACTTGGCCTGTTGATCGACCGCAACTCCGATAATATCATACCCTAAAAGGGAAAGGTTAGAGCTACTACCCAACTCAAGGGCATGGATTTGCCAAAGCCCTAAAATAGGGGCAAGGATCAAAGCCATGGAAGCATAGCGTCCACGTAAAACGGCGGCAGCTAAGGCTCCGAGAATCAATGCGGTTGCTGGGTGGACTCCTAAATCCATACTCGCGGCTAGAATATTCATATTACTTGTCCCAGTAGTCCTCTTCTCTCATTAGAATTTTTTTTCCTTTCCAACCCCTCATTAACTTCGAGACAAAGACAAGAGCAACACACGCCAAAAAACCATATAGTCCATAAAAGCCAGGAAGAGTTTCAAGTGAGTGAAGGCTAAACTCTTCCTTGAAAGCTGCGTGTTTGTGCCATCCTACACTGAAAACCAAATCGGCCAAAATCACTAAGCCACAAAGCAAATAAAATCCACGAATTATCTTCCGGACATTTTTGGGTTCATCCAACCAACTTTTGGGCTCGTTTAATATCTTTTTTTTCTCACTCATCTCTTAAATATTTAAATTTAGTCCATTATCCCAACGAGTTGCAGGAGCGGGTCGGCAAGAAAGAAAAGAACAAAACAACCAATTGCAGTTAACGAGAGCGGAACCACGCAAGCAAGTGGAGCCTCCTTGATACCTTGATCTTCTTCAGAGTCATCTGTTCGAAAGAATGCAGTCACCGCCACAGGTAAGAGATAAAAAACATTGAGAAGAGAACTGATCAGAAGAACTGCCACTACCCAGGTCGCATCTCTATCCAGTGCTCCCAATGCAATATACCATTTACTGACAAACCCACCCAGCGGAGGCAAACCGATCACACTCAACGAGCCAATCATAAAGGCACCCATCGTAATCGGCATCTTTCGACCCAAACCGCGCAACTCGCTCACATATTTCTTACCCGAGGCTACAAAAATAGCACCCGCACAGAAAAACAGAGTTATTTTCCCAAAGGCATGCATCGCAATATGTAAAACTGAACCGCCCACTCCCTGCTCGGTTGCCAAGGTCGCTCCTAATACGACATAGCCAAGTTGGCCAACGGTCGAGAACGCTAACCTTCTCTTTAAATTATCTTGAGAAAGAGCAATTAAGGAAGAAATTAAAATGGTCGCACAGGCAATTCCGATCATCCAATCTTCGCCGTCTAACTTTTGTAAAACCTCAATTCCAAAAATATCGGAATAGACCCGGATTACACAAAATACTCCCACTTTAACCACCGCCACCGCATGGAGTAATGCAGACACCGGTGTCGGGGCAACCATCGCCCCCGGCAACCATGAATGCAGAGGCATCAACCCAGCCTTGGCAAAGCCAAAGGTGAAAAGAACCAATAAAATAATCTGAGTTGTCTCGCTAAAATGCCCAACTTTTCCCGTGTCGGCCAAAAAGTCCATGGTGACTTGACCCCCATCCAACCATACATAACACCAACTTAACGCGGGTAAGAGCAAACAGAGAGAGGTGAAAAGCAGATATCCAAGGTAAGTCCGTCCACCCGTCCTTGCTGACTTATCCTGCATGTGGGTAACCAAGGGAAAGGTCGAGACCGAGAGCATTTCATAGAAGAAATAAATAGTGAGCAGATTGGCGGAGAATGCCACCCCTATCGTAGCCGATAGTGAGATCGCGAAGAATGAATAAAACCTCGTCTGGGCATGTTCATGTAATCCACGCATATATCCGATTGCATAGATCGTCGTGGCAATCCACAAAAGCGAAGCGACACAGGCAAAGAGTAATCCAAAGCCATCTACCCGTAAAAGTAAGGGAACATTGGTAAACATTTGCCAAATATGAAATTCAACAATTCCACCGCTCAATAAAAGCGGCACCATTGACAACACCGCAGATGCCTGAACAATTGCAGCTAAAAAGGTAAAAGTTTCCCGTAAATTTCTTCGTTTTTCTCCCGCCCAGACAATCCCAATTAATCCAATTAACGGAGCGACCAGGGCGATTAAAGGCCTAATATCTTCAACAATCGTTACTTCAGGTGCACTCATTTAATGACCCGTCCCCCTTGGTAAGTTAAATTCACTCAGAAAGATCTCAATTAAAGAAACAACCTCTTGATTGTAAATACCCACCACAATTACAACAGTCGCGGAAATCAATAATGGAATAAGCATAGTTAAGGGACCTTCATCAAAACGCGTCTGTTCCTCAGTTAATCCAAGGTCTCCGTGGCCATGACCCAAGTTCTCACCACTTTCAGCCACTGCCAGGTGGATTCTTTCTATCAAGCGGAAGAATAAAACGACCATCACCATGGTCGAAAACATCAGCACGATCATATATTCCCAACGTTCTGAAACCATTGCCCCGGTAATTAAATACCACTTGCTGAAAAAACCACAGGTCGGCGGGAGTCCAATAATGGAAAATCCGCCGATGAAAAAACCGGTCATCGTCAAAGGCATCTTTCCAAATAAACCACGCAAACCATCGAATTGAGTTGTCTTGGCCTTACGCAAGATTAAGCCCGCCCCCAGGAATAAACAAAGCGTCATACAGGCATCACTGATCACATGAAAGATCGATCCAATAAAGCCATAATAATTATAAATCCAAACCCCACCGACCATATAACCCACTTCGGCCACAATTAGGTAGCAAAGCATCCGTTTAATTTCGCGCTGAGCCAGTGCCATCACTGCGGCACAGATAATCCCCACCACCACTAACCAAGGAAGCACATCAGTCCAGAGGGTAGATTCGAAAGAAAAATCGACCCCAAAAACAGACAGGATCATTCGGATCATCACATAAATCATCACCTTCGTCACCAAGGGAGCGAGTAAGCAGGAGGTGGTAGTCGGGGCATTGCAATAGGCATTGGGCAACCAAGCATGAAATGGGAAAAAGGCCATTTTCATTAGAATCCCCATTCCAATCAGAACAAAGGCGACCTGCATAGTTGCAGAATCAGCCAAGCCATTTGCTTCAATGACTTCGTGTATGCCCACCATGTTCAGAGTACCGGTTTTGATATACACATAACCCACTCCAAGCAGATAAAGGGAGGCTCCAATTGTACCCAGCATTACATAATTAAAAGTTGCGGCTGCTGCCCGATTCGAACCCATGGCAATTAATCCATAACCTGTCAACGCCGACACTTCAATTAAGACATATAAATTAAACGCATCCCCTGTTAAACAAATCCCTGCCAAACCTGTTATCTGGAGTAAAAAGAGTGAGTAAAAAAGAGGTTCCTTCCCGGGAGTTTCTTCCTGCACAGGTAATTTCGAGTATATAGAAACAATTAATCCTACCCCAAGTACCACCAAGGTGATCAAGATTCCTAGAATATCCGCATGAAACTCAATTCCCACTCCCCGTGGATAAGAATCTAATGTCCAACCACCAAACAAATACGAAATGGTATGAACTTCCGAATTAATAACCTGAATCAAAGTTTCGATTGCCCCCCAAAGACCTCCAGCTAAAGAAAGAACTGCGATGGGGTAACAAATTTTACGATTTCGCATTCCCAATAGTGCACAGGCCACCGAGCCAAACAATGGGAAGATGAAGATCCAGGCTATTGCATTTTCCATCATTTCTTAGGAGTCCTTGGCTTCGCCTTTACACTTGCCGATTTCTTAGGAGTGGTGCTCGATTTTGGCTTAGTAGTACTTTTTGCCTTGGTAATAGACTTTGCTTTACTCGGGGCTTTGGACTTTGCAGTCCCTGTTTTTGCCTTGGCTGATACAGATTTCGTTGGAGTACTACTTTTAGCTTTAGGGGCAGGTTTCGCTTTACTGGCGGCTTTGGGCTGAGCAGGTACTCTCTTTGCCTTGCTCTTTTCAGGTACAGATTTGGCTGAAGTAGTACTTTTTGCTTTAGAGGCAGGCTTTACCTTACTCGTAGTTGTAGACTTCGTGGGTGCTCTCTTTGCCTTGCTTTTGACTGATGCTGATTGAGTAGAAGCTTTCGAAGGGGAGGATACAGATTTTGCCTTGGACTTGGGTGTTGGTTTCTTTGGTGTTGGTTTTGCCGAACTCTTGGCCTTGGTATTGGATACTTTGGGCTTCGCAGCAGCAGCCTTTTTCACTGCGACTACTTTTGCTGTCGCTTCCTTGGACGCAACTCTTGATTGGACTCGTGTTTCCTGTTTTTCAATTTGGGCGAGTAATTCATCCTCCTCAATTGTACCATAGCCCTGATAAATTCGTTGGCATAAGGCAAGAGCGAGCCCCAAAGTCGCCACTCCCACCACAATCGCAGTAAGCATCAGCACATGGGGAAGTGGATTCGAATATCCTTTGACCAATCCAGCCTCCAAAACCACAGGTCCATGATTTTGTTCTATACTCTGATTCCCCTCCGCATGAGTCGCATGAGATCCATGGGGATCGTGCTCGGGTAAATAAATGGGGATCGTCGCCCCCTCTTTGACCCCAATCGAAACATAAAAAAGAATAATTGCAGTCTGGAAAATGGACATCCCAATCAATTTTTTGATCAGGTTATTCTTGGCTATCATGGCATGAAGCCCAATCAACAAAAGGACGACATAAATCAAGTAGTTCAATCTCTCGATTAACAATTCATTGATTATACCTCCGTCTTCAAACATTACTTACCTAACTCCGATTAGAGACCGCCTTTGAGGCGACCTTCAGTTGATAAATTAGCGTAAAGGGAAAACATGATTGCGGTCACAGTGAGTCCCACTCCGATCTCCACCCCAAGTATAGCATAATATCTGGCCATTTCACGGGAGACTGGAAAAACATTAGCCAATTCTGCATAATCCAAAAATTCCCCGCCAAGAAACATCGAGAGTAAACCAATCCCCCCATAAAGAATAATTCCTGCACCCGCCACAATAGTACAACGATCCAAAGGAAACCGGGCTAATGCAGTCTCCAAGTCCCAAGACAAGGCGACCAGAATAAAACTCGCTCCCATAATCACGCCTCCCTGGAAACCACCCCCCGGGCTCACATGTCCATGGGCTAACACATAAAAGGCAAAAATTTGGATAACAGGCACGAGTAAACGAACTGTATTCGTCACAATAATATCGGGCTCCGCATCCACTTCAAATTCACGCTTACCTGATTTTTTATTATCAGAATTTTTCAAAATGGCTAATACCGCCATCCCCGCGATAAATACCACCACCGTTTCAAACATCGTATCAAAACCCCGATAATCCCCCAATACCGCCGTTACCATATTGGGCACCTCTGTATCCACTCCAGTATTGGCAATAAAATGGGAAGACAGTGGCGACTTGGAAGCGGGCGAACTTGGGTCACCCCATTCGGGGAAATCATTAGCCGCATAAATCAGCAAAATACCCACCAAAAGAACTGGTATTAAAGAAAGCTTTTTCATTAATCTGAAGACTTTCTTTTCAGGTTAAAAATCGTCGCAATCATCACCACCGTACTAATGCCAGCCCCCACGGTTGCTTCAGTAAATGCGACATCCACCGCCCCCATTTCCGCCCAAAGTAAGCACATTAAAAAACTATAAACTCCAAACACCGCGGAGGCTGTGAGTAAATCTTTCACCCGCAACGAGACTAATGCAACCACCACGAGCAGGAGTAAAATAAAAGTGTTAAATATTTCTAACCCCATTATTTCTTTACCTTGCTGGGTTTCTTCAAATCCTTTTCCTCCAAAGGCATTTCATCATCCTCAAATGCCGCCCTCATTAATGCATGTGAACTCGTTGGGCTCGTAATATAAATAAATAGGACTATCCCCAAAATTTTGACCAAGAGTAACCAACTCCCCAAGGAAAAATCTTCCATTGTAATCAAAGCAAAGCCGGAAAGGATTAACATGGTGGATAAACTATCCCCTTTTCCCGCCGCATGCATCCGAGTGTAAAAATCAGGAAAACGAACCATCCCCACCGCTGTGCCCAAAAAGAAAACCAAACCAATCACCGCCAAAATGAAACCGATAATTTGGAACGGTATAATTCCCCCACCCGCATCCACCGCCTCGGCAACCACTGGCAAAACTCCCAAGGATTCGATCATCATGCCTTAGCCCCCTTGGCTTTTTCCCTTTCTTCTATTTCCCTCAGGGAAATCGTTCGGTTTAGGTAACGGGAGACTACAATTGCACTGACAAAATTGAGCAATGCATAAGCGATTGCGAAATCGACAAACATATCCACCCGGTCAAAAAGAGTCCCAATTATAACAAGCAAAACCGCAGTCTTTGTACCAATCACATTCACCGCCAACATCCGATCAAACGGAGTCGGCCCCACCCAAATTCGATAAACCATTGGGATCATCAATAAAAACAGGGTCGAACCCATAATAATGGCAAACCAATCAATCATCCCTTATTTAACAACTCGGGTTCAAAGATTTCCAAGACCTTCATTTCAATCGCACCAGTTAATAAATCATCTTCCAAGTACTGACTCATCACATGGATATGAAACACATCACCTCGAATTAACATCGTAATGGTACCCGGGGTCAGAGTGATTGAATTTGCCAAAACAAACTT